>DATIYQ010000051.1:0-8960 GCA_035517515.1 Binatia bacterium
CGCGCGGCGGCCGCTTTCGGATCGGGCGTGCCACGAACCAGTTCGCCGGAATCGCTCGCCACCCGCACCATCCCAGCTTCATAGCGAGCGAATTCCAGGCCGCGGAATCGCCACGAGAGAGCGCGCGTTCCGGGTACCACAACCGCATCGACACCAGTGGCGCCGGGTGTGGACCCGGCCTGCTCGCCCGTGAAAGGAAGCCCCAGCGTCCGCGCGGCTCGGGCCGCCTCCGCCTGCAGACGCTCGATCTGACGCCGTGGCACCAGATGCGAGTCCAGGTTTCCAGCGTCGCGCGGATCCAGCAGGCGCGCGCGGCCGTGCGCCCATTCCAGTTCGTAGATTTCAATCGCCAGGTCGGGCGAAAGCGCCTGGAGACGATGGCAGGTAACCTGGGTGCGTCCTTCGGGCAGAAAGAGCCGGAGACCGGCGACATGTTTCTTGGGATTGTGCTCGCGAGCCCAGGCGAGCCACAGCAGGGCAAACGCCAAGGCGGCATCGGCGGATCCCGGACTTTCCGTGGGAGGCACGCCCAGCACCGCGCGCGCCTCGCGCCCCCGCACTTGCAATCCTCGTGCGTAATTGCCGGAGAGCGAGCGCTTGAGGTCCGCGGCGGCGGTCAGCGAGAGAACATCCTCATCGGGAAACTGCTCGGCCAGCAATTGGCGGAAGCGCGCGCGAAATTGCTCGCGGGTCACCCGGCCGGCCGCCAGGGGAAGCTCGCGGGCACGAAGCTCCAGCCGCCCGGGGCGGGCGCGGCCGAACTTCTGCACCGCGAATTCGATGCGTCCCGCATCCTGCGCCAGCAGGCCCTGAATCCGGCGCACCAGCGTCGCACCGCTGGTCCAGAGCTCGAGCACCAGCTTCCCGCCCTGCTCACGAAGTGCGAATTCCGGATTCAGCAGGCTGGCCAGCAGTTCGCCGTCTTCGCGCACTTCCACCTGGCCGCCGTCGCGCAGGCCGCGCACTGCGCGCTCCAGATCCTGCGCAGGGGGCAGCGATGGAGAATCAGGCGCGGGCACGGCGGATCACTGCAGGTCCAGGCCGGTCACCCGGAGGGTGGGCGCCTGGTGGTTCCAGCTTGCGGGAACCGATTCGAAGGTCAGCTGAAAATCGCGCTTGCGGGCCGGCGCCAGGGGAGGCGCGCCGGGAGCGATCACTCGCGCGGTCTCGCGGAGCACGAGCTGGTTGATCAGGTCATGGAACTCGACAGTGGCTTCCATCCCGCGCACCGCCCGCGTTCCGCCATTGGAGACCGTGCCCACCAGGTAAGTGAATTCGTGGTTCAGCAGGTTGGTGGCCTGACTGAGCTGCAAACCGGAGAATTGAATCTGCTGCGCATAGGCTTGCTCGGCGGGGCCGAACGGCAGGTGCGCCTCGGCCGCGGTCCCCCTGGCCGGTCCCGAACCCCGGCCCATCAGCCACGCGCCGGCCACCAGCAGCAGGACAATTCCGGCGCCGCCGGCGAGCGCCAGCGCGAAACGGCTGGATGAGGAATCTTCCGTGGTAGGAGAGCTCATGGCCATGCACCCGGCAGCTGGCGGTCAACGCCCCAGGGCCAGCCGCAAGATGAGCGATTCGTGCAGCCCGGCGCGGAACATGCGCTGCTGCACGGAGCGGATTTCGTAGGGCACGCGGCGGTACTCCATCACACGATGCTCCATGTCTGCAATCAGAAAGCCGGCGCGGGAATCGCCGTCGCGCGGCTGGCCGATCGAGCCGGGGTTCAGCAGGTAGCGCGTGCCTTCTTCGATCTGCAGGGGCCACACGCCCCCTTGCGCCGCGTACTTCGGATGAATCACCGCCAGTTGATTGTTGTGGAAGGAAAATCCTCCTTGCAGATGCGTGTGGCCGAAAAAGCTAAGATCCGAGGTTGCCTCGACGAGAGAGGCCAGAGCCTGCCCCGGGGCGATCACGTATTCGTCTTCATCGCGCAGCGCTCCGTGGATCAACACCATGCCGTTCAGTTCTTTGGGTCCGGGGGGAAGCTCCTGCAAGTACTGCTGATTTTCCGGGCGCAGTTGCTCGCGTGTCCAATTGACCGCGCTGCGCGCTACCGGATTGAAGTCCTGCGCGTCGCTGAGGCCGCAGCACACGCGGTCGTGGTTGCCGCGGATGGTGACCGCATTGAGCGAGCGCACGCGGTCCACCACCTCATTGGGGTCAGGGCCGTAACCCACAAGGTCGCCGAGACACAGAGCTTTGTCCCACGCGCCTTGGGCCGCGGCCAGGGCCGCCTCCAGGGCCGTCACGTTGGCGTGGACATCGCTGAGGATCAGGTAGCGCATCGGGGCCGGCCCGCGGGCGCGGCGGATGGCGGGGATTATAAACCGCCCCGGGCGGGGCGGATAGGGGCGCGACACTGGCCACCAGGTTTCGGTCCCCCGGGCCCGATTCGCCTTTGCGCCTCCGCGCATCGGGCCGCACTCATGGAGTTGACCGCAGAAGGATGGGATACGGCTGCCTCCCTCAGCGGATCAGCATGCAATCGCCGTAACTATAGAAGCGGTAGCCGCTTTCCACGCCGTGGCGGTATGCGTCCAAGATGAATTCCCGGCCCGCGAACGCGCTCACCAGGAGCAACAGCGTGGATTTGGGCAGGTGGAAGTTGGTAAGGAGTTGGTTGACCACCAGAAACTCCGCGCCAGGGTAAAGATAAATCTCCGCCTCACCCGGCCCGGCGGGGATGGAAGTCCGCTGACCGGACTCCTGCGGAACGGCGCGGGCCGCGGATTCGAGCGCGCGCACCACCGTGGTGCCTACGGCCAGGACCGGGCGGCTCGCCGCCTGTGCGCGCTCGATGGCTGCGGCCGTGGCTTCCGGGATGTCATACGCCTCCGGTTGCATCGGATGGAGTTCCACCTGGTCCCTGCGCACGGGCTGAAACGTCCCGGGACCAACCAGCAGTGTCAGTGGACAGATTTCGATTCCGCGGGCGCGCAACCGAGCCAGTATGGCTTCGGTGAAGTGCAGACCGGCGGTGGGGGCGGCAACCGCCCCGGAATGCTGGGCGAAGAGAGTTTGATAGCGCTCCCGGTCGGCAGAATCCTCCGGCCGGAGAATATAGGGAGGCAGCGGAAGATGGCCGAAACGGGCGAGTGCGGTTTCGAAGTCGTCGGTCGCCGCGAAACGCAACCGGCGAGCGCCGTAGGGGCCGCGAGAGAGCACTTCGGCTTCGAGCGAATCGGGGCCCGGGGTAGACACTTTCTCTTCTGTACCCTGCCCTGGAGAATGGCCAGGTGCGCCCGCGCCACATTCGAAAACAATGCGCTCCCCAATGCGGATCTTCCGGCCGGGACGTACCAGCGCGTCCCAGACCCCCGGCTCAATCTGCCGGGTGAGCAAGACTTCAATCTCTGAGGAGAGATAGCCACGCCGGCGCCGCGGCGGCGGCTGGGCGCGAGTCCCCACGCGGCGTCCAAACAGGCGCGCCGGGAATACGCGCGCGTCGTTCACCACCAGCAGCTCATCGCCGCGGAGAAGCTCGGGCAAGTCGCGGAAGGCGCGGTCTTCCCGGGTGCGCGCGGCGCGATCCAGCACCATCATGCGCGACGCATCGCGCTCCGGCGCCGGGCGCTGGGCGATGCGCTCTGGCGGCAGTTCGTAGTCGAAGTCGGAAAGGTGCACGGGCGGACTCGCTCCCGGGAATCATCCTGCGTTATGGTATGCGCGGTGCTGGCCGTACGTCACCGCCGGCGCCGCAAAGATTCGCGGATTCATTCTATCGAACCCGCCGCACCATTTGCTCCACTCAGGCGGGGAGAGGAAATCGTTCATGGCCGAACCGGGAGTCGTCGTCACGCGGAAAGGCGCCGACCGCGTGGCTGGGGGACATCTGTGGATTTACCGCAGCGACGTGCGCAGCGCGCAAGCCTCCCCTGGAGACGTGGTGCGCGTGACCGACGAGCAGAGACGGCTGGTGGGCCACGCCTTCTGGAGCGACCGCTCGCAGATCGCTCTGCGCTTTCTCACTCGCAGGGACGAGCCCGTCGACCGCGCCTTCTTTGCCTCGCGGATTCGCGCCGCCGCGGACTACCGCCGCACCGTCGTGGCGGACACCGACTGTTGCCGTCTGATCTACGGGGAGGGAGACCTGCTGCCTTCGCTCATCGTGGACCGTTATGGGGATTATCTGGTGCTGCAGACGCTGAGCCAGGGGACGGATCGGCGAAAAGCAGAATTCGTCGCCCTGCTGAATGAGGAATTTTCACCCCGCGGAATCCTGGAACGAAACGATGCCAAGTCCCGCCAACTCGAAGGCCTGCCGCAGACCGTCTCGACGCTGTCCGGCGAGGTCCCGGAGGAGGTGGCGGTGCGCATGAACGGCATCGAGATTCCGGTCAACTTGCGCCATGGACAGAAAACTGGAGCTTTCTTGGACCAACGGGAAAACTACCGGGCAGCGGAACTCTATCTCAAGGGCGAGGTGCTGGATTGTTTCTGCTACCAGGGCGGTTTTGCGCTGCACGCGGCCCGGCATGCCGAGCGCGTGGAGGCAGTGGACAGTTCCAGCGATGCGCTGGGACTAGCACGCCGGACGGCGGAACGAAATGGGACGGGGAATCTGGCGTTTCACGAGCGCAATGTTTTCGACCTGCTCAAGGAGTACGACCAGGCGGGGCGCAAATTCGACGCGGTCATCCTGGATCCTCCCGCATTCGCCAAGAGCCGGGGCGCCCTGGATGCCGCCCGGCGAGGTTACAAGGAAATCAACCTACGCAGCCTGAAGCTGCTCCGGAAGGGAGGGATTCTGGTGACCTGCTCCTGCTCATACCACCTACCGGAATCGCTCTTCGGGGAGATCCTCTGGGAAGCCGCGGTGGATCTAAAGGCGGAAGTACGGGTGATTGAGCGCCGAGGAGCCAGTCGGGACCATCCAGCTCTGCTGACGGTTCCAGAGACAATCTACCTTAAGTGTTTCATAGCAAGCATTTTATAGGCATGATGGACGGTAAAGAAAATACTTGACAATGATACGCTAAGATTTTATGATGTGCGCGAAGTTAGAAATCCACCTCGGAGGACTTGCAATGACCACCATCACCCGTTGGGACCCGGCGAACGCTCTAGCCAAATTCCAGGACGAAATGACCCGGCTCTTTGATGAGCCTGTTTTCCGCGGCTTCCGGACACCCACCTCTCTCACCGTCTGGACGCCCGCAGTGGACATCTTTGAGACCGAGCACGAACTGGTGTTGAAGGCTGAACTGCCGGAAATGGAAGAGAAGGACATCGACGTTCGCGTCGAGAACAACACGCTGACTCTGAGCGGCGAGCGCAAGTACGAGAAGGAATTCAAGGAGGAGAACGCTCTCCGCATGGAGCGGTACTACGGGACCTTCAGCCGCACCTTCACCCTGCCGAACACGGTGAAGCTGGAGGCCGTCAAGGCGGAGTACAAGAACGGAGTGCTCACGGTCCATCTGCCGAAGCGGGAGGAAGCCAAGCCGAAGCAGATCAAGATCGCGGTGGGCAACGGGAAGTAAGTTCCTTCCGGTGAGCAGGGCCGGGGGTGGTTACTCCCGGCCCTTTTTTTCTGAGGGGGGGAGCCCTGGGGCATAATAGCGGCGGTCCCCGTCCGGCTCCCCGTTCCATCACTTCCGATGAGGAGAAGTCACCATGGTTCGCATGGACAAGTTAACCCTCAAGGCCCAGGAGGCCCTGGCAGAGGCCCAGGAACTGGCCGCCTCCCGGGGCCATCAACAGATTGAGCCGTTGCACCTGCTCGCGGCGCTGGCTGCGCAGAAGGAAGGCGTGGTTCCTCCGGTGCTCGGCAAGCTCGGCGTACGTCTGGACGCATTGCAGGCCGGGGTGGAACGTGAACTGGAGAAGCTCCCGCAGGTTTCCGGCCCCACCCAGCAGTATCTCAGCCCATCGGCCAATGAAGTCCTGAAGCGCGCGTTTGAGGAAGCCGGACAATTCAAGGACGAGTATGTCTCCACCGAGCATCTGCTGCTGGCGCTCGCCGGAGGCGGCCAGGATGCGGCGGCGAGGTTGCTGGCCGAGCACGCGGCCACCCGGGATGCGCTGCTGCAGGGGTTGGTGGCCGTGCGCGGCAGCCACCGGGTGACCTCGCAGGCGCCGGAATCCACCTACCAGGCCCTGGCTCAATACGCGCGCGACCTCACCGAACTGGCGCGCCAATCCAAGCTGGATCCGGTGATCGGCCGGGACGAGGAGATCCGCCGGGTGATGCAGATCCTGGCGCGGCGCACCAAGAACAACCCGGTGCTCATTGGCGAGCCCGGAGTCGGCAAAACCGCGATTGTTGAGGGGCTGGCCCAGCGCATTGTGGCCGGCGACGTGCCGGAGGTGCTGAGACCGAAGCGCATCGTGTCGCTGGACCTGGCCGCTCTCATTGCCGGGACGAAATATCGCGGAGAATTCGAAGACCGGCTGAAGGCCGTGCTGAAAGAAATCGGCGAGGCCGGCGGGCAGATCATTCTGTTTATTGACGAGCTGCATACGCTGGTGGGCGCGGGCGCCGCGGAGGGCGCCATGGACGCCTCGAATATGCTGAAGCCGGCCCTGGCCCGGGGCGAACTGCGCGCCATCGGCGCCACCACGCTCAACGAATACCGCAAGCACATCGAAAAGGACCCGGCGCTGGAGCGCCGCTTCCAGCCGGTGTTTGTGGGCGAGCCCGCGGTGGAAGATACCATCGCCATCCTGCGCGGCCTGAAGGACCGCTACGAGGTCCATCATGGGGTTCGCATCAAGGACGCGGCGATTGTGGCCGCGGCCACACTCTCGCATCGCTATATTTCCGACCGATTCCTTCCCGACAAGGCCATTGACCTGGTGGATGAGGCCGCGGCCAGCTTGCGCATGCAGCTCGATTCCCTGCCCCTGGAGATTGATGAAATCGAGCGCGAAGTGATGCAATTGGAAATTGAGCGGCAGGCGCTGCTGCGGGAAAGCGACGCGCATTCCAAAGATCGGCGCAAGCAAATCGAGGGGCAGTTGGCCGCCCTGAAGGAGAAGTCCTCGGCGCTCAAAGCCCGCTGGCAGCAGGAGAAAGACGCAATCCAGGGCATCCGCCGTCTGAAGCAGGAAATCGAGGAGGCCAAGGCGCAGGAGCAGCGCTCCGAGCGCCAGGGCGATCTCTCCAAAGTGGCGGAGCTCCGTTATGGAGTCATTGCCGGCAAGGAGCGCGAACTGGCTGCCGCCCAGAAAAAACTGCAGGAGGTGCAGAAATCCGGCGGCATGCTCAAGGAGGAAGTGGACGAAGAGGACATCGCCCGCGTGGTGAGCAAGTGGACGGGCATCCCAGCGGGCCGGCTGCTCGAGGGTGAGGTCCAAAAGCTGGTCAGGATGGAAGAGCGGCTGCGGCAGCGGGTGGTGGGACAGGAAGAGGCGCTGCAGCGAGTGTCCAACGCCATCCGGCGGAGCCGCGCGGGGCTGGCGGATCCGCGGCGCCCCATTGGTTCGTTCCTGTTTTTGGGTCCAACGGGTGTGGGTAAGACAGAACTGGCACGGGCGCTCGCGGAATTCCTGTTCGACGACGAGCACGCCATGATTCGCCTGGACATGTCCGAATACATGGAGAAACACTCCGTGGCCCGGATGATTGGCGCACCGCCGGGGTATATCGGCCACGACGAGGGCGGCCAACTGACCGAACAGATGCGCCGCAGGCCTTATGCCGTGGTGTTACTGGATGAAATTGAAAAGGCGCACCCGGACGTGTTCAACGTGCTGCTGCAAATCCTGGAGGACGGCCGCCTGACCGACAGCAAGGGCCGAGTGGTAAACTTCCGGAATGCGGTGATCGTCATGACCAGCAACGTGGGCTCCTCCGCGCTGGCGGAGATGGGTTCGGCGGATCCCGCGCGCGCTCGTGCGGAAGCGATGGAGGCGCTGCGCGCCACGTTCCGGCCGGAATTCCTGAACCGCGTGGATGAGATTGTGTTCTTCCAACCGCTGGGCGGCGACGAACTGGGGAAGATCGTGGACCTGCAGGTGGCCCAGGCGGCGAAGCAACTGGAGAGCCGGCACATCTCCCTGGAGCTCACGCCGGCCGCGCGGGAAGTGATCTTCCGCGAAGGATTCGATCCCGCCTATGGCGCCCGGCCGCTGCGGCGGGCCATCCAAAAGCTGGTGCAGGACCCGCTGGCGCTGCAGATTCTGGAGGGCAAAGTGTTGCCCGGCGCCCACGTGGTGGTGGACGTGAACAAGAAGAACGGTGGGCTGCGTTTTGAAACCGTGAACGAACGGGTCACGGCAGCATCGAAATAAGTGAAGGGGAAGGCGCTCGCGGTGGAGCGAACGATGCTGGGCTCTGCGGCGGGCCAGCTGGCGAGGGAGAGAACCATGCACTCTGGGAACACATTGAAAACGCTTTTTTGGCTGGCGATGCTTTCCGGGCTGCTGGTGCTGGTCGGGGGAGCTCTCGCCGGATCGCGCGGCCTGGCTTTGGGTCTGGGCATGGCCGTGGTGATGAACGGTGTGGCCTATTTCTTCTCGGATAAAATTGCGCTGGCCTCCAGCGGGGCCCAGCCGGTCAGCCGCGAAGAGGCCCCCAAGCTCTACCAGGTGATGGAACGGCTGTGTGGCAAGGCGAATCTGCCCATGCCCAAGCTGTACCTGATTCCGGAGCGGGCGCCCAATGCGTTTGCCACCGGGCGCAATCCAAATCACGCGTCGGTGGCCGCCACCGTGGGGTTGATGGAATTGATGAACGAAGACGAGCTGGAAGGGGTGATTGCCCACGAACTCTCCCATGTCCGCAACTACGACATTTTGACCACCTCTGTCGCCGCCACCCTGGCTGCAGCCATCACCTTCCTCGCCCGCATGGCGGGCTGGGGGATGATGCTGGGCGGCGGCGGGCGAGACGATGAGGACCGCGGAGGAGGCGTGCTCGGTTCGCTGCTGATGATCTTCCTGGCGCCGCTGGCCGCCATGTTGCTGCAACTGATGATTTCCCGGCGGCGCGAGTACGCCGCGGATGAAAGCGGCGC
>DATIYQ010000052.1:0-31502 GCA_035517515.1 Binatia bacterium
CCGGGCAGAAACAGCCGGCCGAGCGCCGGCTTCACGCCCAGCACCTCGAAGAAGTTGGCGGAAACCACTCCGGTCAGCACCCGCTGGGGATCGCCCTGGCCAAAATAGGTGAAGGACATGGAGTGATACTCGACCACGTCCGCCAGGGAGTGGCTGCGCTGGCGGAAATCGTTGATCTCCATCGGAGAGAAACCTGCGTCCGTGATGCCGGCGAGCGGCGCCCGCTGGCGCAGGCGCACGATCTGTGCGCCGTTGGCATAGGGCAGGGGACGCAGGAGCACCCCGTTGATCACGCTGAAGATGGCCGTATTCGCTCCGATGCCCAGCGCCAGCGTCAGCACCACGATCGCCGTGAACGCGGGATTTTTGCGCATCATGCGCAGCGCGAAGCCGGCATCTTGTCGGAACATCTCCCAGTGCTCGCGCGGAGCGGTGGTGAAAATTCCCGCCACCGTCTCCCACCACAGGCGAAACACGCCCGGCGCGCCGGCGCGCTCCGCCTCGCGCCGCTGATCGGAGAAGGTGTGCTCCATATCCCGGCCGTAGTCGGAGCGGAACTCCACGGGAAACAGGCGCAACAGGGAGCGGAAGATGCGCTCTTGCCGGGTGATTTGTTTCTCCGGGACCATGGGTCGCTCTCCTTTTTTCGCTCTGTCTGGGCGGGTTGCACCCGCCGCGGCAACCCTTACGCCGGACGCACGCGGGCCAGCAGCCGCTTGGAGCGCGCCAGGGCCAGCAGGTCTTCCAGCCGCGCGGCTTCCGCCGCCGCCACCGCGCGGCCGAACTCGGTCAGGCGGTAATAGCGGCGGCGCTCGTCATCCAGCGCGGCCGCCGGACGCTCCACCGATTCCACGATCATCCCTTCGCTTACGAAGCGGCGCACCAGGCCGTACAGCGTTCCCGCGCTCAGCCGGACCCGGCCGTCGGTGCGCCGGGCAACGTCTTTCATGATGGCGTAGGCGTGCTTATCGCCATCCGCCAGCGAAAGCAGGAAATGGAACTCCGTGTTGGTCATCGGCAGGTGCGGCGCGGTGTCGCGTTTCTTTGTGCTCATGCGGATTCCTCTCTGCGCTCCCTGTGCCTCTGCGTTCGGCTCTTTTTTGCCTGCGCCGCGCCCGCCGGGGTTACGTGCGGCGAGCTACTCAGTCAGACGTAAGACTACTACATCGCGTTTCGATAGAGTGAGGTTTTTTAGGGGGCGGGCACCGCTGTCGATTCGCGGAGCGGGTTCCGGAGGCTATTCGTGGCGGAGGTCCACCAGAGGATCCAGCCGCACGGCACGGCGCGCCGGCAGATAGCACGCCGCAAGCGCCACGGCGGCCAGCAGCACGCTGACGCCCGCGAAGGTGGCGGGATCCGTAGCGCTCACGCTGAACAGCATGCGGCGCAGTAGCCGCGTGGCGGCCAGCGCGGCCAGCAGTCCCGCGGCCATGCCCGGCATCAGCATGCGCATTCCCTGGCCGAGGACCAGGCGGAACACATCGCCGCGTTGCGCCCCCAGCGCCATGCGGATCCCCATTTCCCGGGTGCGCTGTTGCGTGCCGCAGGCCACCACGCCGTAAATGCCCACCGCGGCCAGGATCAGCGCGAGCGCGCCAAATGCGGCGGAAACCATCCCCGCCATGTGCAGCCCAAAGGTGATGCTGGAGATGCGCGCCTCGAGCGTGGCCGTGTCGAACACCGGCAGGCGGGCATCGAGCTGGTGGATGCGCTCGGTGGCCGCGGCCGCTCCGGCCAGCGGATCCCCGGCGAGTCGCACGTGCAGGGTAACCCCCGGCACGTAGAATTGCTCGAGCGGAAGGTAGATAAACGTTTTGGGCGGCTCATCCAGGTCGTAATACTGGGCGGTGCGGGCCACCCCAACCACCGTGGCCCATTTGCCTTCAATGCGCAGGCGCTTTCCCACCGCCTGCTGTCCCGGCCAGTAGCGGTTCACCAGCGCCTGATTGACGATCACCACCGGCGCGGAATCCGCGGAATCCTGTTCGGAGAAATCGCGCCCACCGAGCAGGGGAATCTGCAGGGTGGCCAGATAGCCGGGGCTCACGTGGGCGATGCCCGCTTCGATGGCTTCCTGTTTGCCCGCGGCGTAACCTTCCGGGATGAACTCGTCGGAACTGCTGCCGAAGCCCAGCGGCACCCAGTCCGCCAGCGCCGCGTTTTGCGCGCCGGGCAGGGCGCGCGCCTTCTCCAGCACCTGGCGATTGAAGGCCCCGGCCTGCGCCGGCGATTCGCCGGTGGCGGTCAGGTCATACGACTCCAGCAGGACGTTGTGAGGATTGAAGCCCGGGTCGTAGAAGCGCGTGGCGCGGAAGCTGCGGATGAGCAGCCCGGCGCAGACCAGCAGCAGCAGTGAAAGCGCAATCTGCCCCACCGCCAGGCCGTGGGAGAGGATTCCCCCGCGGCGCCCGCCGCCTCCGGCCGTGCCTCCCTTCATTGCGGCAGCCGGGTCCAGCGCCGAGGAGCGCAGCGCCGGCAGGCTGCCGAAGAGAAATGTGGCCAGAAGCGAAATGGCCAGGGTCACGGTGAATACGCGCTGATCCACCGGCACCGCCAGCCACACCGGAAGATTCGAGACTGGCGCAAAGTGCATGAACCAGCCGGCCGTCCACAAGGTGGCGGCCAGGGCCAGCGCGCCTCCGGCCAGCGCCAGCACCAGATTCTCCGCCAGCAACTGGCGCACCAGTCGCGCGCGGCTGGCCCCCAGCGACAGGCGCAGGGCCATTTCCCTCTGCCGGCCGGCGCCCCGCGCCAGCAGCAGATTGGCCAGATTCGCGCAGGCCAGCAGCAGCACCACTCCGGCGATGCCTAGCAGGATGGGCAGCATCTTGGAAAAAATGCTGTTGCCGCCGTTCGGGGCGCGCCACAGGGGAAAGAGCATCACCGAGGCCGCGCCTTTGTGCTGCTCGGGATATTCGCGCGCAATTTGCGCGAACAGGCTGCTGAGCTCCGCCTGGGCCTGCTCACGTTCGATGCCGGGGCCAAGACGTCCGATGGGGTTCAGCCAGGTATCGTTGCGCGCCGTAATCAGCTCCGCGGAGTCCGGGGAAAGCCCCGGCACCAGCGCAATGGGCACCCAGATTTCCATGCGCAGTCCCGTGGCGCTGCCCTGAAAGACCGCCGGAGCCACGCCCACGATGGTGCATTCGTGGGAATTGATGGGCAGGCTGCGGCCGAGCACGTCTGCGGCGCCGGAAAATCGCTCCTGCCACATTCGGTAGCTGATCACTACGGAAGGTGCCGCGCCGGGGGAATCGTCCGAGGGCAGGAAGCCGCGGCCCAGCACCGGCCGTACGCCCAGCACGTCGAAATAATTCGCGGAAACCACCATGCCCCACACCCGCTCGGGGCGCTCGCGCCCGGTGATGCTCATCGGAAAAAGCGAAGTCGCGGTGAGGCCGGTAAGACTCTCCGCACGATTTTTCAGGTCCAGAAAATCGGGATAAGAGAAAGAAGCGGCGCGGCCGCGTCCCACGGCGACCAACTGTCCGGTGTCCCGCGCCCCAGGGATGGGATTGAGCAGCGTGGCGTTGATCCAACTGAACACCGTCGAATTCGCGCCGATGCCCAGGGCCAGAGTGAGCACGGCCACCGCCGTGAAGCCGGGATCGTTGCGCAGTGCCCGGGCGCCGTGCCGCAGGTCTTTCCAGAGTTGGTCCATGCCACCCTCCTGCCACCGAGCGGAATTTGCAGGTGATACGCAGGCCGCAGGCCGAAAGTTCACTGCCCCGGCGGTCGCCTCACGGCAGCAGGGTTGAACGACGGATGGTGGTCGGCCCCGGCGCTAGGTGAACGTGCGGGCAGTGTGAATTTGGGCAGCGGGGATGGAGGAATCTCTGGCGGCTGTCCGCAGCCGGCGGTAGCATGGCCAAACCTCGTCCCTGGGTGCTGTCAATGGGATCTCTGCCCCTTTCAAATCGCGCCGCGCAGCCGGCGGAGGCCGCCCTGGCTGCCGAAGGCGGGATTCTGGAACTGCTCGCCGCCGGCGCTTCCCTGGAAACGTTTCTCGATCAACTCTGCCGCCAGCTCGAAGCCCGGATGCCCGGCATGCTGAGCGCTGTGCTGCTGACCGATGAGAGCGGAGTGCGGTTGCGCCTGGGCGCGGCCCCCAGCCTGCCCCCCGGCTGCCATGAAGTGCTGGACGGTTGCGCCATCGGTGCCGACGTCATGCCTTGCGGCGTGGCCGCGCACCGCCGGGAGCTGGTTGTGGTGGAGGACCTGCTGGCGGATTCGGAATGGGAACACTGCCGGGAAACCGCGCGCGCCCACGGCATGCGCGCCTGCTGGGCCGCCCCGATTCTTTCCGGAAAGGGCGTGCTCTTCGGCACCTTTGCCGCATTTTATCGCGAACCGCACCAGCCCTCCGCCGAGGAGCTCGAAGCAGCGCGCCGGGCCTCACAATTGGCGCGCATTGCCATCGAGCGGCAGCGCCAGGAGCGCGCCCTGCGCGAGGCGGAAGAGCAATACCGCACCATGGTGGAGCAGGCCTTCCCCGCCATCTTCCGCAGCACCCCGGAGGGCCGCTACCTCAGCGGCAATCCGGCGCTGGTCCGCATGTGCGGCTACGAGACCATCGAGGAATTGATTGCCGGCGTGCGCGACATCGCGGCGCAGGAGTACGTCGACTCGGCCAAGCGCACCCAGTACATGCAGTTGATGGAACGATACGGTGAGGTTCGCAACTTCGAATATGAAATGCGGCGGCGCGACGGCAGCCACATTTGGATTTCTGAGTCCTCGCGCGCGGTGCGCGGGCCGGATGGGGCCATTGCCTATTATGAAGGTTCAGCGGAAGACATCACCGAACGGAAACGCGCGGAGACGGAGCGCCACGCGATCTCGGAAATCATTTCCGGGGTCGCTTCCACCGGAAACCAGGATGAACTCTTCAAGCTGATTCACCAGTCGCTCCGCCGTGTGTTGTACGCGGAAAACTGCTTCATCGCGCTGCACAATGAGGAAAGCGGCCTGTTCCATTTCCCGTTTTTCGTGGACCAGTTCGACCAGCCACCCCCGCCGCAGAAGCTGGGACGGACCTGCACGGAGTACGTGTTCCGCACCGGGCGGCCCATGTCCATCTCCCAGCGGGAGTTCGACCAGCTGGCGGCCAGCGGCGAGGTGGAACTGGTGGGCACGGCTTCGCCTTCCTGGCTGGGCGTTCCCCTGCGCACCCCCACAGAAACCATCGGAGTGCTGGTGGTGCAGCACTACACAGACGATCACGCCTACAGCGGGCGGGACCTGGAATTCCTCGGGTCGGTCGGCGGGCAGATTGCCCTGGCCATCCAGCGCAAGCAGGCGGAGGACGCACTGCGGGAGAGCGAGCGGCGCTTCCGCGGGCTGATTGACAACAGCGCGGACGCGGTGATCCTGTTCGACCGCACCGGAGCGGTCAGCTACAGCAGTCCCGCGGCCACCCGCATCCTGCAGTATCCCGCGGAGGAAATGCTGGGCCGGTCCGCCCTGAGCTTCATCCATCCTGAAGATCTCGACTTGGTATCCAATCTCTTCGAGGAGTCGCGCAGCAAGCCCGGGCAGCCGCTGCTGGTGCGCGCCCGGCTGCGCGCGCACAGCGGAGAGTGGAGGCTGCTCGATGGCGTGGTCACCAATTTCCTGACCGATCCGGCGATTCGCGCCTTCGTGGCCAACTTTCGCGACATCACCGAGCAGCAGGAGGCCCACGAAGCCCGGCAGGCCGCGGAAGGAAAATTCCGCACCCTGGTTGAGCAGCTCCCGGCCATCACCTACGTGGCGGAACCCGGCCCGGAAGGCGCCTGGGAATACGTCAGCCCGCAGATCGAAACGCTGCTGGGATTTCCTCCCCAGGAATGGATCGCCCTGGCCAGCACCTGGTGGAACCGTGTGCACCCGGATGACCGCGAACGCGTGGCCGAGGGCGAGCGCGCATTTGAACGCACCGGCAAACCCCTGCGCTTGGAATACCGGCTCATTGCCCGGGATGGCCGCGTGCTCTGGTTCCGCGATGAAGCGGTGCTGCTGCGCCGCGGGCCTTCCGGCCGGCCGGTGATGCAGGGCGTGCTCCACGACATTACCGACCAGCGCCGTCTCGAAGACCAGTTGCGCCAGGCCCAGAAAATGGAGGCGGTCGGCCGGCTGGCCGGCGGCGTGGCTCACGATTTCAACAACCTGCTCATGGTCATCCAGGGCCACACCAGCCTGCTCGGCGAGCGGCTGGCGGAGGGCAGCCCGGAGCGCCGCAGCGTGGAGCAAATTCAGAAGTCTTCGGAGCGCGCCGCTTCTCTCACCCGGCAATTGCTGGCCTTCAGCCGCTTGCAGGTGATGCAGCCCAAGGTGCTGGACCTGAACGCGGTGGTCGCGGACATGGGCAAAATGCTGCGCCGGGTGATCGGCGAACACATCGAACTCATCCTGCGCTACGAGCCGGAATTGGGCCGGGTCAAAGCGGATCCCGGGCAGATCGAGCAGGTGCTGCTCAACCTGGTGGTCAACGCCAGGGACGCCATGCCCAATGGCGGCAAGCTGCTGGTCGAGACTTCCAACCTTACGCTGGAGCCGGCCACCATGCACCGCATGCCCTCCCTGCGTCCCGGCTCATACGTGGTGCTCGCGATCAGCGATACCGGCGTGGGCATGGACGCGGAAACGCAATCTCACATCTTCGAGCCGTTTTTCACCACCAAGGATCAGGGCAAGGGCACTGGCCTGGGCCTGGCCACGGTCTACGGAATCGTGCAGCAGAGCGGGGGACACGTGACCGTATACAGCCAGGCCGGAGAAGGCGCCACCTTCCGCGTGTACCTGCCCTGCGTGGAAGAACCCGCGGACCGCGGCAGCGGCATCCGGCCCCGCGCCTCCATGCCCAAGGGCTCGGAAACCATCCTGCTGGCCGAAGACGAGACGGAAGTGCGTGAACTGGTGCGCGAAGCCCTGCGCCGCGGCGGCTACGCCGTGCTCGAGGCGCGCGATGGCGAAGAAGCGCTGCGGCTGGCCGAAAACTATGGCGGGACCATTCACCTGCTGATTACCGACGTGGTGATGCCCAATCTGAGCGGGCCGGAACTGGCCGCGCGGCTTCGCGGCAGCCGTCCCGGACTGAAGATCATCTACATGTCCGGCTACTCGGAGTTCATCGCCGCCGGGCACGGCGGGATCAGTCCGTTTGCCCACTTCCTGCAAAAGCCCTTTGCACTGGAGATGCTCGGGCGCAAAGTGCGCGAAGTGCTGGATGAAAGCCCGGTGAGTGCCGGAACGCCAGGCATCCCCGCGCGCTGAGGCCCGCTGACGCGAGGTTGAGGTTTCCCCGGCTGCGATTCCCGGCCCCCGGGGCCGTCTTTCCATCCCACCATCCATCTGAACAGGTTTGCCCCCTCACAATTCATACATCCGGAACAGGGGTGGTGCTACAGTCTGGCGCTGGAGCCCCCGGGCGTTTCCGGCCCAGTCTCACCGAAAAGGAGCGCGAATCCCATGCCTCGAATCTCTCGTCGCGCAGGAATCGGCACGCTCGCCGGATTGCTGGCGAGCGTGGCCCTGGTGCTCACCGTGAAAAGCGTGCCGGCGCCTTTGCTCGTCTTGTTGGGCGCTGGAATCGGTGCCTTTCTGGTGATCGTTTCCCATCGGGAACGGATGGGTTATGTGGACAACCTGATGGCCAGCGCGGCCATGGGCGTGCCGCTGTGGGCGGTATTCAGCCTGGTGGTGTTTCCTTTTTTTTCAGCGTGGAGCATGGAGTGGAGCGCCGATGCGGTGCGCGGCCATTTTCCGGAACTGGTCGGATGGGTCGGCTTCCGTGCGGTGCTGGGACTCGCTCTCCAGGGGTTGAGCGCACTGGCGGACCGCGTGCTCGGTCCGGAGCCGGAAGCTGCCGAAGCCGCCATGCCGAAGAAGCGGCGCGTGGTGATTCTGGGCGGAGGGTTCGCGGGAATGCAGACCGCGGCCAGCCTCGAGCACGAGTTGCGGGGCGATCCCTCCGTCTCCATCACCCTGGTCAGCGAGACCAACGCCCTGCTCTTTACTCCCATGCTCGCCGAAGTGGCCGGGAGCAGCCTGGAGCCCGGCCACATCTCCACTCCCCTGCGCACCAGCGTGCGCTCCGCCGCGTTTGTCCGCGGGCGCGTACAATCCGTGGTTCTGGAAAAGCGCTGCGTGCTGCTCGAGCCCGAGGCCGCCCCCGGGCAGGCCCCGGAGGCGCCGCGCGCCCTGGAGTTTGATCACCTGGTGCTGGCCCTGGGCGCGGTCTCCAATTTTCACGGCATGGAGAATATCGAGAAGCAGTCCTTCAATTTCAAGTCTCTGCTGGATGCCATCCGCATCCGCAACCACGTGATTGAGATGTTCGAGCGCGCGGACCGGGAAAAGGATCGAGCCACGCGGCGCGGCCTGCTCACCTTTGTGGTAGCCGGAGGCGGATTTGCCGGTGTGGAGCTGGCCGGCGCCCTCAACGATTTCTCGCGCGGCATTCTGGCCGATTATCCCAACTTGCAGTCCGAAGACCTGAACATCGTGCTGGTGCACTCGCGCGACACCATACTCCCGGAACTCAGCGCCTCGCTCGGTGAATACGCGCGCCGCAGCATGGAAGCGCGCGGCGTGACCTTCAAATTGAACACCCGGTTGCTGGACGCGCGCCCCGGCACGGTGGTGCTCAGCGACGGCGAGTTGCCGGCGGCCACCCTGGTGTGGACCGCGGGCGTGGCCCCCAATCCGCTGCTCGCGACCCTGCCCTACCCGCGCGACAAACGCGGCGCCGTGATCGTCGAAACCACCATGGCCGTGCCCGGTGCCCCCGGAATCTGGGCGGTCGGCGATTGCGCCGCGCTCAATGACGGCAAGACCGGCAAACCCTGCCCGCCCACGGCGCAGTTCGCCCTGCGCGAGGCCAACACCCTGGCGCGGAATATCAAGGCATCGCTGGCCGGCAAGCCGCTCAAGCCCTTCCATTTCGATTCTCTCGGCGCTTTGTGTGTGGTGGGCCACCAGACCGCCTGCGCGGAGCTGACCGTTCCCTTTGCTCGGCAAAAATCCATGCGCTTCTCCGGTCTGCTGGCCTGGCTGATGTGGCGGGGAATTTACCTGGGAAAACTCCCCGGGATCGAGCGAAAAGTGCGGGTGTTGCTGGACTGGACGATTGAGTTGTTCTTCCCCAAAGACGTTGTGCAGACCATTGATCTGGCCTAGCGGCGAGAAGGAGAAATGGAGGCTCCGGCGATGACCAGCGTTCCTCCGAACCAACCAGCCACCGCGGCAAGCGGGGAAATCAAGTCCGCGCGAAACCATTTCCGGTTGGCGGTTGGCGTTTGCCTGGGCGCCGCTGGCGGCACGCTGTGCGCGATGGCGCTCGGCTCTTCGGCCGCTCACGGCGCGGTTGCCGGCGCTTTCTACGGCCTGGTGTTCGTACTGCTGTTCGCGGAGCGTTGCTCCAGTCCCGGCGCGGGCCTCATGTGGGGCCTGGCTTATGCCCTTCTTCTCTGGATGATTTTTCCCGCCGGCATCTTTCCCTGGGTGGCGGGAGTCCGTCGCGGCATGCCCATGTTGGAGGAAGTCCGGCTGAGTTTTCCTGCCCTGGCGGGATACCTGATGACTTTCGGGTTGCCCCTCGGCGTGGTGCTGGGCTTGATGGGAATCTTAAGACCGCAACCGGGCAGAAAGGAGTTTCATCCCTGGCGGGCCATCTCCGGTGGCGGGCTGGGAGGCGTGATCGCTGCGTGGATCTTTGAAGCCTGGATGTCGCAGGGCGGGTTTTACCCGCTGCTGGGTGGGCTGGTGGAGAACCAGGCCGGAGCCCGCGGCGTCGGCTTGCATTTCCTGGTGGCCGTTGCCATCGGCGCCAGCTTTGGACTGCTCTTTCAGCGCGACATTTTCGGCTATGGCTCGAGCCTGGGCTGGGGCATGGCTTATGGAATCCTGTGGTGGTTCCTCGGGCCCATGACCCTGATCCCTCTCGCATTCGGACTTCCATTGGATTGGTCCTCCGACCACGCCAGCGACCTCTTCGGTTCCTTGGTCGGCTACATCCTTTATGGGGTCATCGTGGGCATCGCCTATGCGATGGCCGACCGGCTGTGGGTGCGCTTGTTTGTGGAGTCAGATCCCATTAACCGCGAGCCCGAAGGGCCCGGGCTGCGTACCCTGCGCTCCCTCGGTTGGGGGGCGGTGGCGGGTCTGGCCGGAGGCGCCGTGTCTGCTCCCATCCTGATCGCCTCCGGCGTGGTTTCCAAAATCGCCGGCCTTCAGGGCGGATTCTCAGTGGCCAGCGGCCTCGTTCTCTATCTGGTGGGCAGCGCCGCGATCGGCATGAGCTACGGTCTGCTGTTTCGCAATGAGGGATTGCTCCTGGGGCGTGGCATCTCCTGGGGCTGGCTCTACGGTTTGCTTTGGTGGTACGCCGGTCCCCTCACCCTTCTGCCCATCCTGCGCACGGGAGAGGCGGACTGGCGGCCGGAGGCGGCTTCCGCCCTGCTGCCCTCGCTGGTCGGGCACTTGGTGTATGGAGCGGTGACCGCCTTCATCTTCGTCCTGCTCGAACGGAAATACTCCCGGTGGCTGCTGCTGGATCCGCGAAACGTGGCACGCGAGAGCCGTCGCACCCGCCCGGAGGGCACCTCCGTTCCGGCCCTGTGGCTCTTCGTGCTCGGCCTCGGAGTGCTGCTGCCCATCCTGCTCGGATAAGCCGGCCGGCCGCCCGCTTGGCTTGTCACAGGTTCTTGATTTACTCTGGGCCGATTAGGAGTACTCTATAGCACCGCTGGATTGGCAAAGCAGGCTCAGCTTAGGGAGGCAAACCCTTGGAGGACAGTAAGCTCGATCAGCTTGCCATCAACACCATCCGCACCCTGTCTATGGATGCGGTGCAGAAAGCCAACTCCGGACACCCCGGCACGCCGATGGCTCTGGCGCCGGTGGCCTACTGTTTGTGGCAGCGCTTTCTGCGATTCGATCCCATTGATCCCATTTGGCCCAACCGCGACCGCTTTATTCTTTCCGCGGGCCACGCCTCCATGCTGCTCTACTCCTTGTTGCATCTGGCCGCGGTGCGCGCCGTGAATCCCGCCTACGAGCAGCTCGGCGAGTTGAGCGTGAAACTGGAAGATCTGATGAACTTCCGCCAGCTCGACAGCAAGTGTCCCGGGCATCCTGAATACCGCTGGACTTCCGGCATCGAGACCACCACCGGCCCGCTGGGTCACGGCGTGGCCACCAGCGTGGGCATGGCCATTGCCGGACAGTGGATGGCCGGTCATTTCAACCGGCCGGACTTCGACATGATCGGCTACCGCGTCTATGCCATCGGGGGCGACGGCTGCATGATGGAAGGAATTTCTTCGGAGGCCGCCTCGCTCGCCGGGCATTTGAAGCTCGGCAACCTGTGCTGGATCTACGACAACAATCACATCACCATCGAGGGCAATACCGCCCTCGCCTTCAGCGAGGATGTGGCCACCCGCTTCATGGCCTACGGCTGGAACGTGGAGCGCGTGGGCGATGCCAACGACCTGGACATGCTGGACCGCGCCTTCCGTTTCGCCCAGAACACCCCGGACCGGCCCAGCCTGATTATCGTGGACAGCCATATCGCCTACGGCGCGCCGAACAAGCAGGACACCAGCGGGGCCCACGGCGAGCCGCTGGGCGAGCAGGAAATCCGCCTGACCAAGAAAAACTACGGCTGGCCCGAAGACGCCAAGTTCCTGGTGCCCGACGGTGTGCGCGAGCATTTTGAGAAGGGCATCGGGGCCCGCGGCCGCAAGCTGCGCGAGGAATGGATGGCCCGGTTCGAGGAATACAAGAAGAAATATCCGGACCTGGCCGACCAGCTCTACCGCATGCAGCACCGCCAGCTTCCCGCGGGATGGGACAAGGATCTGCCCGTGTTTCCCGCGGACCCCAAGGGGATGGCCGGGCGCGATGCCTCCGCGAAAATCCTCAATGCCGCGGCGAAAAATATTCCCTGGCTGATCGGCGGAGCCGCCGATCTGGCCCCTTCCACCAAGACGCGCCTGACGTTTGAGGGCGCGGGAGATTTTCTGCCGGATAGCCGCGGCCGCAACCTGCACTTCGGGATCCGCGAGCACGAGATGGGAGCCGTCCTGAACGGCCTGTCCCTTTCCAAGGTGCGCCCCTTCGGCTCCGGCTTCCTCATCTTCAGCGACTTTTCGCGGCCCGCCATCCGCCTGGCGGCGATCATGGAGATTCCGGTCATCTACATTTTCACTCACGACTCCATCGGTGTGGGTGAAGACGGGCCCACCCACCAGCCCGTCGAGCAGTTGCCTTCGTTGCGCTCCGTCCCGGGCCTGCTCACCATCCGCCCCTGCGACGCCAACGAGGCCACGGAAGCCTGGCGGCTCATTCTCCAATTGCGCCACGAGCCGGTGGCCCTGGTTCTCACGCGCCAGGCCCTGCCCACCCTGGACCGCACCAAGTACGCTCCGGCCTCCGGCCTGGCCAAGGGCGGCTACGTGCTGGCCGACGCGCCCAACGGAAAACCGGACGTGATCCTGATGGCCACCGGCAGCGAAGTCAGCCTCTGCCTGGACGCCTCCGACCGCTTGAAGGCCGAGGGCGTCTCCGCCCGCGTGGTCAGCCTGCCCTGCTGGGAACTCTTCGAGCACCAGCCGGAGTCCTACCGTAATTCCGTATTGCCCCCGGAGGTGCGTGCGCGCGTCTCCGTGGAGCAGGCTTCCACCTTCGGTTGGTCCAACTATGTGGGTCTGGAAGGGCACAGCATCGGCATGCGCACCTTCGGCGCCTCCGCCCCGCTCAAAGAGCTGCAGAAGAAGTTTGGGTTTACAGTAGACAATGTCGTCGCGGCGGCCAAGGAGCAGGTCAAGCGCCACGCGCGCAAAGCCGGCTGATCGCCGCGCCGGCTGGTGAAACGCATTCCTGACAGAAAGACTCGCCGGGGCCACCGGGTTGCCGGCGAGGGGAGGCAAGGATGAGCGCAGGGAAGACCGAGAACAGCAGCCAGGCCGCCGTGGCCAATCCGCTCAAGGCGCTGAACGACTTCGGGCAGTCCGTCTGGTTCGACTATATCCGCCGCAGCATGCTGGCTACCGGCGAGTTGGACCGGCTGATTGAAGAAGACGGGCTGCGTGGCGTCACCTCCAATCCGGCCATCTTTGAGAAGGCCATCACCGGCAGCAAGGATTATGCGGACCAGGTTGCCCTGCTCGAAAAGCAGAACGTGGACCCCATGTTTCTCTACGAGCAGTTGGCCATCCAGGACATCAAGGATGCCGCCGACCGCTTGCTGCGCGTCTACGAAAAAACGAAGCGGCGGGACGGGTACGTGAGCCTGGAAGTTTCGCCCTACCTGGCGCGCGACACTAAGGCCACCATCAGCGAGGCGCGGCGCCTGTGGAAGCAGGTGGCCAAGCCTAATGTGATGATTAAAGTGCCGGCCACTCCGGAAGGCCTGCCGGCCATCGAGCAACTGCTCAGCGAAGGCATCAATATCAACGTCACCCTGCTCTTCGCGCAGACCGCTTGGGAGCAAGTGGCCCATGCCTACATCCGCGGCCTGGAAAAGTATTCCGCCTCGGGCGGAGACGTGAGCCACGTGGCCAGCGTGGCCAGCTTCTTCATCAGCCGGATCGATTCCCTGGTGGATTCCCAGCTCGAAGCGAAGATGAAGGATGCGGTGGGCGCCGCCAGGTACAGCGTGGAAGACCTGCTGGGCAAGACCGCCATCGCCAACGCCAAACTCACTTATGCCCGCTACAAGGAAGTCTTCTCCGGCCCCAAGTGGCAGGTGCTGGCGGCCAAGGGCGCGGTAACCCAGCGTCTGCTGTGGGCCAGCACCGGCACCAAGAACCCGGCCTATAGCGACGTCCTCTACGTGGAAGAACTGATCGGGCCCGATACCGTCAACACCATGCCGCCCGCTACCTACGACGCTTTCCGCGCCCACGGCGTGCCCAAGGCCTCACTGGAGAAAGATGTGGACGCGGCGCGCGCCACCATGGATTCCATCGCCGCCCTGGGCATTGACTTCGCCCAGGTCACTGCAAAGCTGCTGGATGACGGGGTGAAGCTGTTCGCGGAAGCCTTTGACAAGCTGCTGGGCAGCGTGGACAAGACCTGCAAGTTTTTCTCGAAGGAGAAGCTGAACCGGCAGACCTATACGCTTCCCGACGCCATCGGCAAGGACGTGGCCAAGACCCTGGAGGACTGGCGGCTCACTGGAAAAGCCCGCCGCCTGTGGGGCCGCGATGCCACGCTGTGGACCGGGAGCGACGAGGCGAAATGGCTGGGCTGGCTGGGCATTGCCGATGACCAGCTGGCCATGATCGACAAGCTGACCAGCTTCGGAGTGGAAGTCAAAAAGGCCGGCTACACCCATGCCCTGCTGCTGGGCATGGGCGGTTCCAGTCTGTGCCCCGAAGTGCTCAAGATGACCTTCGGAAAGATCGCTGGCTCGCCGGAGCTCTTTGTGCTCGACTCCACCGATCCAGACCAGATCCGCTCCATCGAAAAGAAGATTGATTACCCGCACACCCTGTTCATTGTTTCCAGCAAGTCCGGCTCCACGCTCGAGCCCAATATCTTCAAGGCTTACTTCTTCGAGCGCGCCAAGCAACTGCTGGGGCCGGAGCAGGCCCCCAGGCATTTCGTGGCCATCACCGATCCCGGCTCGCAGATGCAGCGCGTGGCCGAAGCGGACAGGTTCGGCCACATCTTTTACGGCCTGCCCAGCATCGGCGGGCGCTACTCCGCGCTCTCCAATTTCGGCATGGTGCCGGCCGCGGCCATGGGCCTGGACCCCGCCCGCTTCCTGGACCGCGTCGAAGAGATGGTGCACGCCTGCGCCGCCTGCGTGAAGCCGGAGGACAACCCCGGAGTTTCCCTGGGCGTGGTGCTGGGCGTGAACGCCAAACACGGACACGACAAGGTCACCCTGATCGCTTCGCCCGGCATCCACGACGTGGGCGCGTGGCTCGAGCAGTTGCTGGCGGAATCCACGGGCAAGGACGGCAAGGGGCTGATTCCGGTGGACCGCGAGCCGCTGCTCGGCCCGGAGATGTATGGCCAGGACCGCCTCTTCGCCTACCTGCGGCTGGAGACCGGCGCCGATGCCGCCCAGGATGCCGCCGTCGACGCACTGGAGAAGGCCGGGCTTCCCGTGGTGCGCATCGCCATCAAGGAAATCTACGACATCGGGCAGGAATTCTTCCGCTGGGAGATCGCCACCGCGGTGGCCGGGGCCATCATCGGAATCAACGCCTTCAACCAGCCGGACGTGGAAGCCAGCAAGGTGGAGACCCGCAAACTCACCGCGGAGTATGAGGAGACCGGCAAGCTCCCGCCGGAGCAACCCATCCTGGAAGAAGGCGGGATCAAGCTGTACACCGACGCCAAGAACGCGGCCGAGCTGGCCAAGGCCGCAGGCGGTCAGAAAACTCTGCTGGCCTACCTGCGCGCCCACTTCAGCCGCATCAAGCCCGGAGATTACTTCGCTCTGCTCGGCTACATCGACATGAACGAAGCCAACGAGCGCGAGCTCACCGGGATGCGCAAGGATGTGCAGACCCGGAAAAAGGTGGCCACCTGTCTCGGCTTCGGCCCGCGCTTCCTCCATTCCACCGGACAGGCGTATAAGGGAGGTCCGAACTCCGGGGTGTTCCTGCAGTTGACCTGCGACGACGCCAACGATCTGCCCGTCCCCGGGCAGCGCTACACCTTCGGCGTGGTCAAGGCCGCGCAGGCCCGCGGCGATTTTGAGGTCCTGGCGGAGCGCGGGCGCCGCGCCTTGCGCGTGCACCTGGGCGCCGGCGTGGCCTCCGGCCTGCGCACTCTGCGCACCGCGGTCACGGAAGCTTTGAAGTAGCTCGGCAAGCAAGCACGACGAAATCCCAATCGAGGGGAGTGCAAACGATGCAAATCGGAATCGTAGGACTGGGCCGCATGGGCGGCAACATGGCGCGGCGCCTCTTGCGCGCCGGCCATCAGGTGGTGGGCTTTGCGCAAGACGCCGCCGCCGTGGACGCCTTGAAGAAAGACGGAGGCACCCCGGCCAGTTCGCTCGAAGACATGGCCAAGAAGCTGAGCAAGCCGCGCGTGGTCTGGCTGATGGTTCCCGCGGGGGACCCCACCGAACAGAGCGTCATCGCCCTCAGCAAGATGTTTGAATCGGGCGACGTGATTATCGACGGCGGAAACTCCTACTATAAGGACGACATCCGCCGTTCCAAGATGATCGCCTCCAAAGGCATCCATTACGTCGACGTGGGCACCAGCGGCGGCGTGTGGGGCCTGGAACGCGGGTATTGCCTGATGATCGGCGGCCCCAACGACACTGTGAAAATGTTGGACCCGATTTTCAAAACCTTGGCCCCGGGTCCCGGCGACGTGGGCCGCACCCCCGGCCGGCCGAAAGACAAGGGCACCGCGGAGCACGGTTATCTGCACTGCGGGCCGGTGGGCGCGGGACACTTTGTCAAGATGGTCCACAACGGCATCGAGTACGGGATCATGCAGGCCTACGCGGAGGGCTTCGACCTCTTCCGCAGTTTCAACAGCGAAGCGATACCCGCCGACCGCCGTTACAATTTCGACCTGGCGGAAATTTCCGAAGTCTGGCGGCGGGGCAGTGTGGTCGGCTCCTGGCTGCTGGACCTAACCGCCCAGGCGTTCATCGAGAATCCCACGCTTTCCAGTTTTTCGGGCTTCGTGCAGGATTCCGGTGAGGGCCGGTGGACCATTGAAGCGGCCATCGAGGCGGCCGTGCCCGTCGAGGTGCTCGCTTCCTCCTTGTTCACCCGCTTCCGTTCGCGCCAGGAGCACACCTTCGCGGAAAAGGTGCTCTCCGCGATGCGCCACAAGTTCGGCGGGCACGTGGAACGCCCCACCGGCGGATGAGCGCGCCGGGATCCGGCAGCAGGCGCCATCGCCGGTAATCAACAGTAAGTGCTTGGACGGGGAGAAGGAGGGGGTGTGGCGACACTCGAAGCTCATGCGACCGCGGCCACCGCAAGCCTTCAGCCCAAACCGCCCAGCGTGATGGTCATCTTCGGGGCCAGCGGCGATCTGACTAAGCGCAAGCTGTTGCCCTCACTCAGCAACCTGCGGAGCGAAGGGCTGCTTTCCGATAACTTCGCGGTCGTCGGTTTCGCGCGCTCCAAAATGAGCCACGAGCAGTTCCGCGAAAAGCAGCGCGCGGAAATGGCTGAATTCGCCACCTCCAAGCTGGACCCGGCTATCGCCGAGTGGCTGCTCAGCCGGCTCTATTACGTCGGCGGAAACTTCGACGATGCGGCCGCGTACCGCGAACTGGCCGCCCTGCTCTCCAAGCTGGATGGTGAGCACAAAACCAACGGAAACTACTTCTTTTACCTCGCGACAGCTCCGGAGTTTTTCGGCGTGGTCTCCGAGCAGTTGCACGCCGTGGGCCTGCTCAACGAAGAGAACGGAAGCTGGCGGCGCGTGATTGTGGAGAAACCCTTCGGGCGCGACCTGGACTCGGCCAAGGCGCTCAACCGCAAGCTCCGCGAGACCATGCACGAGGGCCAGATCTACCGCATCGACCATTACCTGGGCAAAGAGACCGTCCAGAACATCATGGTCTTTCGCTTTTCCAACGGCATTTTCGAGCCCATCTGGAACCGCCGTTACATCAAGCACGTGCAGATCACCGTGGCGGAGACGGTGGGGGTGGAAACGCGCGGCGGCTACTACGAAACCTCCGGCGCGCTTCGCGACATGGTGCCCAATCACATCTTTCAATTGGTCACCCTGATCGCCATGGAGCCGCCCATCAGCTTTGGCGCAGACGCCGTCCGCGACGAGCAGACGAAAATCCTCCGCGCCATTTCGCCCTTCACCCCGGAGGAGGTGCTCAGCCGCACCGCCCGCGGGCAGTATGGAGAGGGCGTGGTAGGCGGCAAGCGCCTGGCCGCCTATCGCAGTGAACAGAAGGTGGCCCCCGATTCCCATGTCGAGAGCTTTGTGGCCATGAAGTTGATGATCGACAACTGGCGCTGGGCGGACGTGCCCTTCTACATCCGCACGGGCAAGGCCCTGCCCAAGCGGGTCACGGAAATCATGATTCACTTTCGCCGCGCTCCCTTTGTCCTCTTCCGGAATACTGAAATCGAAAGCCTCACCCAGAACCGCCTGATCCTGCACATCCAGCCGGATGAAGGCATCTCCCTGCGCTTTGGCGCCAAGGTGCCCGGGCCGACCATGAAGCTGGGCGCCGTGGACATGGATTTCTCTTACGCCACGCGCTTCGGCAGCACTCCTTCCACAGGCTACGAGCGGCTGATTCACGATTGCATGGCCGGAGACGCCACCCTCTTCCAGCGCGCGGACATGGTGGAGGCAGCCTGGAGCGTCGTGCAGCCCGTCCTGGACGTGTGGCAGGCCCTGCCGCCGCGCAACTTCCCCAACTATCCCGCCGGCACCTGGGGCCCGCGCGAGGCCGACGACCTCTTGGCCCGCGACGACCGCCACTGGACCAACGAGTAACCCGCCCATGGCTGCGAAATTCCCCGGCGTCGTCGTGCTCGAGGATGCGGCGGCCGTGGCACGGGAAGGCGCCGCGCGCTTCGTTTCCCTGGCCAAAGATTCCCTCGCCGCCCGCGGGGCCTTTCACGTGGCACTCTCCGGCGGGAAGACGCCGGCCGCGCTCTTCCGCCGGCTGGCGGAAGATGATCTGCGCGGAGCGGTGGACTGGAGCCGCACCCACCTCTACTGGTCGGACGAGCGCACCGTCCCGCCCTCCCACCCAGACAGCAACTACGGAATGGCCGAGCGCGAGTTGATCGCCCGCGTCTCGATCCCTTCTCAGAATGTGCACCGCATGGAGGCGGAACGCGCTGACCTGGACCGCGCCGCGCAGGAGTACGAAGCCCTCCTGCGGAAAAACCTTCCCGCCGGCCCGGGCGGTTTTCCCTGTCTGGATTTGATTTACCTGGGCATGGGGCCGGATGGCCACACCGCGTCGCTCTTTCCGGGATCTTCCGGGCTCAAGGAAACGGTCCGCGCGGTGATCGCCCACGACGTGATCCCCCCCAATTTCCCCCCGAGCAAACGCATGACCTTCACCTTCCCCATGCTCAACGCCGCGCGCGCGGTGCTGTTCCTGATTACCGGCGCCGACAAAAAAGACCGCTTGCGCGAAGTGCTCGAGGGCACCCACACTCCCCCCTATCCCTCGCAGACCGTCCGGCCCGCCGCCGGCCAGCTCGTTTTTCTCACCGACCGCGATGCCGCCGCTGGGCTGGAGTCCGCAGCCGGCGCGAGGCCCTGAACGTGATCCTCGGCGGCGATGTCGGCGGCACCAAGTGCAATCTCGCGGTCTTCCAGCAGCGCGACGGCCGGCTCATCGAGCAGAGCGGCGGACGCTTTGTCAGTCACGAATTCGTCAAATTCGAAGACGTCGTCTCCAAGTTCCTGCGCGAAGCGCAATTGCCCGCCGGCTCACGCATCACCGCAGCCGGATTCGGAGTTGCCGGGCCGGTGCACGAGGGCGTGGCCGTGGCCACCAACCTTCCCTGGCGCGTCGATTCGCGCAGCCTGGCCGCGTTGCTGCAACTCCCCTCTGTCGTGCTGCTGAATGATCTGGAGGCGACCGCGCACGGCATCGCCGCTCTGCCGCCCTCCGATCTGGAAGTGCTCAGCCCGGGGGCGCCCGGCGCCGCGGGCACCCAGGCGGTGATTGCCGCCGGCACCGGCCTGGGCGAAGCCGGCCTGTTCTGGGATGGGAAGCGCCACCGGCCGTTCTCCAGCGAGGGCGGGCACGCCGGATTCGCTCCGAACAACGCACTGGAAGACGCGCTGCTGGTCTATCTCCGCAACCGCTTTTCCGGCCACGTCAGCCGCGAGCGCTGCGTTTCCGGCATGGGCATCCGGAACATTTATGACTTTCTGCGCGACACCGGCCGGGCCACTGAGGAGCCCTGGCTGCGCGAGGCCGTTGTGAAAGAAGATGCCGCGGCCGTTTTCTCGCGCGCAGCTTTGGAACGCACCAGTCCCCTCTGCGTACAGACCCTGGACCTGTTCGTCTCGCTCTATGGCTCCGCGGCCGGCGATCTGGCCATCACCCTGCTCTCCACCGGCGGCGTCTTTGTGGCCGGCGGAATCGCGCCCAAAATCATGCCCAAGATGCGCGAACGGAGTTTTCTCGAAGCCTTTTGGGCCAAGGGACGTTTGCGGCCGGTGCTCGAACAGATGCCCGTCCGCGTGGTGTTGAACGAGCGCGTGGGACTCTACGGCGCCGCCCGCGCGGCCGCGGGAGAGGACTAGCGCAGGCCCCGGCCTGCGCGCGCTCCCCTTCGCCATCGAGCAGTCTGCGCCAGGCGCGGCCAGGAGTGGCCGCGTCACGGAGAACAACATGAGCCCGGTACCGGTAACTCTCAGCCGTCACATCCTGGAGGAGGGCCAGCGCCGCGCGGACATCGCCGGCGAGCTTTCCACCCTCATCGCCCAGCTCGGCTTCACCGCCAAAACTCTTTCCCGCGAAATGCGCCGCGCGGCTCTGATCGGCGAACTGGGCCTGGTGGGAGACCGCAACGCCACCGGCGACGCGCAAAAGAAGCTCGACGTCTATTCGAACGCCACCATGGTCGAGGCCTTCCAGGCCACCGGCCTGGTCTCCGCGGTCGCCTCCGAGGAACTCGAGGAGATCCAGTACATCCAGTGCGGCGGCGAGGGCCGCTACATTCTCTGCACCGATCCCCTGGATGGTTCCTCGAACACGGACATCAACGGCGCGCTGGGCACCATCTTCGGCTTCTACCGCCGCAAGCAGGCTCGGGGGAATCCCACCCAGGAGGAAGTCTTGCGGCCGGGGCTGGAAATGGTGCTGGCGGGCTATGTCCTCTATAGCACCAGTACCATGCTGGTCTATTCCGCGGGGCACGGCGTGCACGGCTTCACCCTGGATGCAGACCTGGGCGAGTTTCTGCTCTCCCATCGCGACATGCGCTGTCCCAGGCGCGGCGGCATCTTCAGCGCCAACGTGGGCCGTTACCGCGACTGGCCCCAGGGCATTCAGGATTATCTTTCCTACGTCACCGTGAAGGACAAGGCCTCCGGCCGGCCCTATTCCCATCGCTACTCCGGCGCGCTCGTGGGAGACGTGCACCGCATCCTGCTCGAAGGCGGCATCTATTTCTATCCCCCGGATTCCTCCCACAAAGACGGCAAAATCCGCCTGGTCTACGAGTGCGCCCCCCTGGCCTTCATCGCCGAGCAGGCCGGAGGAATGGCCACCAGCGTCGGCGATCGCATTCTGGACATGACTCCCAAGGCCGTCCACCATCGCTGCCCGTTTGCCATCGGCAGCGCTGAGGAAGTGGCCCTCTACGACCGCTTCGCCACCGGCAAAGGCGCGCCGGACGGGAATTGAAGCTTGTAGGCCTCCTCGCCGCCCGGTGTAGAATCCCACTTCTTGGCGGCGCCCGATGCCCTGGAAATCGAGCTGGTTTCAGACCGTGGCGGTGTGCGTAGGCGCGGCCTGCGTTCTATGGATCGGGGCCGGCGCCGTTCGCCTCGCTCCTGCCCGCTTGCTCATGTCCATTCAGCCCGCCGTCCTCCCGGCCGATGGCGCCTCGCGTTTCACCGTCGTGTTGCGCGATTCCTCCGGGCGGTCTCTCCGGGCCGCCGATCTTTCCTTGGCAATCACTGCCGGCAGCCATTCCGCGCGGCTGGTGTCCTCTCGCGCCAACCACGGCACCATCGAGGCGGAGATCGAAGCGGGAGTTCTGCCCGGCACGGTTGTCCTGGAGGCGCGCCGGCCGGGTGGCCCCGCGGTCGAAGGGCGCCTAACCGTTCGCCCCTACTTTGCAGACCGCGCCGGCGATGGCACGCCGGACTCCCTGCGCCTCCGCTCGCCCGCGGACCGCGATGCCTTTCGCCGCTGGTTCCGCTTTCTGGCGGAGTCGCAGGCGTTCGCCGCGCGGCAGGAGCTGCCTGCGGAGATTGTGGATTGCGCGGCCCTGGCGCGATTCGCCTATCGCGAGGCGCTTCGCTCTCACGATTCCTCCTGGGCGCGTGCTTTGCGTCTTTCCGCGCTTCCAGCCATCCCTGGCGTCGAAAAATACGTCTATCCGTTTACGCCCTTGGGCGCGGCGCTCTTTCGCGTGCGTCCCGGGCCCCTGGTGGAGAGTGACGTGGCCGACGGCGCCTTTGCGGAATTTGCGGACGCGAAGACGCTCTCCCTCTTCAACTCCCATTTCCTCTCGCGCGACCTGCGCCGTGCCCTGCCCGGCGATCTGCTGTTTTATCGCCAGCCGCAAGCGCCGGAGGGGCAGGAGCGTTCCTACCACACCATGATTTTCCTCGGCCCCAGCCAATTTGAGCCGGACGCGCAATCCTGGGTGGTGTACCACACCGGGCCGCTCCGCAACGGGCCAGGAGAGATTCGCCGCGTCTCCACCGAAGACCTGCTGCGCCACCCGGAACCGCGCTGGCGGCCGGTGCCGGGCAATCCCGCCTTCCTGGGCGTCTATCGCTGGAACATTCTGCGGGGAGAGGAATAGGTCATGAGGCTGCCGCGCGCCCTGATGCTGCTGGCGCTTTTCGCCACCGCGGTTCCGGCGGGCGAAGCGGCCTTTGTTCTCCTGCGTCCCATCCCGGCGCTCGCGGATGAGCCCCAGCCGTTTTTCTCCCTCTCCAGCGACCGCACCTACGCGCCCGGAGAAAAGCCCCACGTGCAGGTGTGGGGACGCGGAGTCAGCGCGCTGGAATTCCGCGTCTACCGGGTGAACGATCCCGTCCGCTTCTTCGAGCAACTCCGCGACCCGCACGAGTTCGGCGGCAAGGCCCCCGAGTTGGCGCACACCCAGTCCTGGCTCGAGCGGTTCCACGATTGGAAGCAGGAATGGCGAAGCGAGGTGCGGGATTTCTTCCGCGGGCAGTACTCGCCGGAGTCCAGGACCGCCATCCGCGACTGGTGGGCGCGGCGCCGGCAGGAAGCCGTGGCGAAGTCTGCCTCTCCGGCCGAATTTGCCGATGTCCCAGTGCTGAATCCGAATCAGCTTGTCGCTCGCTGGCGGCAGCCACTCGATGTCTCCCCCCGCCGGGCCTACTTCTGGGAGTCTGCCACCGTCCCGGTGGACGTTCCCGGCAAGGGCTTCTACCTGGTGGAGGCGGCAGGCAAGGGCTTGCGGGCCTACACCGTGGTCAGCGTCACCGACCTGGGTCTGGTGGTGAAGTCCTGGCCAGGCCACATCCTGGCTTTCGCACAGAACCGCACCACGGGCCAGCCCGTCGCGGGTGCCGCGCTGATTTTTCTCACCGGGAAAGGGCGGGCCGCAACTCTTTCCTCCGGCACGGACGGCCTCGCAGAAGCCGCCCTGGGTGAAGCCCAGCCGGAAAATCCCCTGGTGCTCGCCAAGTCGGGAGACGATTTTGCTCCCTCCTCGCTGGACACCTGGACCCTGGGCTACAATTCCGAGAATCGCCTGAATGCCTACATCTACACGGACCGGCCGGTGTACCGCCCGGGGCACACCGTCTATTTCAAGGCCATCCTGCGCGGGATGGAGGAAGGGCGCTACCGCCTGCCGGATTCTGCCCCGGTGCCCATCGAGATTGACGATCCGGAGGGAAAGCCCGTATTCCGCCAGACCCTGAATCTTTCTCCCGTGGGGACCTTGCAGGGCCAGTTCGTCTTGCCGGACGCGGCAGCGCTGGGCTCTTACTCCATTCGCGTGCGGCCCGGCCAGGGATGGAACTCCGCGAGCTTTCAGGTGGAGGAATATAAGAAGCCCGAGTACTCCGTAAAGGTGACGCCGGAAGTGCCGCGCGTGCTCCAGGGAAACGCAGTGCGCGTCACCTTCGACGCCCGCTACTACTTCGGTGAGCCCGTGGCCGGCGCCAAAGTTGCCTGGGTGGTGCACCGCGTGCGCTATTGGTCGCCTTTTACCTACCGCGATGAAGAGTCGGACGAGGAAGGAGGCGGCGAGGAGGCAGACGAGGATGGCGAGGGTGGAGACTACCTGTATGGCGCGGAGCAGCTCTCCGAGCAGCAGGGCCAGCTCGATGCCGAAGGCCGCCTCGCGGTCAGCATCCCCACTCAATTTTCCGAGAAGCAGCGCTACGACATGCTCTACCGCATCGAGGCGCGCGTTACAGACGCCGCCAATCGTGAAATCACCGGCCACGCCATGGTGGTGGCCACCTGCGGCAGCTTTCTGGTAAACGTCTCCTCCGATAAGTATGTCTATAGCCCCGGCGAAACCGCGCACCTGACCGTCGAAGCCAGGGATTACGACGGGAAGCCGGTAGCCACACCGGTCCAGGTGGAATTGCTTTCCCATCGTTTCGGCCAGTCGCCAGAGGCCCCGTTAGCCACCCGGACGGTACAGACTGGGCCGGAGGGCAGCGCCAAGGTCGACCTGCCACTGGCAGAGTCCGGCTCGTATGTCATCCGGGTGACCGCCCGGACTCCGGAGGGGCGGCAGGTGGAGAGCAGCACCTGGACCTGGGTATCCGGCGCTGCCTCGTGGTATCAGCCAGACCGCGAACAGGTGCAGATCATTCCTGACAAGAAGTCGTATGCTCCCGGAGACACGGCGCGCCTCCTGATTCTCACCGGAAAGCCGGGAGCGCACCTCCTGGTGACCGCCGAGGGCCCCAAGGTGTACTCGCACCAGGTGGTGGCCGCGCCCGGCACGGACGTGACCGTGGAGCTTCCCATCCAGGGGGAATTTGCGCCCGGTGTTTACGTGAGCGTCGCCTTTCTCCAGGACAACCGCCTGCATCAAGGTTCGAAGCGCATCAAGATTCCCGCCACCGCGCATGCTCTGACCGTGGAAGTGTCCAGCTCCAAGCCGCAATACACCCCGGGAGAGGCCGCCGCCATTACCGTGACCGCGCGCGATTCCTCCGGCCGGCCCGCGGCCAATGCGGAGCTGAGCCTCGGCGTGGTGGACGAAGCCATCTACGCGGTGCGCCCGGAGACCACCACCAATATCTTTCAGTATTTCTACGGGAGTATTTCCCATCTGGTAGCCACTCAGAGCTCGCTCTCCTATTATTTTCAGGGGCGCTCCGGGAAGCAGCCCATGCTGCTCGCGGGCGGCGGGATCGGCGGCGGCCACTTCCATGCCTCGCGCGCCCTGGCAGACGTCAAGCCGGAGCGGTTGATCGAGCCGAAAATCCGCAAGGCCTTTCCGGACACCGCCTACTGGATGGCGAGCGTGCTCACCGACGCCCAGGGCCGCGCGCAAGTGAAGTTCGATTTCCCCGATGCCTTGACCACCTGGCGCACCACCGCCCGCGCCGTCACCGCGGACACCCGCGTCGGCACCGCCCTGCTGCGCACCATCGTGCGCAAGAACCTGATCCTGCGCCTGGCCACCCCGCGGTTTTTCACCAAGGGAGACCAGGTGACGCTCTCCGGCATCGTCCATAACTACCTGACCGCGGAGAAGTCCGCGCGCGTCTCCCTGGCCGCGCAGGGATTGGAGATTCTCGACCCCGCTCTGCAGACCGTCACCATCCCCAGCCGCGGCGAAGCCAAGGTCACCTGGCGGGTGAAAACCAAACCGGGCGCCTCCGCGGTGCTGACCGCCAAGGCCCTGACCAACGAGGAGTCCGACGCCATCGAACTCACCCTGCCCATCCATCCCTACGGTGTGCGGCTGGCCGTTTCCCGGGCAGGCTCGGTGACCGCGGATCAGGGCACGGCGGACGCGGAGCTGGAATTCCCGCAGGCCCTCGACCCCGATTCCCGCGAACTGGAGATCAGCGTTTCCCCCTCCGTGGGCGGGGCGCTGTTCGGCGCGCTGGAATTCCTCACTTCCTATCCTTACGGTTGCACCGAGCAGACCATGTCCAGCTTCCTCCCCAACGTGCTGGTGGCCGCGGCCCTGCGCGAGTTGAAGGTGAAATCGGACGTGAACGAAGCGGAGCTCGAGAAGAAAATCCGCGCGGGACTCGACCGCCTCTACGACTACCAGCATGACGACGGGGGATGGGGCTGGTGGAAGACGGATGAAAGCCACGCCTTCATGACCGCATATGTGATCGCCGGGTTGGCCCAGGCCAAAGTCGCCGGTGTGAACGTGGACCAGCCCCGGCTGGCCCGCGGCGTCTCCTGGTTGCGCGGCGAGTATGACCGGCAGCAGAAGGCCTATCCGGATCTGCTGGCCTACCTCGCCTACAGCCTGGCCCTGAACGGCAATCGCGATGCCGCGGTCACCGATCCCCTGTGGGAGAAGCGCGCGGAGATGTCTGCTTATGGCCGCGCCGCCCTGGGACTGGCCCTGGACGCCGCGCACGATGCGCGCGCCGGCCAGATGGCCGGGGAGTTGGAAGCGCAGGCCAGGACCGACGAGCAGGAAGCCTATTGGCCCGCGGCCCGCAATTTTCTCCTGGATTTTGATGGCGACTCCGCCGCGGAATCCACCGCCTATGCCATGAAGCTGCTGGTGCGTTACCGGCCGCAGAGTCCGCTCCTGCCCAAGGCCGCGTTGTGGCTGATGAACCATCGCAGTGAAGGCTTCTTCTGGTATTCCACGGAGCAGACCGCCATGGTGGTCTACGGCCTGACGGATTATTTGAAGGCCAGCGGTGAATTGAAGCCGGACTTCGGCCTTACCGTCGCCGTCAACGGTAAGCAGGTGCTGGCGCGGCGTTTCACTCCTGGCGACGCGCTGGGCCTGGCCGCCCCCGTGGTGCGGTTCCAGGCCGCGGACCTCGCGCCCGCTGTCAATCGCGTGCGCATCACCAAGAACGGCCCCGGCCGCCTCTATTGGTCCGCCCGGGCGCAGTACTTTTCCGTGGATGAGAAAATCCAGCGCACCGGCAGCGTTTCCTTAAACCTGCTGCGCGATTACTTCAAGCTGACGCCGGAGAAAAAAGACGAGCACATCGTCTACCGCCTGGACCCGCTTGAGGGGCCGGTGGCCATCGGAGACGTGATCGCCGTGCGCCTCACCCTCACCGGCGGCCTGTGGCGATATCTGGATGTAATTGACCCCATCCCGGCGGGCACCGAGGGCATCGAGCGCGACGACCTGTATGAGCTGAAGGAAAAGCCCGCCTGGTGGAGCTTTTGGTTCAGCCGGCGCGAATTCCACGACGACCGCGTGGCCCTCTTCGTCGACTATTTCGGGAAAGGCCAGTCCACCTTCTTCTACCTGCTCAAGGTGGTCAACCCCGGTACATTCCGCGTCAGTCCTGCCCAGGCGCAACCCATGTATCAGCCGCAATTCCTCTCCACCACGGAGAGCCGCACGATGGTGGTGCAATGAGCGGCGTCCCGGCCATTTCGCAGCGCGGGGTGCCCCAGGTCGTTTCCCGGGTGCTGCACAGCGGGCGGGTGTGGACCATCCAGGGCCTTGGAACGCTCCTCTGGCTCGGCCTGGCCTATGCCGCGCTTTGGATTCCCGAAGCAAAGGCCTGGGAACTGGCCGCCACCGGCCTGCTGGCGCTGTTCCTGCTCTATTTTGCCGCGTTTCTGCAGCGCACGGCTCTGCGCGTTTACCGCCGCGAGCGCTTGAACCCGCCGGGCATGCCCAGGCGCCCGGGCGTGGAGAGGCCCCGCAAGTTCCGCGAATGGCTGCCCGGAGCGCTGCTCGTCTTTCTGTTGTTTGTTGCGCTGGCCGGGCTTTCGTTGTGGCTGCGGGCCGCGTTGCCTGATTTCTCCCAGCGCACCGCCTCCTGGCTTACGCTTCACCTGCGCCGGCCGGTGGATCCCTACCGGCTCCAGGCGCGCGCCGAATCGCTGACCTTTGCGGGCCCCTGGTTTCTCTTTGTGGTCTTTTGGCTTCCGCTTGCTGCCGCGGCGCTCCTTGGAGAGAGGGGATTGTGGCGCTCCGCGGCGCGCGCCTGGATGCGCGTCCGTTACTGGCTCGCCACGCTCGCGTGCGTGGCCGTTGGTTGGGTGGGCTTCCGGAAACTGGCCGCGTGGATCCCCGGTGTGCACGGCATCGCCGCTCAATCTGCGAGCATGCTCGTCCGTCTCACGCTGGCCTACGTGATCGCCCTCGGCGCCTGGCTGGTGATCCTCGCGCTGGCGGAAGAAGCCATCGCCCCGCCCGAATCCACCGACGACACGCAGGATCTGACTCCCCAGTAAGTCCCCCGGGATTGCCTGGGTTACTCCCGTATCGAAAGGTCCGGGGGCAGCCCGCGCTCCACCCACGAGAGCACCTCCCCGCGCCCGCGCTGCGCCACCAGCCGCGCCACCGCGCGCTGCGCCTCTCGCGCCACCGCGCGCGCCTCCTTCGCGGAGTTCGGCGCGGCCAGCCTGCGGTCGAGTTGCCGGTAGTCAGGCTGCCCCGCGGAAACCGTCTCTCCCCCGGCCGGTGCCGCCTCGTGTTCCAGAAATCCGGCCAGACCCTCGCGAAACCAGAGTGGCAGGTCCCGATTCGCGCGGGATTCCATCAGCAGGTGCAGCAGTTCGTGCCGAACTGTGGAGTCCAGCGCGCCGGCCGCGCGCAGCACCGAAAGCGGTTCCAGGCGGATCACCCGGCCCTTCGTGCTTCCCGCCACCCAGCCCGGCTCGCCGGTTGCGTTGCGATACACGGCCACGCTGGGATACACGCGCAATTCCGGGCGCTGGGCCGTCTTCCAGCCGGTCTGCTCTTCGGCCTCGCGCAGGATTCTTTCCGCCCGCGGCAGGAGCGCCCCGTCCGCCTCCGGCTGCGTGGTCAGCACATCCATCCGTTCGCCGTGCAGCGCCGTCCATTCCAGTCCCTGCGCCGTCAGGCCCACCGCCGTTCCGGGATAATAGAACGCCAGGATTTCCCGGTAGGATTTTCCCTCCGCTCCCATTTCCTGCGCGCCGGCCTGGCACAGCCCGGCGCCGTGTCCCAGCCCGTAGCCGTGGAAGACAAACCGGTCGCCCGCGTCCCGCACGTCGTAGGAATTGCTGCGCAGCCGCGCCGGCCCGGGCGCCCGGTTGATGGCTGCGCGGACATCCTCCGCGCCGGCCACGAAGGATTGCGCGCCGCGAAATTCCAGCCGGCTGGCGCGGCCGGAGCCGGTGCGCTCCACGATGCGCACTGCGGAGATGTGCTCGCCCGCGTCCTGCCACCCCGCCTCGTGAAGCGCGTGCGCCAGCTCTTCCTTGCTGATCTCCGCGGTCCACTCCGCGCGGCCGTGGACCACGCAATAAGGATCCGCATGCGCCCGCAGGTAGGGTGCCGCAATCCCCGGCCACAGCCGTGCCGCATCTTCCGTGGTTCCCCCGCAATTCCCGCTGTAGTACGCCGCGGCCGGTTCTCCCCGGTACCACAGCAGTTCGCCCGCCGTCGCTTCCGCCGCCGCGCGGATGCGCGCGGAGGCTCCTGCATCAAAACGCAGCAGCTGGCAATGCGTTGCATCGCACAGGTCGAATCCCTCTTTCGCGTGCCGTCCGCGCTGGTGGATGGCGTAAGTGCGCACAGTTACCGCCATGGCTTCGAGCGCCGCGTCCGAAGTGAAATCCGCGCTCTCCCCGGCCAGCGCCAGCTCCACGTAGGATTCCAGGGGCACCCGCAGCACCGCGCGGATGCGCCCGCCCTGCGCGCGCAGCGTTAGCGGGAAATGGAGGCGCAGCGGCGCGCGCCCGGCCATCGCCATTTCGTACTCGCCTTCGACCGCCACCGGGCCGGCCATGGACCTGCCCTGCGCGTCCAGCAGAGCCTCGCCCCGAACGGAAAACGTGGCTGGGCCCTCGAGCGGCGCGGCACCGCAGCCGCTACACGCGGAGATCACTGCGCCCGCTCCCCGCGGTGTGATTACCACTTCCCCCGGCAGCACCAGCCAACCGAGGCCCACCTGGATTTCCGCGGGCTGCTGCGCGCCGGTGAAGGAAGCGGCCAGCAGCAGGAGTCCTGACCACAGCGTGGCCCGGCCCGCGGCGGTCATCCGCGCCCCCGGGCATCGCGGTAGGCCCTGAATACCGCGTGGGCGATTCCCGCGGCGTCCACCGGACCGTTGCCGCGTTCCAGAAAAATCACCAGCGCCATCTCCGGAGCTTCCGCCGGGGCGTAACCGGCGAACCAGCCGTGCGTCCAGTGTCCCTCGTCGGCCAGCGATGTGCCGGTTTTCCCCGCCACCGCCAGCCCTTCCGTTTTGGCCGCGGATGCCATGCCATAGACCGTCCCGGCTTCCAGCCCGGCAAACACGGCGGCCAGCGACTCCTGCCGCGCGGCCGGTTCCCTCCGCCGCTGGGCCAAACGGCGGAAGGCTTGCAGGAGTTCCAGCGGGGTCGCGTGAATCCCGAATTCTCCAAGGGCTTGCAGTTGCAGCTCCGCTTGGGAATGTGCCGTCTCGATTTTTCCCGTGGCTTCCCCGGCAGCCAGATGCGTGGCGGAGGCGAAGCCCCAGCGATCGAGCGCCCCGGCCAGTTCCGCGGGCGCAAGCCGCAGCGCCATCTGCGCGAAAAAGTTGTTGCAGGAATATGCCAGGGCGTCTTGCGGAGAAATCGGTCCCAGATTCGCGGGATGCGGGCAATCCAGCAGATGGCCGGCGATGGTCAGTTGCTGCGGGCAGAGAAAGGTCTCGCCGGGGTGAAGTTTTCCCGATTCCAGCAGGGTGTGCAGCGTAAAGGTTTTCAGCGTCGAGCCCGGCAGCGCCAGCCGCTGTCGTGCCGCGGGAAGATTGTGCACGGCCAGGATTGTTCCGCTGGCCAATTCCACCACCACGCCCGCCCCGCTCCGTTTCCCGAAGCCCTGGGCCAGTGCGCGGTCCAGTTCGCCGGCTGGCGTTCCCGGCGGAAAGACCGGACCGGCGGACAGCGCCGAGGGCACGGCGAGCCCCCACAGCGCGCGAAGCAGCGTGGAAAGCGCGGCCCGCCGGCCAACACCCTCTCCGTCCCGCCGTTTCACAGCGCGATCACCGAGGCGTTTGCCTGTGGAGTTCCGCATGGCGCTGGTCATTGTATGACGCGCCGGGCTGCTTGCCGGCTGCCCCCCGAGTTCCCGCGCACACGCCCGTCGCCAAAGTGTAATCTGGTGCCCGGGAGGAGTTGCACAATGGAGATGATGGGGAGGTCCGAACTGGTTCCTTTGGTGTTGGGAGGCGCGGCCACGGATGCGGAGCGGCGCAGCACGCCGGAAGTCTACGAGCGCAATATCAACGTGAAAGTGATCCGCCGGGACCCGGGGCGCGTGCAGGTGCTGGCCTCGTTCCTGGACTTGGAGCACAGTTTTGACGCGGAAATGATTGTGGAAGTGGCCAGCGGACGCATCGAGCACGCCAAGGCGCACATGGCCAAACGGCCGTTCCAGACGCTCTGCTTGCGCGCTCTCGACAACATTCCGCGGTTGGAGGGTGAGGTCATCGGCCGGGGCATCTACCGGCGCATCACCGACCTCATCGGCAAAAGCCAGGGGTGCGTGCACCTGGCCGAAATTTTCCAGGCCGCGATCGGTTTCACCGCCACGATCCTCATCGCCCTGCGTGCCGGTTTCATCGAAGACCCCAGGCTTTCCGAGCAGGAGGCCCGGCAGAAACTGCTGCCCGTACTCCAGAATTCCTGCCAGGTATTCCGCGTTGAGGAGAAATGACCATCTACGGGATTGAGCGAGAGGGGAAGGGAAGAAGAGAACAAGAGAGGAAGAACAGAACAGCATAAAGAT
>DATIYQ010000053.1:0-26545 GCA_035517515.1 Binatia bacterium
GACGGACGTGACCGGAGACGTGAAGCTGGGGGAGGGAGTGGAGATGGTGATGCCGGGAGATAACGCGACGGTGTCGATCGAGTTGATCAGCCCGGTGGCCATGGAGAAGGGGTTGCGGTTCGCCATCCGCGAGGGCGGGCACACCGTGGGCGCCGGCGCAGTCACCGAGATCGTCGAGTAAGGAGCGAGCCGGAAGAGCGGCGGAGACAGCCAAGATGCGCGAGCTGATTACACTGCAGTGCAACGATTGCAAGAACCGGAATTACACGGCGATGAAGAATCGCAAGAAGCATACGGAGCGCCTGGAGACCAAGAAGTTTTGCCGGTCGTGCCGCAAGCACACGACCCACAAGGAAGTAAAGTAGGCGGGGGCGCCCGGGATTTCAGGGGAGTAGGTTTAACGGTAGACCGCCGGTCTCCAAAACCGGATGTGGGGGTTCGAATCCCTCCTCCCCTGCCAGGGTTGGGAGACGCGATGGAAGTGCAGGAGCGAAAAGTGGCGCAGGCCGTGAAAAGCATGGTGAATCAAGGATCCGGTTCGGGCGCAAGCGGCGGGGAGCGGGAGGGGCTGGGGCGTCCGGCGTGGCTCGAGCGGCTGCTGGAAGGGCCGAGGAATTTCAAGAAATTCCTGCACGACGTGCGCGTGGAGATGACCCACACCACCTGGCCGACGCCGCAGGAAGTGCGCTCGACGACGCTGATCGTCATCGTGACGATTTTCTTTTTCGGGGCGTTTTTCTTCGTGGTGGATCTGGGGGTTGGGCGGGTGGTGGCATACATCTTGAAGCTGGGGAAGCTGTAGCATGACCACGACCAAGAACTGGTACATCATCCACACCTATTCGGGCTTCGAGAACAAGGTGAAGGAAAGCCTGGAGGGGCGGGTGACGGCGTTCGGCCTGAGCGAGAAGATCGGCCGGGTGCTGGTGCCCACCGAAGACGTGATCGAAGTGCGCGGCGGAAAGAAGATCACCTCCACGCGGATGTTCTACCCCGGCTACGTGCTGGTGGAAATGGAGATGAACGACGATACCTGGCACGTGGTGCGGTCCACGCCCCGGGTGACGGGATTTGTGGGCAGCGGGCAGACGCCCTCTCCGCTTTCCGAGGAAGAGGTGCAGGCGATTCTGAACCGCAGCGCCACGCCCACGGAGAAGCAGAAGCCGCGGCTGACCTTTGAGCGCAACGAGCAGGTACGCATCGTGGACGGGCCGTTTTCGAGCTTCAACGGGGTGGTGGAAGAGGTGAATCCGGACCGCAGCACCCTAAAGGTTTCGGTGACCATTTTCGGCCGCTCCACTCCGGTGGAGCTGGATTTCACACAGGTGGAAAAAACCTCCTGAGCGCGGGGTGCGCGGGAGAAGAAAGCTGACAGCTCATGGCCAAGAAACTGCAAGCCACGGTGAAACTGCAATTGCCCGCGGGCAAAGCCACGCCGGCGCAGCCGGTCGGAACGGCGCTGGGTCCGCAGGGCGTGAATATCATGGAATTTTGCAAGCAGTTCAACGGCAAGACGGCGAAGGAGCCGGAGGGAATGATCTTCCCGGTGCTGGTTTCGATCTACAGCGACCGGACCTTCACGTTCATCATCAAGACGCCGCCGGCCGCGGAACTGCTGAAGCGCGCCGCGGGGATCGTCAAAGGCTCCGGGGAGCCCAACCGCACCAAGGTGGGCAAAGTTACGCGGAAGCAGGTGGAAGAAATCGCCAAGACCAAGCTGCCGGATCTGAACACCACGAAAATGGAGTCCGCGATTCGTACGGTGCTGGGCACCGCGCGGAACATGGGCATCGAAGTGGAGGCGTAGGAGCCAACGCATGAGCCGAACGGGTGGCAAGAACATTGAAAAAGCGCGGGCGCAGGTGAAGGAGCGCCAGTACCCGCTGTTGCAGGCCGCGGAACTTCTGCGCCAGGTCAAGTACGCGAAGTTCAACGAGACCGTGGAGCTGGTGATCAACATGGGGGTGGACCCCAAACAGTCCGACCAGATGATCCGGGGCACGGTGGTGCTGCCGCACGGACTGGGAAAGACCAAGCGCGTGCTGGTGATCGCCGGGGGCGAGAAGGTGATCGAAGCGCGCGAGGCCGGCGCCGACTTTGTGGGCGGCGAAGACATGGTGCAGAAAATCATGGAAGGTTGGACGGATTTCGATGCGGTGATCGCCACGCCGGACATGATGCGCTCCGCCGGAAAGCTCGGCAAAGTGCTGGGGCCACGCGGGCTGATGCCCAACCCCAAGACCGGCACGGTCACGTTTGAAGTGGCCCAGGCGGTGCGGGAGATCAAGGCCGGCAAGGTGGAATTCCGTCTGGACAAGACGGCGATCATCCATTCGCCGATCGGCAAGGCCGAGTTCGAAGCGCCAAAAATTGCGGAAAACGCCCAGGCGCTGCTGGCCGCGGTGATCAAGGCCAAGCCGCCAGCGGCCAAGGGCAAGTACATCAAGCGGGTTACGCTGACCTCGACGATGGGCCCGGGGATTCCGATTGACCTGAACGAGGTGGAATCCTCGAGCAGCGCGGCGGCGTGAGGACGGGACCAGACATGAATCGCAAGACGGAGCGGCAGAAGCAGGTGGAGGAATTGCGGGCCCAGCTCGCTCAGGTGTCCACGGTGATTCTCAGCACGTTCCAGGGAATCCGGGCCGGGGAGGACACCCGGCTGCGGCGGGCGGTGGAATCCGCGGGCGGCAGCTACCAGGTGGTGAAGAACACGCTGGCGGAACGGGCTGCGCAGGGCACCGCCGCCGAGCCACTGCTCAAGTCCCTGGCGGGGACCAACTCGATCGCATGCACCGCGGCGGACCCGGTGGCGCTGGCCAAGGCGCTGACCAAATTCGCCAAAGATGTTCCCGCGTACCAATTCCGCGCCGGAGTGGTGGAAGGCCGGGTGGTATCGGTGGGCGAGATTCAGCAGTTGGCCAGCCTGCCATCGAAGGAAGAGCTGATTTCGAAGCTGATGTTCCTGATTTCTTCTCCGGCGCAGCGGCTGGCCAGCACCACGGCGGCGGTGGCCCGGAATCTGGCGGTGGTGATGAACGAAGCGGCCAAAGAGAAAAAGTTCGCGGAATAATCTTTTGAGGAGGATGGGAAACGGTCATGTCTAGCAAAGTGGAAACGCTGCTCGAACAGCTCAAGGGCCTGACTCTGCTCGAGGCCTCGGAGCTGGTAAAGAAGATGGAGGAGACCTTCGGAGTCTCCGCCGCGGCCGCCGCGCCGATGATGGTGGCCGGCGGAGCTGCCGGCGGGGGGGCCGCGGCTGCTCCGGCGGAGGAGAAGACGGAGTTCGCCGTTGTGCTCACCGAAGTGGGGGCCAACAAGATCAACGTCATCAAGGTGGTTCGTGAAGTCACCAGCCTGGGGTTGAAGGAAGCCAAGGATCTGGTGGACGGCGCGCCCAAAACGGTGAAGGAAGGCATCACCAAGGACGAGGCCGCCAACATCAAGAAGAAGTTCGAGGAAGCCGGCGCCAAAGTGGACGTGAAGTAAGGCCGGGTGGCGGCCTGGCGGTACGCGAGGCGCGCCGCGCAGTCCGAATTTCTGGCGCGTGCTTTGGACTGGTTTCCGAACCCGCGCTCCGGGCAGGCCGGAGCGGAATTTCGGGGGAGAGTTCTGCTGGCATCACTCTTTTTCGGCCACTTACTCCGGCGGTCGTGGTGTGCGCGCACAGCACCGGCCGGCCGGGGCGGTTTGTCCCCCGACGCGGACTACGTGAGGTAAGACCAAATGCAGAATGGACAGTATCAGAACCGGGAACGGCGGCGGCTGGACTTCTCGCGCATTCGCGCGACCATCCAGATTCCCAACTTGATCGAAGTGCAGAAGCGCTCCTATCAGCGCTTTTTGCAGATGGATTTGCTGCCGAGCGAGCGGGAAGACACCGGGCTGCAGTCCGTGTTCAGCTCCGTGTTCCCCATCCAGGATTTCCGCGGGCTTTCCCAGCTCGATTTCGTGGACTATGCGATCGGCAACTGGGAATGCAAGTGCGGGCACCTGCGCGGATTGCACCACCTGCGGGCCACCTGCCGAAATTGCGGGGCCTCGGTGGTGACCGACCCGTATAAATCCGGCGACGTGATTTGCGCCAAGTGCGGCACGTTCAACCGCAACACGCCCACGTTCTGCAACAAGTGCGGCGATCCGGTGGCGCTGCAATTGAAGTACGACGTGAATGAATGCCAGGAGCGGGGGATGACCTACGCCGCCCCGCTGAAAGTCACCATCCGCCTGACCATCTACGAGAAGGACCCGGACTCCGGGGCCAAGACCATCCGGGACATCAAGGAGCAGGAAGTATTCTTCGGCGACATCCCGCTGATGACCGAAAACGGGACGTTCATCATCAACGGAACGGAGCGGGTGATCGTGAGCCAGTTGCACCGCTCGCCCGGGGTGTTTTTCGAGACTGCCAACAACCGCACGTATTTCCTGGGCAAGATCATTCCCTACCGCGGCTCCTGGGTGGAGTTTGAGTACGACACCAAGAACACGCTGTACGTGCGCATCGACCGCAAGCGGAAATTTCTGGGCACCATCTTCCTGCGCGCGCTGGGCATGAAGTCCAGCGAGGAAATCCTGCGGAACTTCTACCAGGTGGAGCGCATCGCGGTGCGCGAGGGGAAGTATTACTGGAACCTCTCCGAGGGGCTGATCGACCGCAAGCTGACCCATGAGATCAAGCACCCCAAGACGGAGGAGACCCTGGTGGGCGCGGGCCGCCGCATCACCGAGCCGCTCTACAAGGAACTGGTGAAGGCGCGGGTGGCCCACGTGCAGGCGGACCTTTCGGATCTGGAAGGCGCCCTGTCGGTGGCGGATATCGTGGACCGGCAGACCGGAGAAGTGCTGCTGGAAGCCAACAAGCCGTTTACCGCCGAGCTTTGGGCGAAACTGGCGGAAGCCGGGCTGGGGGAAGTGGACGTGTGCTTCCCGGAGCGGGACGACGTGGGCACGGTGATCAGCCGCACGCTGGACCGCGACGCGATCCACAGCTCGCGCGAGGCGCTCATCGAAATCTACCGCAAACTGCGCCCGGGGGATCCGCCCACCCTGGATACGGCGACCGCGCTGTTCCAGAGCATGTTCTTCGACGCGCGGAAATATGACTTCAGCAAGGTGGGCCGCCTGAAGTTCAACATCAAGCTGGGGCTGGATACCCCGCTGGACAAGCGCACGCTGGATACACCGGACTTCATTGCCGCGATCAAGTACCTGCTGAAGCTGCGCAAAAACATCGGCATGGTGGACGACATCGACCACCTGGGTAACCGCCGGGTGCGCGCGGTGGGCGAGCTGCTGGAAAACCAGTTCCGCATCGGCCTGGTGCGCATGGAGCGGGCCATCAAGGAAAAGATGTCCGTATACCAGGAAATGTCCACGGCCATGCCGCACGACCTGGTGAACGCCAAGCCGGTGACCGCGGCCATCCGGGAATTTTTCGGCAGTTCGCAGCTCAGCCAGTTCATGGACCAGACCAACCCGCTGAGCGAAATCACCCACAAGCGGCGGCTTTCCGCCCTGGGTCCCGGGGGCCTTTCGCGCGAGCGCGCGGGATTCGAAGTGCGCGACGTGCACCCGACGCATTACGGGCGCATTTGCCCCATCGAAACACCGGAAGGGCCGAACATCGGGCTGATCAGCTCGCTTTCCTGTTTTGCGCGCATCAACGAGTTCGGGTTCATCGAATCCCCGTACCGCAAAGTGCGCAACGGACGGGTGGTGGACTACCTGCAGGTGCTGAATGCCGGCGACAGTGAATTCAAGGCCGGGGACATCGTCGAGCGCGACAAGGTGGAAAACGTCAACGAGGAGCTGAAGCGGCGCAAGGTGACCTCGGAGCCGTATTGCTTCTACCTCTCCGCCTGGGAAGAAGACCGCTACGTGGTGGCGCAGGCCAACGTGCCGCTGGACGCGCGGGGCACGATCAACGCCGAGCTGGTGAATTGCCGCCAGGCCGGCAACTTTGTGCTGAAGAGCCGCGAGGAAGTGGACTACATCGACGTGTCGCCGAAGCAACTGGTCTCTGTAGCCGCCAGCCTGATTCCGTTCCTGGAGAATGACGACGCCAACCGCGCGCTGATGGGCTCGAACATGCAGCGCCAGGCGGTGCCGCTGATCCGGGGAGAATCGCCGCTGGTGGGCACGGGGATGGAGCGGGTAACGGCGCGGGATTCCGGCGCGGTGGTGATTTGCCGCCGCGAAGGCGTGGTGGACCAGGTGGATAGCGAGCGCATCATCGTGCGTGTGGAGTCCGACCATTCCGGTGTGCTCAGCCGCGAGGTGGGCGCGGACATCTACACGCTGACAAAATTCAAGCGTTCCAACCAGAATACCTGCATCAACCAGAAGCCGCTGGTGCATGTGGGCGACCACGTGAAGCAGGGGCAGGTGCTGGCGGACGGGCCATGCACGGACCGGGGCGAGCTGGCGCTGGGCCGCAACGTGCTGGCCGCCTTCCTTCCCTGGCGTGGCTACAACTTCGAGGACGCCATCCTGGTGAGCGAAAAGCTGGTTCGCGAGGATTACTACACCTCGATCCATATCGAAGAGCTGGAAATCGAGGCGCGCGACACCAAGCTGGGACCGGAAGAGGTGACCCGGGACATCCCCAACATCAGCGAGAGCTTTTTGCGCAACCTGGACGAGAGCGGGGTGATCCGCATCGGCGCGACGGTGAAGCCGGGGGACATCCTGGTGGGCAAGGTGACGCCCAAAGGCGAGACCACGCTGACGCCGGAAGAAAAGTTGCTGCGCGCCATCTTCGGAGAAAAGGCCGGGGACGTGCGCGACGCTTCGCTTTATTGCCCGCCGGGCATCGAAGGCACGGTGGTGGACGTGAAGATTTTCTGCCGCAAGAGCGGAGAAAAGGACGACCGGCACAAGGCCATCGAGGCCTCGCAGGAATCGCGGCTGGAAAAGAACCTGTCGGATGAAATCCGCATCCTGACGGACGAGCGGCTGAAGCGGCTTTCCGAGCTGCTCACCGGGAAAAAACTGGCGGCGGATTTGCACGACGAAAAGACCAACAAGCGCTTGCTCACCAAAGGGGTGACGCTGACCCGCGAAGTGATCGAGAAGGTTTCCACGCGGAACCTGAAACGGCTGCGCCTGGACGAAAAGGACCCGCTGCTCATCGAGAAGATCGACGAGATCGAGGAGATGACTTCGCGGCAGATCGACGTGCTGCGGAAAATCACCGACGAGCGCATCAACAAGCTCAAGAAGGGCGACGAATTGCCGCCCGGGGTGATCAAGCTGGTCAAGGTGTACGTGGCCATGAAGCGGAAGATGTCCGTGGGCGACAAGATGGCCGGCCGCCACGGCAACAAGGGCGTGATCGCGCGGGTGGTGCCGGAAGAGGACATGCCGTACCTCCCCGACGGCACTCCGGTGGAGCTGGTGCTCAATCCCCTGGGCGTGCCCTCGCGCATGAACGTCGGGCAAATTCTGGAGACCCACCTGGGCTGGGCTTCCCGCGAGCTCAGCGGGCAATTGATGCGCCTGCTGGACACCGGAACGCGCGCCGAGGCGGTGCGGAAATGGTTCAAGGAAATCTTCGGCGAGACCTCGGTCTGGAAGTCCGTTTCGGAGATCGAGGACGAGGAGCTGCTGGACCTGGCGCGCACCTTCCGCGATGGCATCCCCATGGCCACGCCGGTGTTCGACGGGGCGCGCGAGGCGGAGATCCGGCGGCTGCTGGAAGTGGCCGGACTGCCGGCGGCGGGAAAGACCGAGCTTTTCGACGGGATGACCGGCGAAAAATTCGGCCAGCCGGTGACCGTGGGCTACATCTACATGCTGAAGCTTTCCCATCTGGTGGACGACAAGATCCACGCGCGATCGATCGGGCCGTATTCCCTGATCACCCAGCAGCCGCTGGGCGGCAAGGCACAGTTCGGCGGCCAGCGCTTCGGAGAAATGGAAGTGTGGGCGCTGGAGGCATACGGGGCCGCGCACATCCTGCAGGAGCTGCTCACCTGCAAGTCCGACGACGTGTATGGCCGGGCCAAGATTTACGAGGCAATCGTAAAGGGCGAGCCGGGGATTGATCCCGGCGTGCCCGAATCGTTCAACGTGCTGGTGCGGGAATTGCAGTCGCTGTGCCTGGACGTGGAGCTGATGAAGCGCCAGAAGGCCGCGGAAAAAGCCGCGGATTAGCGCGCGGTCCCGCAGTTGGGGGACAGCCGAAGGGCGCCGGGCGGGGGATCGGGGAGTTTGGTCCGTCACCCGGTGCACGAGGTTCACACGGTTGGAGATGCGAGTCGCTCCTCACCCAGGGGCGGCGGGAGGAAGGCCTTGTACCGCAGCAGTCCTTATGACCGAGCCAGTCAGATCGCCGATTTCGACTCCATCCGCATCAGCCTGGCGAGCCCGGAGAAGATCCGCTCCTGGTCGCACGGCGAGGTGACCAAACCGGAAACCATCAACTACCGCACCTTCAAGCCCGAGCGCGACGGCCTGTTCTGCGCCAAGATTTTCGGGCCGGTGACGGATTGGGAGTGCCTGTGCGGCAAGTACAAGCGCATGAAGCACCGCGGAGTGATCTGCGACAAGTGCGGTGTGGAAGTGACGCTGAGCAAGGTGCGCCGGGAACGCCTGGGGCACATCGAGCTGGCCTCTTCCTGCTCGCACGTGTGGTTCTTCAAGGGGGTGCCCAGCCGCATCGGCTACCTGCTGGACATCAGCATGCGGGACCTGGAGCGCATCCTTTATTTCGAGGCCTTTGTGGTGGTGGATCCGGGCGAGACCCCGGGGCTGAAGACCAAGGATCTGTTGACGGAAGACAAGCACCGCGAACTGCAGAAAGACTACGCGGGGAAATACCGCGCGGGCATGGGCGCGGAAGCGATCAAGGAACTGCTGCGCGCCTCGGACATCGAAAAACTGGGCGAAGAGCTGCGCGTGAAGATGAAGAACGACGCCAGCCTGCAGAAGCGCATCAAGTACGCGAAGCGCCTGAAAGTGGTGGAGTCGTTCCGCAAGAGCGGCAACAAGCCGGAGTGGATGATTCTGGACGTGATCCCGGTGTTGCCGCCGGAGCTGCGTCCGCTGGTGCCGCTGGATGGCGGGCGATTTGCCACATCGGACCTGAACGACCTGTACCGCCGGGTGATCAACCGCAACAACCGGTTGAAGAAGCTGATGGAGCTGCACGCGCCGGACGTGATCGTACGCAACGAAAAGCGCATGCTGCAGGAGGCGGTGGACGCGCTGTTTGACAACGGGCGCCGCGGCAGGGTGCTGCGCGGGGCCAACAACCGCCCGCTCAAGTCGCTTTCCGACGCATTGAAGGGCAAGCAGGGCCGCTTCCGGCAAAACCTGCTGGGCAAGCGCGTGGACTATTCCGGCCGCTCGGTGATCGTGGTGGGCCCGGAGCTGAAGCTGCACCAGTGCGGCCTGCCGAAGAAGATGGCCCTGGAGCTGTTCAAGCCGTTTATCTACCACAAGCTGGAAGCGGGCGGGCACTGCACCACCATCAAGCAGGCCAAGGAGATGGTGGAACAGCAGGACTCGATCGTGTGGGACATCCTCGAGGAAGTGATCCGCGAGCATCCGGTGATGCTGAACCGCGCGCCCACGCTGCACCGGCTGGGGATCCAGGCGTTCGAGCCCGTGCTGGTGGAGGGCAAAGCCATCCGCATCCATCCGCTGGTGTGCACCGCGTTCAACGCGGACTTCGACGGCGATCAGATGGCGGTGCACATTCCGCTTTCGCCGGAATCGCAGATCGAAGCTTCGGTGCTGATGCTTTCCGCGCGCAACATTCTTTCTCCGGCCAACGGCCTGCCGCTGGCCGTTCCCACGCAGGACATGGTGCTGGGGATCTACTACCTGACCAAGGAACGCCCCGGCTCCAAGGGCGAGGGGCGCGCGTTTGGTTCGACGGAAGAAGTGATTCTGGCACTGGAGGCCGGAGAGGTCGAACTGCTGACGCCGGTGCGGCTGCGCTACACCGGAGAGGTGATTGACCTGGCGTCCGCCTACGACGATCAGGACATTCCCCACGCGCAGTCCGTGCGGCTGAACCGGCAATTCGTAAACACCACGGCGGGCCGGGTGATCTTCAACGACCACCTGCCCGAAGGCATGCCGTACATCAACGGACTGCTGAAGAAGAAGGGGCTGCAGCTCCTGGTGCAATACGCCAACCTGCGGTTTGGCCAGGAACTGACCGTGCGCATGCTGGACGAACTGAAGGAACTGGGCTTCCAGTACGCCACGCGCGCGGGGATTTCCATCGGGATCGACGACATGGTGATCCCGCCGGAAAAAGAGCGCCTGGTGGCGGACGCGGAGCGCGACGTGGTGAGCGTCCAGAAACAGTACCTGGACGGGGCCATCACCAACGGCGAGCGCTACAACAAAGTGATCGCCATCTGGAGCGACGTCACGGAAAAAGTCGCGGAGAAAATGTTCAAGGTGCTGGAGGACCGCGACAAGCAGGGCGTGATCAATCCGATTTACGTGATGGCCGATTCCGGGGCGCGCGGGTCGAAACAGCAGATCCGGCAGCTTTCGGGGATGCGCGGGCTGATGGCGCGCCCCTCGGGCGAAGTCATGGAGACGCCCATCACCGCGAACTTCCGCGAAGGGCTGACCGTGCTGGAGTATTTCATTTCCACGCACGGCGCGCGCAAGGGACTGGCGGACACGGCGCTGAAGACCGCCGACTCCGGCTACCTGACGCGACGCCTGGTGGACGTGGCCCAGGACGTGATTATCAGCGAGCTGGACTGCGGAACTTCCGAAGGCATCTTCGTGGAGCCGATTCTCGAGGCCGGAGTGGAGGTGGAGCCGCTGCGCGACCGAGTGGTGGGCCGCGTCTCGCTGGAGCGCTTGAAGGACTACGAAGGCAACGTGATCTGCGAAATCAACCAGGACATCAGCGAAGAGCTGGCCAGCACCATTCAAGCAGCGGGCATCGAGCGGGTGAAGATCCGCTCCGTGCTCACCTGCGAATCCCGCCGCGGGGTGTGCGCGCGCTGCTATGGGCGCAACCTGGCCACCGGGCGCATGGTGGAGCTGGGTGAGGCTGTTGGGGTGATTGCGGCGCAATCCATCGGTGAGCCGGGCACGCAGCTGACCATGCGCACGTTCCACATCGGCGGCACGGCCACGCGCGTGACCGAACAGTCCCGGGTCGAGGTGAAGAGTTCCGGCTTCATCAAGTTTATCGACTTGAAAACGGTCGAAGGGCGGGACGGCAATCTGATCGCCATGAACCGTTCCGGCCTGATCGCCGTGGTGGACGACAAGGGCCGGGAAAAAGAGCGCCACCCGGTCGTTTACGGGGCGCACCTGAAGGTCACCGAAAAACAGCCGGTGAACGTGGGGCAGATCGTGTGCGAGTGGGATCCCTATACCTTCTCGATCCTCACCGAGGCGGGCGGGTCCGTGCAGTTCAAGGACTTGCAGCCCGGGGTGACCATCGAAGAGCAGGTGGACGAAGTGACCGGGCTTTCACAGCTCGTGGTTACGCTGCCGCCCGGAGACGAAAAGCACCAGCCCACGGTGATCGTGCGCGACTCCGCCGGCCGCCCGCGCAAGAAGTACCTGATGCCCACGCGCGCCCACTTGATGGTGGCGGATGGCGACGACGTACATCCGGGCGACGTGCTGGCGAAAATCCCGCGCGAAACCACCAAGACCAAGGACATTACCGGCGGTTTGCCGCGCGTGGTGGAACTCTTCGAGACGCGCAAGCCGCGCGATCCCGCGGTGATCAGCGAGATCGACGGCATCGTGAAGTACGGCGAAATCTCCAAGGGCCAGCGCAAGATCGCCGTGGAGAGCGAAGACGGCCGCACCGTGAAGGAGTATCTGATCCCCCGCGGTGTGCACATCAACGTGCAAGAAGGGGAGCACATCCGGGCGGGCGAGCCGCTGATTGACGGCCCGCTCAACCCGCACGACCTGCTGGCCGTGCTGGGCGAGAAGTTCACCCAGGCCTACCTGGTCACTTCCATCCAGGAGGTGTACCGGCTGCAGGGCGTGAACATCAACGACAAACACATCGAGACCATCACCCGGCAGATGATGCGCTGGGTAAAGGTGGAGGATGTGGGCGACACCACGTTCCTGCTGGACGAGCAGGTGGACAAGTTCCGCTTCCGCGAGGAGAACGACCGCGTGCTGCAGGAAGGCGGGCGTCCGGCCACGGGGCGGCCGATGCTGCTGGGCATCACCAAGGCGTCGCTCTCGACCGACTCGTTCATTTCCGCGGCCAGCTTCCAGGAGACCACGCGGGTGCTCACGGAAGCAGCCATCTCCGGCAAGGTGGATTACCTGCGCGGCCTGAAGGAAAACGTGATCATGGGCCGCCTGATCCCGGCGGGCACGGGCTTGGAGCACTACCGCAGCATCCAGTTGCTGACGGAAGTGCCGGAGCCGGAACCGGAACCCGAGGAGGTGCCGCTCACGCCCGAAGAGGCGGCGGCGCTCGAATACCTGCGGAAGGACGACGGAGCCCCGGCCGAGGGGTAGCACACTCCGCAAACTCGACTCCGAGGGACCCGGCGCGAGAGCGATCGCGCCGGGTCCTTTCTTTTGCGGGTATCCCGCTGACAGCAGCGGGATTTGGGAATGGCTACCGGGTGGCGGATAGAAACCTTTCCGGTCCACGGGGTTGCACTCCCGCGGGGACGCTCCCTAGAATCGCTTGGAACCTCAGACCCATTCGATGGCGGGCTTTCCTTCCAATCCGGGACAAAGTGGCTTCCCCCTTCCGCCTGGCCAGCAGGAGCGCCGCGTGCAAGCGCCCTCCTCGCGGGAACAGGTGGCAGCGCAGGAAAAGCGCGAACAGGAACTGTGGCGATGGTGCCTGCTGTTGCTGGTCCTGCTGGCGGTGGCGCTGGGAGCGGAGTTTTCACAGCACGCGGAGGCGCTGCATTTGCGGCTCACGGCGCTGCCGGTGGGCGTGGTCGTCCTGTTCGCCGCGCTGGCCTGGCTGGTGTGGCGGAAGCGTTCGAGTGTGGTGAGCGCGCGGCGCGAACTGGTAGAGGCGCAGTCGCAACAACTGGCCATGGCGGTGGGGCTGCCGGCAGCGCGGGAATTCGAGCGGCTCTATTACATCATCCAGCGCTCGCAGCAGGGCTACCGCGACCTGATTGACAGCTTCGACGACCCAGTGCTGGCGCTCTCTTTGGAAGGGGAGATCCTGGCGGCGAACCGCCGGGTGATCGAGACGCTGGGCCACGATTTTCAGGGAGTGATTGGCCACCGGCTGGACGAATTCCTCAGCGAACCCACGGCGGCGTCCGTTCTGGCGGCCATCCCGCGATTCGAGGAGCGGCGCCACTGGTTTGGCGTGGTACGCGCGCGGCTGAAGGCCACGGGCGAAATGCGCTTTTACGATTGCGTGCTGCACGCCGTAATCCGCGACGGGCGCACGGCGGGGGTGAGTTGCCTGGCGCGCGACGTGACCCAGGAGCGGGAAAACGAGGCGCGCTTCGTCGAGTTGTTCAACTCCCTGCAGGAAGGGGTCTATTTCACCACGCCGCAGGGGGAGATTCTGGACGCGAATCCGGCATTGGCGCGCATGCTGGGCTATTCCTCGCGGGAAGCGCTGATGAAGGTCAACGCCGGGGAGTTGTATGTGGACCCCGCCGAGCGTGCCAGGGAGCGTGCCCTTCTGGAGGAGCAGGGCCGGGTGATGGCCCAGGAAATCACGCTGCGGCGGAAGGATGGGAAGACGATTACCTGCCTGGACTCCGCCACCGTGGTCCGCGACCCTGCGGGACATGCGGTGCGCTTCCAGGGCACGCTGGTGGATATCTCCGCGCGGCGGGAGATGGAGCGCTCGCTTCACGAGCAGCAGGAGTTCGCGCGGCGGCTGATCGAGAGCTTTCCCGACCTGATTGTGGTGCTGGACCGGGATTGCAAGTTCACATTTGTGAGCAACCGCATCTACGATTTGCTCGGGCTGGCGCCAGAGGAACTGATCGGCCAGCGCTACGGGCAGCGCGCGCATCCCGACGACCGCGCCAGCCTGGATGAACTGGTGCGCACCATCATCAGCGGGGAAAAAACCAACGTCACGCTGGAGTACCGGACGCAACATGTGGACGGCAACTGGCACATGCTGCGCGCCACGGCCGCGCCCATTGCCAATCCGGACAAGAGCGTGGGGGGCATGGTGGTGTCCCTGCGCGACGTGACCGAAATCAACCGGCTCGAGCAGCAGGTGGCCCAGAGCGAAAAGCTGGCGGCGATGGGACAGATGATGGCCGGGGTGGCCCACGAGCTGAACAACCCGCTCACCGCCATCCTGGCGGTGAGCGACATGTTGCGCGAGCACTCGGATGATCCCGCGCACAAGCACCAACTGGAGTTGCTGCACCAGCAGGCGCGCCGGGCCGCGGACATCGTGCAGGATCTGCTCTCGTTTGCACGGCCTCCGGCGCCGCGAAAGGGGCGGGTGCAAATCGCAGAGGTGCTGCGCCGGGCGCTGCATCTCCACGAGTACTCCTTGCGGCGCAACAACGTGTCCGTGGACTACCTGCCGGAACGGGGAATTCCGGACGTGGTGGGAGACGCCAACCAGCTGATCCAGGTGTTCCTGAATCTGGTGGTGAATGCGGAACAGGCCATCCGCGAGGTGCGCGAAGGTGGCACCATTCGCGTGCGCATGGGCCGGGGTGCCGCGGGGGAGCCTACGGTTTGGGCCTCCATCCAGGACGATGGCCCCGGGATTGCGGCGGACATTCAGGAAAAAATCTTCGATCCATTCTTCACCACCAAGCGGCCCGGGCGCGGGACGGGACTGGGCCTAAGTATCTCCATGGCGATTGTGCGGGAGCACGGCGGAGAGATCGAAGTGCAGTCTGCCCCCGGAGGAGGGGCCGCGTTCCTGGTTACGCTTCCGGCAGCCAGGAAGGGCGATGAAGCGGAGGGCACCATTCCTGCCGCGTAAGACGGCGAGGGAGCGCAAACATCCGCGCGAGCAGGATTGATGGTCCAGCGCTTGACCACGTTTTTGGCATGTGTGTGTCGAAATCCCGGCCCAGGCTGTGCACGTTCAGTTCTTCCGCGGGGCGCCGGCGGGCAGGTCCACCCCGAAATCCCACACGGACAGGTCCAAGCCTTTTTCCGGGACGGTTTCGATGAATGCGTACTCGCCGGGTTCCAGCTTCTGCTCCAGGGTGTAGCGATAGACGCCCCGGGCCACCACCCACGCTTCTGTGAGCATCCGGCGCTGTTTGGATTGGGACTGGCCGGCCACGTCGGTGTGAATCTCCAGGAGCAGGCGGTGATTCCCGTGCACTTGAGCGCGCACCAGAGTTACGTCCGGCTCGTGCGCATCCGCGGTGCGAAAGTAAAACTCGGCACCGGAGTCGGAAACGCGCAGGGCGGCGCGGGCCCCGGGCAGTTTCACGTCGTGCTTGGAGGGAACCACCGGGATGGGCGAAATCACCTGCAGGAGCACCCGGCGCTTGTCGAGGTGGGAGCTGGCCTGGTCCTGCGCGAGGGAAGCGACGCCTCCGTTGGCGACCACATACAAGCCGGGATCCTGCGGCAGGAAGACGTTTGGGGCGACTTCGATGCTGGCGTCCACGTCGAGCGAGGCGGCGCGCTGTTCCTGCGCGATTTCTTCCAGCTTTTTGTCGATCTGTTGCTTCCGGGCAGCGTCCGCGGCCTCGCCTTTGTGCGTGGCATCCCAGTCCACGAGCTGCGCGGGGATTTCTTCCCAGGCGGAGCGCTCCACGCTCCAGTAGCGCACCCGGTCCGCCTGCAACTTGTATTCGCGGACCAGCAGGTAATTTCCGTCCCGCAGCACCAGGCGGATGCCCTGGGGCAGCGGTACCGCGATGGCCGGCGCCCCGCTCTGCTCCGTAGCTTGGGGCGCAGGGGCTGCGGGCTGCGGCGCCTGCGCATGGTCTGCCGCCGCTCGCGGCATAAGGAGCAGCAAAGCAATCAGCAGGCCGTGAATGCAAGCGCCTTTCATCAAAGTTCGAATCACGCGCGGGTCCGCTCCCTGCCTGTGCCCGAAAAGATGCGCTGGGGCTGGCGGCGGGTTTTCCGGAGAAATTCCGGCAGCGCGCCCATCCCTTTTTCTAGGTACTGCCTTTGCGGTGGCAAGTCAAATTGACCTTAGCGGTTTCCAGAGCGCCGCGAGCGTTGCGGGGCGGAGCCGCCGATGGGCTGCTCTCCGCTGGGTTGGCTCCATGACCGAACTCCGAGTTTATGTTAGAGTGCGCGTTTTCAGCGTGATTTTCGATTCGGTGGAGGGCCATCCATGCGGGGATTTCGACTTGTGGGCAGCATCGCACTCCTGCTGGCGGGCGTAGCGGCGGCATTTGGCGCGGGCCAATACTTTGACGTGACCCCGGTGGCGGACGGGGTGTATGCCGCGATCGGGAAGAATGGGGCGTTCGCGAATTCCGCCATCGTGGTCAACCGCGACGACGTGTTGGTTGTGGACAGCAGCATGCGGCCGGTTTGGGCCCAGGATTTGATCGAGCAAATTAAGACCCTGACGGACAAACCGGTGCGGTACGTGGTGAATACGCATTGGCATCCCGACCACACCCAGGGAAACCAGGCCTATCTCGAAGCCTTTGGCCCCACGGTGGAATTCATTGCCCAGCAGTACACGGACGAGGACATCACCGGCAAGGAACTCCCTTACATCCAACAGACCATTACCGACCTGCCCGGACAGATCGCCAAATCAGAGAAGGCTTTGCAGGACGGCAAGGATTTGGAGGGCAATCCACTGAATGACGCGTCTCGCGCGGCACTGGAAAAGCAGGTGGCGGACCAGAAGGCCTATCTCAGCTCCCTCCAGCAGACCCGGATTCCGCCGCGGACGCTGACCTTTGAACGCAGTCTCCGGCTGAACAAACCGGGCGGCCGGACCATCCAGATCTTCAATTTCGGCCGGGGTCATACCCGCGGGGACGCGGTGGTATTTCTTCCGGTGGAAAAGGTGGTGGTGACGGGTGACCTGCTCACAGGAGGGATCCCGTTCTTCCGCGATTCCTACCCGGCGCATTGGGTGGAGGTGCTCGAATCCGTCCGCAAGCTCGATTGGACCGTGGCCATCCCCGGCCATGGGGACGTGCAGCACGGGAAAGAGCAGATCAGCCGGCTTATTTCGTTTATGGAGGACATGCTGGCCCAGGTGAAGGCGGCGGTGGCCGCGGGAAAGAGCCTGGAGGATACGAAGAAGGCGGTGGATCTCTCCAGCCGCGCCACGGATTTCCCGGTTTACAAGACTCCGGCGGCGTATCAAAACGCAGTGCGGATTGCCGTGGAACGGGCTTGGATGGAGATGTCGGGGAAGATACCGGACTAGTTGGCGCGAGCGGTCGTTCCTGCCTGTACGAGTCACCGGGTTGCCCCGGGATGCGGCGTTCCCGGCCCTTCGATTGCCGGCTCCAATCGTCTGGCGCGCTCCCCCCGCGAATCCCCGGGGCCCGCCTTCGCAGATACTGCGGCAATCATTCTGGAAACTATTCGGGCTTTCCCCTCGTACCTTTCCTCAGGCGCGGTGGCGTGGCGCGAACGGCCGGGGGAGGCATGAGCCATGGGCACATTTCTTGAGGATTTGCGGTTTGGGATTCGCATGCAGAGCAAGAGCCCGAGCTTTGCGATCGTTGCAATCCTGACGTTGTCCGTCGGAATCGGGCTAAACACAGCCATCTTTAGCGTGGTGAACGGAGTCCTCTTCAAGCCGCTGCCCGTGCGCGCGCCCGGCGAGCTCATGGCGGTGTTCAATCTTGCCCCGACAGGACAGCTGGTCACTCACGAACCGATGGCCTACCCGGATTACAAGGATCTCCGAGATCAAAGCCGGTCATTCAGCGGTCTGGTGGGGCATGACCTGATCTTCCTGGCTGTGGAGCGAGGTGACGAAAGCCAAATGGTGACGGCCGAGATGGTGACCGAGAACTACTTCCAGACACTTGGCGTGCAGCCGATGCTGGGGCGCGGCTTCCTTCCGGAAGAAGGCCGCGTGCCGGGAGACGATCCCGTGGTGGTTTTAAGCGCGGCTACCTGGAGGCAGCGATTCGGAGGAGACCCGGGAATTGTGGGGCGCAGCATTCATGTAAATGGGGTGGCCATGACGATAGTGGGCGTGGCGCCGCCAAACTTTCCCGGAATGGTCCGCGGAATCGGCACCGAGATGTGGGTGCCCATGATGATGAGGACGGAGCTTCACGCCGGCGATGGGCTTACCAACCGACGCTCCCGGTGGATGTTCTGCCTAGGGCGGTTGGCCCCGGGGGTGACTCCGCAAGAGGCCCAAGCGGAGCTAAGCACGATTGCGGCACGGTTGCAGAAGCAGTATCCGGATACAAACAAGGACCGTAAGGTCGGTCTGTTGCCTGCAAGCGAGGTAAAAATCATGCCCGGGGTGGACCGGGTGCTCTACGCGGTCTCCGCAGTGATGATGATTATCGTTGGGCTGGTGTTGCTGATCGCCTGCGCGAACGTGGCCAACATGATGCTGGCCCGCGCAGCCGGGCGGCGCAAGGAAATGGCGGTGCGCCAGGCGCTGGGCGCGGGCAGGGGCCGGCTCTGCCGTCAACTGCTGACGGAAAGCCTGCTTCTGGCAATTCCGGGCGGCCTGCTCGGTTTGCTGGCAGGAACCTGGACGAATCGCGTGCTCAATCAATTCCAGCTGCCGGGACCGGTGAAATTCGCGCTGGGGCTTTCCCTCGACCTGCGCGTGCTGGCGTTCACATTCGTCGTTTCCGTGGCGACCGTCGTGTTCTTTGGGCTGGCGCCAGTCCTGCGCACGTGGCGGGAGGATCTGGCTGGAACGCTGAAGGACGAGTCCGCCGGGGCATCGAGCACGAGAGAGAAGCGGACGCTGCACCAGGCCCTGGTGGTTGGCCAGGTGGCCCTCTCACTCGTGCTGCTGATCTGTGCCGGGCTCTCGCTGCGCAGCATGCAGAATGCCGGGCGGATTTACCCGGGTTTCGATGCTCGCGGGGTGGCAGACGCGTCGCTGGACGTGGGACTCAGGGGGTACACGCAAGCCGCAGGAGAAGCATTCTACCGCCAACTGAGGGAGCGGGCCGGCACGCTCCCGGGGGTCGAAGCCGTAGCGTTTGCCAATGCCGTGCCGCTGTCCTTTGAAGTTCGCACGACTTCGGCGGCCGCCGAGGGGAGAGATGCGGCCCCGGAAAAGGAGTGGCCGGAGGTGGATACGGCTTCCGTGGGCCCAGGGTATTTCGAAACCATGCGCATTCCGCTGCTGCGGGGCCGGGGTTTCTCTGACTCCGATACGGCACAGGCGCCAAAGATTGCGGTGGTCAACCAAGCCCTGGCGGGGCGTTTTTGGCCCGGCGAAGATCCCATCGGAAAAAGAATTCGGGTCGAACGACAGGAGGGTTACTACCAGGTGGTCGGAGTTGCCGCGGACGGAAAATATCGCACGCTCGGGGAGGAGCAGCGATCGTATTTGTATCTTTCACTACTGCAAAACTATGAGAGCGGTCAGATCCTGCTGGTGCGCACCGCAGGCGACCCGAGCACGCTGCTGCCGCTGCTGCGCCAGAAAGCGCGCGAACTGGATGAACATGTGCCGATTGTCAGGCTGCAAACCCTGGAGGAAGCAACGGGAGTATCCCTGCTGCTTCCCAGGGCGGGAGCGGGGCTATTTGGACTCTTTGGGCTGCTGGGGGTGGTGTTGGCCGCAGCGGGGATTTACGGGGTGACGGCGTTTGCGGCCGCACAACGTACGCAGGAAATGGGAATCCGCAGGGCGCTTGGGGCGCAGCAATCCGACATCCTGAAACTCCTTGTGGGGCAGGGCGTGACGGTGACCCTGGTGGGCATCGGCATCGGGCTAGCTGTAGCGATTGGGTTCACGCGCGTACTGTCAGCCATCCTTTACGGTGTGACCCCGACGGATGTCGGGACGCTGGGAAGCGTCTCGTTGCTCTTTCTGGGCATCTCCGCACTGGCGTGCTATCTGCCCGCACGGCGTGCGCTGCGCGTGGACCCTGTGCTGGTCCTGCGCAAGGAGTAGCGACGGCGCGGGAGCCCGGAGCTTAGTGCTGCAGACGGGGCCAGAGGACGGAAAGGACCATAAGGTCCGAAAGGGTGAAGAGGAGGCGGCCGGCGGAGGCGCCGGCAGCCTCTGCGGCGCGGGAGAGCATCCCGAGGTGCTTCAACTGAGCCACCTGGCGGACCTCTTCCAGGCCCACCTGGAACAGGCGGGCGACTTCCTCATCGGTAAAGAACTGCTGGCTGGCGCGCACGCGAAGCATGGTTTTTTCCCGCATTCGGCCCGGCATCCCTCAGTCTATTCCGGGCCGCTGTACACTGAGCAAGTTGGATTCCAGTCGCCATGACCAAACTCTCGCTATCGCTTTGGCCACGCAAAATCGGCCGTTTTACGGGCCATTGCGCGCCAGGATGGCCGATTGCTCGGAGGCCATTTTGCGGTGGAGAGGTTTCAAGGGGGTTGCAGGAAAATGAAACTTTCTTCCTAACTTTGGAAGTTTTTTCCAATCTCCCGTAGCTGTTTGGTATGCCGGATTTCGTGGTAGGCCAGCACCCGGAGCCAGTCGTAGAGATCCAGGCTGCCGAAGAATGGGTGCTGGCGGCGGAACGGGCGGAGGTCCCGGGAGCCCACTTCGGCGATGAACTGAATCGTGCGGTTGCGTGCCGCAGTAAAGCCCTCGAGCGACTCGTCGCGGGAAAGCACCAGCGCGCCATCCAGTGGGATGGGGCTGTTCCGCTTCACCAGGCGCCATTGGGAGACCACCGGAGGGATGTGCAAGCGCTTGCGCAGGGGATGGCGACCGGGCTTCTGGGCCAGGGCCTCGCGCGCGCCATTCCACACCGCGCCCTCCACCATGGTCAGATGAGCCAGCACTTCACTGGCGGACCAGCCGCCGCGGGGTGGCGGTGTTTTCCATCGCGCCGGAGGGATCTCCGAGCAGGCGGAGAGCAAGCCTTGATGGGCGCGGTCCAGCAGGGCGAGAATGGGGGCTATCTTGGGCATGGTGGTCTCGCGGGGTCTCCCCTTAGTTGACAAAGCCTCCCGCGGCTTCAAAAGCCCGCGCCAATCGCAGCACCCGGCCCTCCTCAAAGTGCGGGCCGATAATTTGCAGGCCTACCGGCAGGGTACCGCAAACGTGGCCGCAGGGCACGGAAATGGCGGTCACCCCGGCCAGGGACCCGGTGACCGTATAGATGTCTGCCAAGTACATGGCCAGCGGGTCCGCGGTGCGTTCCCCCAGAGGGAAGGGCGGCACGGGCGAGGTAGGAGTAAGGATCAGGTCCACCTGCTCGAAGGCGCGGTCGAAATCCTGTTTGATGAGCGAGCGCACCTTCTGGGCCTTCAGGTAGTAGGCATCGTAATAACCAGCGGAAAGGGCATAGGTGCCGAGCATGATGCGGCGTTTCACCTCAGCGCCGAATCCCTGGCCGCGCGTCTTCTGGTACATTTCGCCCAGAGTCGCGCCTGGAACCCGCAACCCATAGCGCACGCCGTCAAAGCGCGCGAGATTGGAGCTGGCCTCGGCCGTGGCGATCAGATAATAGGTGGGAATCGCGTAGGGCGCGTGGCGCATGGCGATGGGCGTGGGGATGCATCCCAGGCCCTGCAGCCGCGCGATGCCGGCTTCCACCCTTTCCCGCACTCCGGCGTCCAGGCCTTCGCCGAAGTACTCGGCGGGGATGCCCAGGCGCAGGCCCCTTACCGGCGCTTGCAGTTCGGAGGTATAGCGCGGCACGGGATGGCTGGCGGAGGTTGCGTCGAGGGGATCGCGCCCGGCGATGACCTCCATGGCGCGGGCCACGTCTTCCACGGTGTGGGCGAACGGGCCGATGCGGTCGAGCGACGAGGCGAAAGCGATGAGCCCGTAACGCGAGACGCGCCCGTAGGTGGGCATCATCGCCGGGATGCCGCAGAGCGCTCCCGGCTGGCGGATCGAGCCCCCGGTGTCTGTTCCCAGCGCAATTACGGCCAGGCCCGCGGCTACCGCTGCCGCCGAGCCCCCGCTGGAGCCTCCCGGCACCCGGCCGGGGGCCGCGGGGTTCTGCACCGGGCCATAGGCCGAGTTCTCGTTGGAGCTGCCCATGGCAAATTCGTCGCAATTCGTCTTGCCCAGAAAGATGGCTCCGGCGCGATCCATCCGCTCAATCGCCGTGGCGTCGTAGGGCGGCACGTAGCCTTTGAGGATTTTCGAGCCTGCCGTGGTTTCTGTGCCGCGGGTGTTCAGCACGTCTTTGAGCGCGGTGGGAACCCCGGCGAGCGGCGGCAGCGGCTCGCCTCGGGCGATTTTGGCGTCGAGGGCGTCTGCCTGGGAGTATGCCCTCTCGGGGGAGAGCACCAGGAAGGCGTTCAGCCGGGGATTCTGCCGCTGGATGCGGCTGAAGAACTCCTGAGTCAGCTCGCGGGCGGAGATTTGCCGAGATTCGAGGGCGCGGAGGATGGAGGCTACGGTCCAGCCGTTGGTGTCGGAGGGAGGCACGGCGCCGGTAGGATTGGCAGGCGCGGCGCTCATCGGTGTATGGCCCTTCGTGGAGCAGGCATTCGTGCCTGTCCGCCGCCCGGAAGTGGGGCTGGCAGGCTCATCGGTCAATGACCTTGGGCACGCGGAAATAGGGGATCCGGGCGTCCACGGCCTCCGGCGCCCGGCGGATTACTTCTCGGATGATGCCCGCGTCGCGCGGAGAGTCCGCGCGGGCGTGCTGCGCTTCGGCGGCGTCAGATTCCGTCCCATCCGTTCTCTCCGTGCCGGCCAGTAGCCTGGAGCCTCCAAGCTCCAAGACCTGCGCCATGGGCTCGACGTTCGTCGTGTCCAGCTCATTGAGCTTTTGGCAGTAGGAGAGGATGGAGGCGAGCTGCGCGCCATAGGTGGCGATCTCCGCCTCGGTCAATTCCAGATTCGCCAATTCGGCTACCCGCAGGACGTCTTCGCGCGTGATGTCCATAGAGCCTTCATTTTAGCCTAGGGACGCTTCAGAGAATCCCACTTTCACTAATCACGCCCCATATCTTTCAAACCACTGATTGGAGAAAAGCCCTACCGGGTCGTACGCCCGCTTGGTGGCGAAGAACTCATCGATCTCGGGATAGGAGCGTCGGAGCTGAGCTGGGGAGTAATAGAGGCGATAGGGCAGGTAGAAAGTGCCGCCGGCATCTTGCGCGGCGTCGATGAGGTCCGTGGTGGTTTTTTTCAGGATTTCATTCTCCCGGGTGTTGAATCCCACGTTGAAATAGAGCACGAGGCCGAACATGTCAGCTTTGGCGTAGGGGAGGGCCGTGAGGGTGTCTTTATGCACGGTGCGGATGGTCACGTTGAGTAGATTCGCTCCGTTTTTCCGCACGACTGTGCGCAGACTATCCGCAAAGACGGGGAATTGATCGTAGGGTATGAAATATTCCTGCAGGATGTCGGTATCTTGCAGGCGGTTTCGAAGATAGGCCATGTCGTCATACATCTCGGCATTGCGGCTGACCACGCAATCGTGCTTCTGGTGCATGGTCTCGTTTCGGGTGAGACAGGGATGCAGCTGAGGTTCAGCGTACTTCTCAAGCGTCCACCGCGTCCAGCGGCCCAGCCTGCCGGTCTTGGAGAGGTTTATGACAAATCGTTCGAGGGTCTCGTGGCGATCGGGCTCGAGCTTTGGAAGCGGGGATTCGGAGGTTGTCCGTCTGTAAAGGTGAACCGCGGTCTCGCGCAGATACGATTGCGGAGCCATGGAGAGGCGTGCGAAAGCCAAACCAATTTGCTGATTGCCTTCAACGTTGCGGAGGTACCAGCTCGGAAATTCCTTGTAATCCAGATACAGGGTGTCGCGAGAGTAGAGCTCGTTGGGAACAGCGTCCAGTTCGGCCTCCAGGATGACTCCGAACAAGCCATAGCCGCCCAGGGTGTGACGGAACAGCTCAGCATTTTCGGTGGGGCTGGCGCGAACCACCTCGCCGCTGCCCAGCATAATGCGCACGGAACGTACAGTTGGCGCCAAGGGCCCGGGAGCGGGATCAATCCCATGGCCGTTCACACTCAGGCTGCCTCCCAGGCTGAAGATATTGATGGACTGCATTGATTTCACGGCGAGGCCGATGCCGTCCAGGCGCTGTTGAACCTGCCACCAACGCGCTCCGCTCTGCACGTTCATCGACTTTGCCTTCGGGTCCAGAGTAATGTGGTTGAGCGCCCGCAAATCCAGCAGCAGGCCGCCATGGGTGAAAGACTGTCCTCCCATGCTGTGCTGCTGTCCCATGCAGGTGACTTTCAGCCGGTTGGCCCGCGCATATTGAAGAGCGTCGCGCACGCCATCTTCATCGGCGGGCGCCGCGATGCCGAAAACTGCGGTCTTGTTCAGATGGCTGGCATCATTGGTGAAACCGCCCCGCTGCTCGAAATGGAGCGAAGCTGGAGGTTGGGTCGCAGCAGGTGCAGCAGGAATCTCCTGGCCGGTTCCCGGAGGGAAGACGAAGTCGCTCCCCTTTTCCTTCGTCGGCGCGGCCGAATAGTCGAAGGCGTCTTTTGTGCCCAGGGCGAGAAGGGAACCGGCGCCCAGGAGCGCGGAGCGGAGAACGATTCGCCTGCGCGTCAAAAGATTTCTCCACCGCGCCCGGCCCGGCAATTTCTCGGGAGGCAATCGGGCGCGTTTGGCTACCCGGAAGCAGAATTCGTGGCGATGCTGCCAGCGAGCCCCAGGGTATCGGCCACGGCGCGCATGGCAGCGATGCAGTTGGCGATGTGCTCTTCGAGCGGGATGCCCAGTTCCTCTGCGCCTTTCACCACGTCTTCGCGGCTGACGCCCCGGGCGAAGGCTTTGTCTTTCATGCGCTTCTTTACCGAACCGGCTTCCAGGTCCAGGATGCTCTTGCTGGGGCGCACCAGTGAGCAGGCGGTGAGAAACCCGGCCAGTTCGTCGCAGGCGAACAGGGTGTGCTCGAGCGCGGTCTGCCGCGCCACTCCGGTGTAGTCGGCGTGGGAGAGGATGGCGCGGATCATTTCCTCGGGATAGCCGCGTTCGCGAAGAATCTTTGAACCTTCGCTGGGATGGCCTTCCGCGGGATGATGCTCCTGGTTGGGCCAGCGTTCGTAGTCGAAGTCGTGCAGCAGGGCGCAGACGGACCACAGCGATTCGTCGTGGTCGCCTTTGCGCGCGTAGGCGCGGACGCAGGCCTCGACCGCCAGGGCATGCTTGCGCAGGCTTTCATTCTGGGTGTATTCGCAGAGCAGCTTCCAGGCGTCTTCGCGCGTGGGCACGGTTCTCTCCGGGTGCGCGCCGCGGGGCGCGCGGAACGCCAGCAGAATACGACGCCTTGCGGAGCGACGCCAGCAGCGGACTGATGCTCCCGCTGCAAATTGCCGATGGAAGGGGGTGGAAGCGGGGGAGAGCGGGGCTTTCTCGGGCCACTGCGGGGGATTTCGGCCGATAGCGGTTCCTTGCAGACGACAGCGGCTGTTTGCCGACAAAACTCGAAATTCCGCTTGACAGGGGAGGGCGCGCGTAGCATTCTTTCGCCGCGCGCCAGTCTCTGCCTTCCCCTTTACTCGAGTTGCCTCTTATCCGCTCGCTAGAAGAAGGAGCGAGGAACAGGTGTCTGAGGCGCAAACCACGAAAGCCCCTGAAAACGGGGCGGAGAACGAACGCGAGGTGGTCCGCTGCAAGATTTGCGGACTCGTACAATACCGCACCAAGACCGACAACTGCCGGCGTTGCCTGCGGATTCTGCCTCCGCAGGTCCAGTACCTGATCCCTCCGCCGGCGGCGCAGGAGCTGCCGGGCGACGACCGCCAGCTTTTCGAGCACTGGCCGAATGCCCAAACGGTGGAAAACATCGGCCACCGCATCCGCCAGTTGCGCGAGACGCGCGGGATGACCCAAAGCCAGCTCCAGGCGCGCTCGCGGGTGTCGCGTTCCTATCTCTCCCGGATTGAGAGCGGGCAGATGACGCCCAGCCTGGGCACCCTGGAAAAAATCTCCGAGGCGCTGGGTGTGGGGCTCAACCGCTTCTTCCTGCCGGAGTCCAGCAGCGAAACCTTGATGGAGGATCCCTTCATCCAGGGATTGCGGCCGTACCTGCGGCAGCTCGACTGGGAACAATGGCAATCCATTCTGAGACGGCTACAGGTGATCAGCGACCACGTGACCGCTGTGACCGGGGCCGTCGGGCAGGGTCCCCCCCCGCGAGACTCGGCGGCCCGCGGTGTTCCGGGCTCCTCGGGCCGCGCGCCGCTCCCTCAAACCGGGGCACCGCGGCGACCAGGCGCGCCCGAGGCATTAGGGAGGTAATCCACAAATTGCGATCTGTGGGCGCGGTGGGGAGCCTGCTCCCTCTGTGACGCGTTGGGGGACCCTGTCGGTGCCGTGAAAGGGCCGGCGAAGAAGGCAGAGGATTCGGATGCCGGGCTAAGTTTCTATCGGCCGCTCACGCGAAGCGTACCTTCACATCGGGACGCTTTTCCAGGTGCACGGTGTCAATGAACCGCACCTGGCGGTTCTCCAGCGTCATGATCAGGGATTGGGTGCGGATTCCATCGCCAAAAAAGCGCACGCCTTTCAGCAAGTTGCCTTCGGTAACTCCGGTACATGCAAATATGATTTTCTTGCCGGG
>DATIYQ010000054.1:0-5872 GCA_035517515.1 Binatia bacterium
GGCCGGAGCGTGCTTGCGCGGAGGATATGACCGCCCCTTTCGCGCGCCGGCTCTGCCCGCCTCGGAAAGTAGCGGGCGGCGATCTCCGGCGGTCCCAGATCTTCGACCTCCGCAAATCCCAGAGCGGCCAGCTTTGCTCGGAGTTTCTCCGCCTCGAAATGACAGATCCAGGCTTCTCCCACAGATTCCACACGCGCGCGGTAGGCCTCGTAAGCCTGGCGTGCCTCCGGCTCCAACACCTCAGGAGGCTCGCCGTAGTCGAACACCACGTGCGCTCCGCCCGATAGCCCGGCGATGAACCCCAGCGTCTCCCACACCGCCTCTGCCGTCAGATAGGGCACCACTCCCAGCCAGGTGAAAAATGTCTGCTGCCCACATTCAAATCCAGCGTCGGCCAATCCCTCCGCCAGTTTCTGGCGTTCGAAATCCACGGCCGCAAATGTGACCGTGCCCGGAACCGGGATGCCCGCGGCCGCAAGCTGCCGCCGTTTCCAGGCCTGCGTGGCGGGGTAGTCCACCTCAAAAACGCGCAGCCGGTCGCCGAACGGGCTTCGATACGCGTAGGTATCCAATCCCGCGCCCAGCACCACAAGCTGGCGCGCGCCGCGCTCCACGGCCGCGGCCAATGCATCCTCTGCAAACCGCGTGCGCACGGCGATAAACAGCCGCATCACCCGCCGCAGGGGATGAGATTGCGCTTCCCGTAGAAGACTCTCCTCATCCTGGCCGAGGATTCGCAGCGCCAGCGGATCTGCGAAGATGCGCCCCTCTTCCAGAATCTGGTGCGCGGCGCGATGCGCGGCTGCGGAGAGCGCGGTCCGGCTGGGTTGCCCCGGCTGCATTCCAGAAGTGTATCAGGGGTGGCGCAGCGGCCCGTGGGGGCCGGCTAGGCGGTAATCGTTTCGCAGCGGTCCGGCCGGCGCGGCACACCACTCTAGGTCTGCGCCACAGCGGGTTTTCTTCTTTCCAGGCAGAAATATACTGTACAGGGGTATAATATAGGCCGGTGAGACCATGGCGCACACCGCACGGGAAAAAGAAAAACTGATCCGTCGCGTCCGGAGGATCCGCGGCCAGGTGGAGGCGCTGGAGCGCGCCGTGCAGGATGAGAGCCGCTGCGCAGAAATTCTCCAACTCGTGGCCGCTTGCCGCGGCGCGCTCAACAGCCTGATGTCCGAGCTGATCGAAGGACACATTCTGTTCCACGTGCTCCCCCCGCGGCAGAACAAGGATTCCCCGCAGGCCGAGGCAGCCGAGGAAGTCATCGACGTGGTGCGGACCTATCTGAGGTGAGCAGCCGGCTTCGAGGGACCTCTCATGAACGATCCGACCCCTAGCGCGCCCGCAGGCGACCGTCACGAAGAGCACTTTATTCATGCTGCCGATCTGGCTTTGATTGTCCTCACGGCTGCGGCCGCAGCCGTTTTCTGGTTCCTCGGCGCGCCGCCCACGCCCCTGGCGACAGTTGCGGGCGTGCTCTGCGCCCTCGTGGGAGGGTTCCCAATCTACCGTGAGGCGGTGGAGAACATCCTGGAGCGCAGGATGACCATGGAACTTTCCATGGCCATCGCCATTCTTGCCGCGCTGGCCATTCGAGAGATATTCACTGCGCTCGTCATCACCTTGTTCGTGCTTGCTGCCGAGGTGCTCGAAGGGCTGACCGTGGGCCGCGGCCGCCGCTCCATCCAAAAGCTTCTCGATCTGCTCCCGGATACTGCCGCCGTCCAGCGCTGCGGTGCTTGGGCTGAGGTGCGTTTGGGAGAGGTCTCCGTGGGCGACATCGTGCTGGTCAAGCCGGGGAGCCGTATTCCCGTGGATGGCGCCGTAGTGGGTGGCCACTCCTTTGTGGACCAGGCCGCCATCACTGGGGAGTCCATGCCCGTCGAGAAAACGGCGGGGGCCCAGGTGTACGGCGGCACCATAAACCAATCCGGCGCGCTGGAAATCCGTGTGGAGAAGCTCGGCCGGGATACCACCTTCGGAAAAATCATTGAGGCCGTCGAGCGCGCGGAGCAATCGCGCGCCCCCATCCAGCGGCTTGCGGACCGCTTCGCCGGCTATCTGGTCTACTTCGCTCTCGCGGCCGCGGCGCTTACCTTTTTGATTACGCACAACGTGCGCTCCACAATCTCCGTGGTCATTGTGGCTGGCGCATGCGGGATCGCCGCGGGCACCCCGCTGGCTATTCTCGGCGCCATCGGTCGCGCCGCGCACCAGGGCGCCATCGTCAAAGGCGGGCTGTACATGGAAAAACTCGCCGAGGTGGATCTGGTCTTGCTGGACAAAACCGGCACGCTCACCTTCGGCACTCCCCAGGTACAGGAGATTCACGCCCTCCCGGGCAGCGATACCGCCGCCGTGCTTCAGGCCGCGCTGACCGCGGAGTCGCGCTCCGAACATCCCATCGCCCGCGCGGTGATGCTGGAAGCGGAAAAACGCAAGCTTTCGCCTGCGGAGCCGGAGAGATTCGACTACGCCCCGGGCAAGGGTGTGACGGCGAGCTATAAGGCCGATGAAATCCTCGTGGGCAATCCGCTGCTGATGGCCGAGCACGGTGTAGCACTGCCGCCGGCGGCCGCGGTCACGACCGGCGCACAGGTGTTTGTGGCGCGTGGGGGACGCCTGCTCGGCTGGCTGGTGATTGCGGATACCGTGCGGCCCGAAGCCCGCCAAGCCGTGGCCGCGTTAAAGGCGCTCAAACTGAGGACCATCCTACTCACCGGCGACGCGAAAAACGTTGCCGAGGACGTGGGTGGCAAACTGGGCGTGGACGAAATCGCCTCCGAGCTGCTGCCGGAACAGAAGCTCGAGTACGTGCTTCGGCTACAAGACAGTTCACACACAGTGGCCATGGTGGGCGACGGAGTGAACGACGGGCCAGCCCTGATGCAGGCCTCCGTGGGCGTGGCCATGGGCTCCGGAACCGATGTGGCACGCGAAAGCGCAGACATCGTCCTGATCGGCAACAACCTGGAGAAATTGGTCGAGACCGTGCGCATCGCCCGGCGCTGCCGCCGCATCATTCGCCAGAATTTTGTTGGGACCCTCGTTGTGGACAGCGTGGGTGTGGCCCTGGCCGCTTTCGGCTATCTCAATCCGCTGCTTGCCGCATTCATCCACGTATCTTCCGAGATGACCTTCATCCTGAATTCGGCTCGGCTGCTTCCGGGAAGCCTCTCCGGGGCGAAAACCTGGACGCAGGAATCGTTCTCCGCAGCGCCCGAGCCGCGTCCTGCCGCCTGACAACGGTCAGACCTGCAGTACGTCGCCGTCCCGCGCCACCATCTGGTAGAGCACCGGGCTGACAATCCGGCCCAGGAAGAGCCTCGAGTTCAGCCCCGCCACCACCACAATGGCAAACCGCTTCTGCGAATCGGAACCAATGCTGGTGGAAAGGGCTGCGGGGAGCAAGCCGAGGCAGGCCACCAGCGCCAATGCGAATACCGCCGCGAAACATGCAAGTCTTGAAGATGCTGCACAGGGCGATGGAGCCTCCCGACAAGTTCTGAGGTGTTTTGCGCAGTCCCACCCGAGAATCCGCAGGGCTCGGCGCCCGAAGCTAGACTTTCTCCGGCTCATGGCAGGTTCCGCGAGCCGACAGCTTCGCGCAACTGCTCCACCGCCAGCATGTAAGAGGCCACCGACTGCCGGTAGGCCAGTTGCGTGGCTCGGTAGCTGCGCTCCGCGTCCAGAAAATCCAGCAGGCTCGCCGCTCCTCGCTTGTAGGCGTACTCGCTGATCTCCCGCGAGAGCCGCGATTCGTCCAGGTACCCCGAGCGGTAGAGCTGCACCACGCGGTCGTTGGTTTTCACCCCGTCGTAGGCGCTGGCCACGTCGCCCTGCACGGTCTCTTCCGCTGCGCGGTGAAGTTCTTCCGCCTGGGAGATCGCCGAGCGCGTGCGGGCAATCTCGCCCTGGTTACGGTTCGAGGTGGGCAGTTCCACGTTCACAAAGAAGGAGAGGGTGCTCAGGCCGATCAGGTGCGTGTAGTTGACCTGCCCGGTGAAATCCATCTTTCCGTTCGCCACCGCCAGCTCATACTGGCTGTGCGCCGCAGCCACACCCTGCACCGCCGCGCGCAGGTCCGGACGATGATCCGCGGCCAGTCCCTGGGCCTCCTCCCGCGCAATTTTTAACGGTTCGTAGGCGAGCGTTCCGGCCACGTCGTAGTCCAGCGGGACGGATTCATACCCGAGCAGCCCGCGCAGGCCCACCAGCGACTGCACGCACGCCAACTCCGCCTGGGAAACATCGGTCTGGAACTGCAGCAACTGCAGTTTGATTTTCAGGTAGTCGCCTTCGCTGATGTCTCCTGCCTTGAACCGCGCCTCGCTGATGTCCACAGTGCTTTGAAAACTTTTCAAATCCTCCCGGGACAGGTCCCGGTTAGCTTCCGCCAGCAACACGGCCACGAAGGCGGAGGCCGTTTGAAACGTCAGCGTGCGCTCGTTGTCCGCCACCAGCGAAGTGGTCAGCGCGGTAACGTCTTTGGCCGCCTGCAGCCGGTGCTGCCGCTTCTTCCCGCGCTCGAACAGGTAACTCACCCCCATGTCGAATTGCGCCAACTGGTCCACGTAGTCCGCCGTAAACCGGTCCGGATTGAATACCGGCAGGAATTGCGCGTCGGAGACCAGCGCCAGATTCGGCCGGAGGTTGGCGGTGATCTCCTGGGCCTGGCTCTGCTGGATGATGGTGCGCGCCGCCGCCAGCGCGTGGTTGTGCGCCAGCGCCAGGCGCACCGCATCCTCCAGCGTGATGCGTACCGGCGCCTGCGGCGCGCCCGGCTGGGTTTGCCCGCGCGCTTCCAGCCCACAGAAAAAAACCGCCAGGCAAACTGCAAGGACAAAACGATGTGAGCGCATCGATCCCTTCCCCTTTCCTCACAAAAATGCTGAAGGCCCGATCCTCCAGCAGGGTCCTGGACAACCCGAACGGCCCCGCCACTTTAGGTGAAGGGGACGGGCGGGCGCAATCTCCGCTGCTCGGAAACGGGCCTCCAGTCCGGCGGCTACTGCCGGTGGTCGGGCCGAAAGCGCAGAAACACCGCGACGCCCACAGGAACGTTTCCGTACAGCGGCTGGAGAGATCCCGGCACGCCATACACCGTCACCTGGGCCCCCAGCGCGGTCCGCGTGCGTTTGGTCACCAGCAGGTCGCGGTCGTAGCCAATGGAATACGCCTGGATCCGCGCCAGGAATTTCTCCACAAACCCGGGCGGTGCCGGGTTCTTCCCCAGCTGCAGTTCTGTGCTGCGGTCCACGTTTTCCACCCGCGTCCAGACGGCGTTGCGATCGGCAAACCGCAGCAGGCTCTCCAACAGGTAGCTGTTGAAAATCTCTCCCTCGGGAAGCGTCTTGTTCCGGCCCCAAACCACGATCGAAGCCCAGTTCCCTCGCGTCAGCGGGCGGTTGTAATCCACCGAGGCGGTCATGCGCAGCACGTCCTCCTGCGGGCTGATCGCTTCCGGGCTGTGCACGCGGCCGATGGAATACTGCGCGCTCCAGTTCTTCAGCGGATTCACCGTCAGCCGCGTGGCCCAGGAGTCCGGATCGCCCAGCTCAATCGTCCAGCGGTTCTCTCCGGGCTCGCGCCCATGAAAGCCGGAAAACTCCACGCGCACCACGCGGTAGGCCGCGCCGAGCGTGAACACGTCGGCGGAAATGTGCGTCGAGTCCTGCAGATGGTGGCCCAGCACGGCCAGCGGATCTTCGCTCGCGGACGTGCGGTGCGGAAACGCCGGCGGGCCCAGCGCCGGGTCTCCCACGACCGCGGCATACGCGGAGAGCAGCGCGTTCTTTCCCAGCCGCAGATCGTAAAATCCGCCCAGCTCCATGAAGAAGTTGTGCGGGTGCTGCGCGTCCACCAGCGGCCG
>DATIYQ010000055.1:0-5319 GCA_035517515.1 Binatia bacterium
CCTCCCAGGTGCTCCACTGGATTGCGGAGAATCCCTGGCCCCGCGGCATTCACTGGGCCATGCCCATGGAGACCGGCCTGCGCGCGATCAACTGGATTCAGGCTGCCGCGTTCTTCAGCGCTTGCGGGCAGTTGAACCCGGAATTTTCGCACCGGCTCGCCCGCAGCCTTTTTCTCCACGGCCGTCATCTTTGGGCCTACCGGGAGTGGAATCCAGTGGCGCGCGCCAATCACTATCTGGCCTGTGTGGTCGCGCTCCTGTGGCTGGGCGCGCTCTTCCGGGGAACCGCAGAAGGCCGGCGGTGGCTGGCTTTTGGTCGCCGGGAGCTGCTCCGCGAGATGGAGTGCCAGACCGCTGCCGACGGCGTGGCGCAAGAAGGCTCCAGCGGTTACCACGCTTTTGTCGCGGAGTTGTTCTTTTCCGGGGCGCTCCTGCTGGCCCGCCGCGGCGCGCGGGCTGTAAACGGCGTCCGCGCCCCGGCAAATAATGGCCATTTGCCCGCGGCCATTGAACACTCCACCTCGCCCCAGTTCGCCCTCCGCCTGACCCTCATGTTCGATTTCCTTTCCGCGGTGTGCGGCGGGCGCGAGGCCCCGCCCGTCTGGGGCGATGCGGATGACGGTCGTGTCCTTCCTTTCGCCGGCACCGCCGCCTCTCCGGTCGCCGTTCTCCGCGCCATGGGCGATGCCCTCGCCGGGCGTCCCGTCGAGTCCAGCGCGCAGGACGATGCCGCCCTGCACGCGGAAGTTTTTTGGCGCTTCGGCCGTGTGCCGGAGCCGCTCCGCGCACCCGCCGCGCCTTCTTCGCGCGCGTTCCCGGACTCCGGTTTCTATTTCTTCTCCTCTCCCCGAATTCGCGGCAGTTTGCGCTGCGGACCGCTGGGCGTGGGTGGCTGGTCCAACCACGCGCACAACGATCAACTGAGCTTCGAGTTCGCCATGGATGGCCGCGCCGTAGTCGTGGACCCGGGAATGCCCTGTTATTCGGAAGATCGCGATGCGCGCAATTTGTTCCGCTCCACGCGCTGGCACAACACCGTCGAGGTGGCCGGGGCTGAGCAGAACCGCTTCTGGCCCGCGCTGCTCTTCCGCATCGTGGACGACACTCACAGCAGCGTGGAACGCTGGGAGGCGGACGCGAAGGGAGTACGCTTTTCTGGCTCCCATCGCGGCTACCTGCGTTTGCCCCAGCGCGTCCTCGTCCGCAGGGATTTGCAGCTCGGCAGCGATGATGTCCTCCAGGTCCGCGATACCCTGGTCGCTGAAGAAACGGCAGCCCCGGCGGAGGCACGCTGGCTGTTCCATTTCGCACCCGGAATTACTCCCATGCCCGTCGCTCCGCTCGCCGTTCCGCCGGATCCCGGTCGATCGGCGGCACTCGAGCATTCGAGCTGGCGGCTGGGGCCAGCCATCCTCTCCGTTTCGCCAGGTGCTTCGCTGCTCGGATTTTCAGCCCGCGTCGCGCAGGGTGCCGTGGCCCCGCGCTTCGGCCAAAAAGTGTCCGCGCAGATTCTTGAATTCCAGGGGACCTTCACCGGCCATGCGGAACTGCAGTTCACCTTCGGGCCGGTGGAACCATCGCAAGCGAGTGCTTTCCGCGGGGTGTTTCGATGAAACAGGTCGCACAAAGACTCAGCAGTGGCGAGATTGCCGTGGCCGAGGTGCCGGTCCCCGCGCTTCGCGGACCCGGCGTTCTCCTGGCCACGTCCTTTTCTGTCCTAAGCCCCGGCACCGAACGGGCTGCCATCGAACTCGGGCGCTCCAGCCTGCTTGGAAAAGCCCTGCGCCGTCCCGACCAGGTTCGCAAGGTGCTCAGCACCCTGCGCCGCGAAGGATTGGGCGCGACCGTGCGTAAAGTGCGCGACCAGCTCGACGTGGACCGTCCCATGGGCTATAGCTGCGCCGGTCTCGTGCTCGAATCCTGTGATGCCCCCTTTGCCCCGGGCGACCGCGTGGCTTGCGCCGGCACCGGCGCGGCCACCCACGCCGAAATCAATTTCGTTCCGCGCAATCTGTGCGCGCGTGTTCCTCCTGCCGTTCCCATGGATGAGGCCGCCTTTGCTGCGCTGGGCGCCATTGCTCTTCATGCCCTCCGCATGGGCGAAGCGGCGATTGGAGAGGAGGTCGCGGTGGTGGGACTCGGCGTCCTCGGATTGATCCTGGCCCAGACGCTGCGGGCCGCGGGTTGCCGGGTAACCGGATTCGATTTGCGCCCCGATCGGCTGGCCGCCGCCGTACAGGTCGGCCTGGACCATGTTGCCGCTCCCCAGCACTTCACGTCGGGCCATGGCGCGGCGCCCCACCGCCGGGAAGGCAGCTTCGATCGCATCTTCCTGTGCGCCGCCTCGCGCGGCTCAGAACCGGTGGAGTTTGCCGTGCGTGTGGCCCGCGACCGCGCGCGCATCGTGGTGGTCGGGGACGTTCGCACCGATTTCCCCCGCAACGCTTGCTATGAAAAGGAGCTGAGCGTGGCCTATGCGCGCTCCTACGGCCCGGGACGCTACGATCCCAGCTATGAGGAGCAGGGCGTCGATTACCCGCGCGCCTATGTCCCGTGGACCGCCCAGCGCAACCTCGAGGCGTTTCTCGATCTGCTGGCCCAACGCCGCATCTCGCTGGGTCCGCTCATCACCCACCGGTTGCCGATTGAACAGGCCGAGCGCGCGTATGAAATCGTCTCCGGCAGTGAACCTTCGCTCGGCGTGGTCATCGAATATCCCGCGGCGGAGCATCCTCCACTAGCGGATTCGATCCAGCTCCGTCCGCCCGCGCCGCGCCGCGCCGGCACGCTGGGCGTCAGCTTTGTGGGCGCTGGAGGGTATGCGGCCACTTCGTTGCTGCCGCACCTCGCCGCCGACCGGCGCGTGCGCTTGCTCCAGGTGGCCAATGCCCGCGGGCTTTCCGCAAAGCGCGTCGCCGAACAGTTTCATTTCGCGGCCTGCGGCACGGACCCGGCGGCTTTGCTCTCGGACGACCAGTGCGATGCCGTGTTCATTGCCACGCGCCACAGTCTTCACGCGCGCCTGGTCGAGGCCGCTCTGCAGGCCGGAAAATCCGTGTACGTGGAAAAGCCGCTCTGCGTGACCCTGGAAGAATTGGACGCGCTCGAAGCCGCATCGTCGCGCGCCGCCGGCCTGGCCGTGGCGGTGGGATTCAACCGGCGCTTCGCTCCCGCGACCCGGGAGCTCCAGGATTTTTTCAAGCCCCAGGCGGCGCAACCGGCCAGCATCCGCTATACCGTCCATGCCGGCCCCCTGCCGGCAGAGCACTGGCTGCGCGATCCCGCGGAAGGCGGCCGGATCGCCGGCGAGGTGTGCCACTTTGTGGATTGGTGCCGGATGATGGCCGGGGCCCCCGTCGCCCGCGTGTTCGCCAGCCTGCGCGGCGCGCACACGGATCCCTCGCTGCACGCCACCCTGGATTTCACCGATGGCAGCCAGGCCACGCTGGTCTATGAACCCTCTTTCGTGCCGGGCATGCCGAAAGAGCGCGTGGAAATCTCCCGCGGCCCGCTGGCTGCGTTGCTGGAAGACTTTTCCGAAGTCACCCTTCATCCGCCCACCGGCCGGAAGCGGCGCTCATTCCGCGGAAAAGGTCAGCAGCAGATGGTCGCCGCCCTGGTGGATGGCTTTCTCACCGGCCACCCCCCTTTCCCGTTCGCGGAGGCCATCGCTTCCACCCGCGCCACCCTCCTTCTCCTCGACTCCGCTTCCGGCGGAACTCCCATTCTCGTCTGAGCGCGCGCCTCGCCGCCGCCTTCGTCCGCAATTCCCCGCAGTTCCCGCGTTGACTGCTCCTCCTTCCGGGCTTGGTGTCCCCCGCGCCGGATCCGTTTACATCATCCTGTCTGTGTCGAAATGTTTACCTTCCCTCCGTCCCCCGTCGCTCAACCGATTGCTTCTCGTCTTTCTTTATGCAGAATAGACAAGAAACTTTCTGCGCCATCCCAGGGAAATGCGAGGGTTGCTTGGATATCTCGATCATCGGTTGCGGCTACGTGGGGCTCGTCACGGGCGGATGTCTCTCCGCCGTTGGACACCACGTAACCTGCGTGGATAACGACGCGGAGCGCGTTCGCGCGCTTCAGGCCGGCCAGATTCCCATCTACGAGCCCCATCTCGACGCCGTGATCTCCCAGGCTCATTCCGCCGGCCGCCTGCAATTTACCGGGGACACCGCGGCGGCGGTCCATGCCGGCGAGGCCATCTTCATTTGCGTGGGCACTCCGCCGCTCGAAAATGGCGAGGCGGACCTTTCTGCGATTGACGCCGTGGCCCGCATCATCGCCACCGAAGCCCGCGGCCCCAAGCTGGTGATCGAAAAGAGCACGGTGCCCGTGCGCACCGGAGAGCAGCTCCGGCGCGCGCTCGAGGTCTATGGCCGGGCCAGCGGAGCAAAGTTTCAGGTGGCCTCGAATCCGGAATTCCTGCGCGAGGGCAGCTCCGTCCATGATTTCCTGCACCCGGACCGCATCGTGGTGGGTGTGGATGATTCCGTTGCCGCCGAAAAGATGCGCGAAATCTACCGCCCCATCCTGGAGCGCAAATTCTCCTGCCCCGTCCATACGGGCTCCTGCCCGCCCACGGCGTTGCCGCCGTTTGTGGTCACCACCATCAATTCCTCCGAGCTCATCAAACATGCTTCCAACTCATTCCTGGCGCTGAAAATTTCCTACGCCAATGTGCTCGCCGACCTGTGCGAGCGTTTGGGCGCCAATGTGGAGGAAGTCACCCAGGCCGTGGGGATGGACCCGCGCATCGGCCCGCAATTTCTTCGCGCCGGAATCGGCTTTGGCGGTTTCTGCTTCCCCAAGGATATTCAGGCGTTCTACCGTCTGGCGGAGCGCGCGGGGATTGATTTTGTCTTGCTCAAGGAAGCGGAGCAGATCAACAAACAGCGCATCGACCATTTCCTGGAAAAGGCCCGGCGCGCCCTCTGGGTCCTGAAGGGCAAGCAGGTGGGAATGCTGGGCCTGGCCTTCAAGCCCAATACCGACGATATCCGCTTCGCTCCGGCGCTGGAAATTCTCCGCCGCCTGCTGGCCGAGGGCGCTTCCGTCCGCGCCTTCGATCCCCAGGGGATGAAGAGGACCCAGGCGCAATTCCCCACCGTAAATTACTGCCGCGACGCCTACGAAGTCGCCACCGGGGCGGACGCCGTGCTCCTGCTCACCGAGTGGCCCGAGTTTCGCGAATTGGATTGGGCGCGCATCCGCGATTCCATGCTCCGCCCGCTGGTGCTCGACGGCCGCAACCTGCTGGATCCCTCGAAAATGCGCGAGCTCGGTTTCGAGTATCACTCCATCGGCAGGCCGGACTGA
>DATIYQ010000056.1:0-4251 GCA_035517515.1 Binatia bacterium
CCATCCACCATCCATTCAGGCCTGGCCGAGGAGCGCGGAGGGGTAACCTCCGCCACCGGACGCTTCCATTGCGGTTCGATGGGCAGAGGACCTTCACAGTAAATCGGGCTTTCGGCGAGTTCAGGCGGCGGAAAGGGTGAATTTTCCGCGAAGACAACGTCTTCCCGAACCAGGGCATCGATCCGCGCCAGAATCTCCTCTTTCTGCTTCCCGGTCAGAACTCCGCTGGCGCTCAGCCGCTTTTCGTAGCTCTCGATGGGATCGCGGCCCTTCCAATGTTCGAACATCGCCTTGGGAACGTATTCGGCGGGATCGTGTTGTGCGTGGCCGCGCATGCGCATGGTCTTGGCTTCGATAATCACTGGCCCCTGCCCCGCGCGGCACAGCCGCACGGCCTCGCGCGTGGTGGTGAACATGGCTTGCACGTCGTTGCCGTCGGCGATGAACGCGCGCACACCATACGCTTTGGCGCGGTCCGCCAGGTCCGTAATCGGAACCTGGCGCGTCACGGGCGTGGAATATGCCCACTGGTTGTTTTCGATGATCAGCACCAGCGGCGCACGCTGCTGCGCGGCCAGATTGACCCCTTCGTGAAACGCTCCGGTAGAGGTGCCGCCGTCGCCGATCCAGGTGAGCGCCACGATCTTCTGGCCCAGGTAGCGGCCGGCCATGGCCACTCCGGTCATCACCGGAATCAGGTCCCCCAGCATCGAGATGGGGGAGACAATGTGCAGGTCTTTCAAGTCCCCGAAGTGGCTGGTGCCGTCCTTTCCCTGCGTGGGAGAGGTAAAGCGCGCCATGTGCTGCGTGAAGATGTCGCGCGGGGGCACGCCTTTGACCAGCAGACCGCCGATATTGCGGATCATGGGCGCGATCCAGTCGCGCGGTTCCAGCGCGTAGACGCTGCCCACCGGAATGGCTTCCTGCCCCAGGGAGGAATAGAGTCCGCCGACAATCTTGTTCTGGCGGAAAAGATTCGTCATGGCGTCTTCCACCTTGCGGTTGAGCACCATGTAACGGTACAGATCGAGCTGATGCTCCCGCGTCACTTCCGTATTGAATGAGTTCGCCATGATCAATTGAGCCTTCGGGTCCGCTGACTCTTCCTCTTCTGCGCTCCCAGCTGCATCCCTCTGTGCACCCTACGCCCTGGGGTGAACTTCTCTCTCTTTCCTAGGAGGTGATCATCACTCCGGCACCTTCGCGTTCCCATGCCTCCACGCGAACCCTGAGCTCCCCCTGTCCGAAGTCCTCGAGTCGCAGCCCAAATACATCTCCCATGCCGCGCGCCAGCGCCCGCGCCGCCGCCGCCATCTCCACAGGCTCGCCCATCACTTGTTCGAGCGACGTCGCCCGGCATCCCGCGATGCCGCACGGCACAATGAGGTCGAAAAACCTGAGGTCGGTCGAAACGTTCCACGCGAGCCCATGCGAGGTCACCCAGCGGCTCACATGCACACCGATGGCCCCGAGTTTCGTGGGCGGCAGGCTCGCGGATTCCTCCGCGGGATGCAGCCAAACGCCGGTCTTCCCCTCCCAGTTTGGCTGCAGGCGCGCCGCGGCCACGCCCATCTCCACTGAGGCGCGGATCATCGCTTGCTCAAGCCCCCGCACAAACCACACCACGTCGCGCCGGTGCCCGTGGAGATCGAAAATCGGATAGCCCACAAGCTGTCCCGGGCCGTGATAGGTCACGTCTCCCCCGCGGCGGATGTCGAAATACTCCACACCCATTTGCCGCAGTACCCGCTCCGAACCGAGCAGGTGTTCCTGCCGCCCGTTGCGCCCCTGGGTGATCACGTGTGGATGCTCGCAGAGCAGCAGCACGTCCGGCACTGCGCCCGCCTTGCGCGCGGCCACCAGGCGCTGCTGAAGGGCGAGCGACCGTGCGTAGGGAATCAGGCCCAGATTGACCAGCCAGCAAGCGTGGTGTCTTTGAGTCACTTCGCAAATCCAAAGGCGAAAATCGAAATTCGAAACTCGAAATTCGCCGAATGGCGCCGGAACGGCCGCCGCCGGGCCGATTTTCGTTTTTCGAATTTCGGTTTTCGCCTTTCGCTTCTACGCATTGATGCTCATTCCCCGCACCGCATTGAAGCCGTCTCCCAGCGCTTCCCATACCGTGGGATGCGCGTGAATCATGGCCATCATGTCGTCCACCGTGGCTTCGAGCTGCAGCGCCGTCACCGCCTCGGCGATCACTTCCGTGGCCAGCGGGCCGATGATGTGCACGCCCAGCACCTCTCCGTATTTGGCATCCGCGACCACTTTAATAAAGCCTTCGTGCGCGCCCAGAATCGTGGCCTTGCTGTTGCCGGCGAACGGGAATTTGCCCACCTGTACGTCGTGGCCGCCCTCGCGAGCGGCGCGTTCGGTGAGGCCAACGGAGCCAATCTGCGGCTCGCAATAGGTGCAATTGGGAATGCGCGCGCGGTTGACCGGTTGGGCGGCCTTTCCGGCCATATGCGTGACGGCGACGATTCCCTCCATGGACGCAGCGTGAGCCAGTTGCGGCATTCCGGCCACGATGTCGCCGATGGCGTAGAGCCCCGGCTCGTCCGTTTCCTGGTATGGTCCGGCGTGCAGGAATCCGCGCTCCATCCGCGCGCGGGTCTTTTCCAAGTTGAGCCCTTCCGTAACCGGCCGGCGGCCCACCGCCATGAGCACCTTTTCCGCCACGGCGCTTTGCGTCTTCCCGTCCTTATCCTGGTACGTGACCGTCGCGCACTTCGCGTCCTTCTTGAGCGACTCGACCTTCGCTCCCGTCTCGATCCGGATGCCTCTCTTCTTGAGAGCTTTGGCCAGTTCCGCGGAAACCTCTTCGTCTTCGAGGGGCACGATGCGCGGCAGCATCTCGAGCACGGTCACTTGCGTGCCGAATGAATTGTAGATGGAGGCGAATTCGGAGCCCACCGCGCCGGAGCCCACGATCACCAGACTCTTGGGAATCTCCGGAAGCGAAAGGATCTCGCGATTGGTGAGCACCACCTTGCCGTCAATCTCGATGCCCGGCAGGGAGCGCGCGTCGCTGCCGGTGGCCAGCAGGATGTTTGCGGCCTGGATCTCCGTGGTCTTGCCGTCTTTCTCCACGGAGATGCTGCCCGGTGCGGCCCAGCGTCCGAAACCCTGCACGCGCTCGACCTTGTTTTTCTTGAAGAGGAACTCGATGCCCTTGGAATGCTTGAAAATGATCTTGTCTTTGCGCGCCAGGATGGCCGGCCAGTTGACCTTCAAATCCTTCAGCTCGAAGCCGAAATCCCCGGCGCGTTTCATGTGGTCGTAGAGTTCCGCGTGGTGCAACAACACCTTGGTCGGGATGCAGCCAATGAGCAGGCAAGTACCGCCCAATGGGGCGTCTTTTTCCACCACTACGGTCTTCAGGCCGAGCTGCCCGGCCCGAATCGCTGCCACGTAGCCTCCCGGACCGCTGCCGATGATTGCCAGGTCGTATTTGGCCAATCCGCGCCTCCCCAGATTCCGAGCGGGCGGCCGTGGTCCAGGAGAAATCCAGCATGGGCGGCACGGCACCGCAGAATGATGCGGACAAGAACGGCCAGTCTATCAGCCCCGGCGCGGGGCAAGCAACCGCCTCGCACACAGGAGGGGGAGCGACGGTGCGGAGATGACCAGGCTACCGCGCCAGCTCGCCCTTTTCGATTGGATAGCCCTTCTGAACCCAGTTGGTGCCGAAGTTCTCTTCGATGCGCAAAACCTTTACCTTGGTGAAACCCATGCCGTGTAAAGCTTCATAGGCGGGCTTTACGTTAGGACACCGGATCCAGGGACAGCAGCCACAGTAAAGCACGATGAATTTGTCGCGCGCGAGCGGCCCGACGCGCTCCCGGAGTTGTCGCAAGCCCTCGTCCTTGGATGAGGGGCCCATATACTCCGACCCGGGGATGTGCGCCTCCTTATAGAGAAAGCGGAAGCCGACTTGAAGGATCAGCGGCCTTTCGGCGCCGCGCGACTGCTGGAGGATGCGGGCAAGCTCCTCCGGTTCCAGGATTGCACCGGCGGGGACCACCGCTTTCGCCCCCTCGGATTGGGGCTGCGCGCCTGTTCCGGATCTGGCCGCCAGGACAACCGTCAGCCCAAGCTGGAAGGCCAAAGCGAGCGCAAAAGCTCGGCTGCGAGATGAGTGGTCCATCGCCGGATTCAACTCTAGCCCCCAAAGCCGGAATAAGAAAGCGCCAAGGCGTCCAGCAGGGGCATACAACCTCGCGCGCGCATCGCACTCGCCGGATGACCTGG
>DATIYQ010000057.1:0-2947 GCA_035517515.1 Binatia bacterium
ATCCTTCGCGCGCAGCGACAACCCGGTCTTCGTCTTTAGCTCGCTGCTGACGCAGCATCAGTTCGGCCCCGAAAATTTCAACATTGGTCCGCTAAACCGGCCGGACTTCTTGAACAATTTCCAGTCCCTGCTCACCGTGGATCAAGTGCTGTACGATGCCGGGCAAACGCGGAGCGCGGTGAAGTCGGCCGATCTTTCGCAGCAGATGACCCGGGAGGAGCAGCGCCGGACCGGGATGCAAGTGATCTCCGGTGTGGTCAGTGCTTATTATGGCGCGGTACTGGCCTCGGAGAGCCTCAAAACCGCCGAGCAGGCGCTCGGATCCGCGGAGGCGGACCTGAAGCGGGCCGAATCAGTCCGCGCGGCCGGCATGTCCACCGATGTGGATGTGCTGTCGATCCGGGTGCATCTTGCGGCCGTCACCGAACAGCGTATTCAGAGAGCGGCAGATCTCGATGTCGCCAGATCCGCACTGAACGATGCGCTCGGGCTGCCACTCGACACAACCCATCACTTAACCACCGCGCTGAGTCCATTGGATCTGCCCGACCTGGAGCTGACGTCCCTGGAACACGATGCCTCGGCCACCCGCCCGGAGGCTCGTGAAACACACTTAGCCGCTGATCTCGCGAAGACACAGGCGGACTCCGCCCGGAGCAGCCTGCTTCCGCAGGTCACTTTCCGCGCAGCCTTTGAGGCGGATCGGCAACGCTTCCTCGATAGGGGTGGAGCGAACTGGCTGGCTTCGGTCGGGCTGCACTGGAACCTGTTCAACGGCCTGGCGGACAAGGCGCGCATCCAGGAATCGAGCCACTGGCTGACGCGCGCCCATGCCGACGAACAGCGCATGGACTCAGCGGTGCGCCTCGAAGTGCGCCGCGCCTGGGCCGATCTCCGCGCCGCGCAGCAGCGCATCGAAGTGGCCAAAGCGGCGGTGGCCGAGGCTGAAGAAAGTCTGCGGATCACTCAAAACCGGTATGAAGCAGGCATGAGCAACGTGACCGACCTCTTGCGAAACGAAACCGCGGTGCTCGAAAGCCGAACCCGGTACCTGGGCGCAGTGCACGACCAGCGCCTGGCCGCCACCATGTTGGAACTGGCCGCCGGGCGGCTATCCCCGGATTCAGAGGTATTGAACTAATGCGATTCCTTTTTGTCCCGACCCTTACTGCGATGGCGATGCTGAGCGGCTGCGGCGGCAGCGAGTCGCGTCCCAAAGCGGCCTCCAACGCACCCTCCATTCCGGTCCAGGCCGTTGTGGTGCGCAGCAGTCAGTGGCCCGATGCTTATCAGGCCACCGGAACCGTTCGCGCGCGCTCGGCCGCGGTGCTCTCCAGCAAAGTGATGGCTTACGTCCAGCAGGTTGCGGTTCAGGTTGGCGACCAGGTGCGCGACGGCCAACTGCTGGTCACGCTGGATTCGAAGGATCTCGACACCAACGTTCGGCGCGCGGAAGCCGCTGAAGCCGAGGTTCTGAGCGCCATCCCCGAAGCGGATAACGGTGTCGCGGGCGCGAAAGCCAATCTGGATCTGGCGCGGAGCACGTTCAAGCGCATGGAAGAGCTCGCCTCTAAGAAGTCGATCTCGAATCAGGAGTTCGATGAAGCGTCGGCGCGTCTGAAGTCGGCCCAGGCCGCCTATGAAATGGCCCGGGCGAAGCGCAGCCAGCTCGATTCGAAATTAGCTCAGGTGCGCGAGGAAATCCGCGGCGCACGAATCATGCGGGACTACACGCGCATCGCAGCGCCGTTTTCCGGAGTCGTAACGGCGAAGTCCGTGGAGCCAGGAAACCTGGCTGCTCCCGGCGCGCCCCTCCTCACGGTGGAACGGGAGGGCGCCTACCGCCTCGAGGCGTCGGTGGAGGAATCTAAGCTCCCGTTCGTGAAGCGCGGGCAAACCGTCAACATCGCCTTGGAAGCGTTAGACCGCCAGATTCCCGCGCGTGTGTCGGAAATCGTTCCGGCGGTCGATGCGGCTTCGCGCGCTTACATCGTGAAAATCGACTTACCCGCGATGCCGAATTTGCGGTCCGGCATGTTCGGCCGCGCGTGGTTCCCGCTGGGCGCCCGCACAGTCGTGGCGGTTCCGCAGCCGGCGCTGGTGGATCGCGGCCAATTGCAATCCGTATTCACCGTGGAAAACGGATTCGCGCGCACACGGCTGGTAACTACCGGCCAGCGCGCGCAGAACGCCGTCGAGGTGCTCTCCGGGTTGAGCGAGGGCGAAACCGTGATCAGCCCGGTGCCTTCAGCCCTCGCCGACGGCGCCCGCGTGGAGGTTCGGCCGTGAGCGCGGTGCCCCCGCGCCGTCTCGGCCCGGCGGGGCGCTTTGCCCAGGCGTGGATCAGTTCCAAGCTGACCCCGTTGATCATCACAGGAGCGCTGCTGATTGGCGCCTTCGCGGTATGGAAACTGCCGCGTGAAGAAGAGCCGCAAATCATCGTGCCCATGATCGACGTCTTCGTGCAGATGCCCGGCGCCTCGGCGCGCGAGGTGGAAGAGCGCGTCACCAAGCCGATGGAAAAACTGTTGTGGGAGATTCCGGGAGTTGAGTACATCTACTCGACTTCCAGCCCGGGCATGTCCATGGCCATCGTGCGTTTTTATGTGGGCCAGGACGAGGAGAAGAGCATTGTCCGGCTTAATCAGAAGCTGTACGCCAATTACGATCTGATCCCGCCCGGCGCCACGCCCCCGCTGGTGAAGCCGCGGTCGATTGACGACGTGCCCATTCTGGCGCTAACGCTTTCCAGCAAGCGCTACGGGGATTTCGAACTGCGCCGCATCGCCGCCCAGGTGCATGACACCATCAAGCAGGTGCCCGATGTCTCCGCGGTCACCTTAATCGGCGGCCAGCGCCGGGAAATCCGCATCATTCTGGATGAAGCAAAGCTGGCCGCGTACAATCTTTCGCCGCTGCAAGTGGCTGGCGCGCTCGGGCTTTCGAA
>DATIYQ010000058.1:0-15358 GCA_035517515.1 Binatia bacterium
GGACGTGGTCGAGTATCACTCCATGTCCTTCACCTATTTTGGCCAGGGCGATCCCCAGCGGGTGCTGACCGGAGTGGTTTCCGCCAACTTCTTCGAGGTGCTGGGCGTGAAGCCGGCGCTCGGCCGGCTGTTTCTGCCCGGGGAAGACCAGCGCGGCGCGCAGCCCGTGCTGTTGCTCACCTACGGGTACTGGAAAAACGTGATGGGCTCCGATCCCAACGTGATCGGGAAAACGTTTCAGATGAACGACCGGGTGCACACGGTAGTCGGCGTCTTGCCACCGCTGCCGGGCTATCCGGATTCCAACCTGATTTACATGCCGGCGTCTTCGTGTCCCTTCCGCTCCAGCGCGCACGCCCAGGAAGATCGGGATATGCGCATGCTCAGCGCGTTCGCGCGGCTGAAGCCGGGGGTGACTCCGGCCCAGGCGCAGGACGACATGGCCAGCGTCGCCGCCAGTCTGGCCCGGGAGTATCCCACGCACTATCCGCCCGGGCAGGGATACACGGCGGATTCGACCCCGCTGGTTGCCGAGCTCACCCAGGGCGCGCGGCCAACCTTCCTGGTGCTGCTGGGGGCCGCAGGACTGGTGCTCCTGCTCACCTGTGCCAACGTGGCCAATCTCACGCTCTCTCGCCAGATTCGCCGCGAGCATGAACTGGCCATTCGTGCGACGCTGGGGGCATCGCACTCCCGCGTGTTCCGGCAACTGGTTACCGAAAGCACGCTGCTGGCCGTGGCCGGAGGCAGCCTGGGGCTGGTGGTCGCCGCGACCTTCAGGAACCTGCTGGTGGCCTTTGCCGCGCGCTTCACGCCGCGCACCGGAGACATCGGCATCGATGGCCGGGTGCTGCTGTTCGCGCTGGCCGTTTCCCTGCTGACCGGGCTCCTGTTCGGCTCGATTCCGGCGCTTGGCTCGCGCCGCGCGCTCGCCGCCACGCTCAACCAGGGCAGCGGACGCACCTCGGACACCGCCGGGCGGCACCGCGTGCGCAACGTGCTGGTGACTGCGCAGGTGGCCATCTCCTTCATTCTGTTGATTGGCGCCGGACTGATGTTGCGCACCCTGGCCAAGCTGCAATCCGTGGAGACCGGCTTCCGCTCCGAAAACGTGCTCTCCAGCGTGGTGAGCCTGAACTTCACGAAGTACGCGGAAGACAGCTCCAAGGACGCTTTCTGGCAGAAGGCGCTGGCCGCGGTAGCGGCGAAGCCGGGGGTGCTCTCCGCCGCCTTCGCCTCGCCCTTTCCGGTGGACTCGCAGGCCGATCCCTTCGTGGGCACCTTGCGCGTGGAGGGGCACCCTTTGCCGCAGGGCACGCCCTATCCGCACGCGAATGTGCACGTGGTCAGCGAGGATTACTTCAAGACGCTCGGCATCCCGCTGACTCGCGGGCGCCTGTTCACTTCCGCAGACAAACGGGGCATGCAGGAGGTGGTGGTGATCAGCCAGTCCCTGGCGCAGCGTCACTGGCCTTCCGGCAGCCCCCTGGGCCAGCGCGTCTCCCTGGACGACGGCAAATCCTGGATGACGGTGGTGGGCGTGGTGGGGGACGTGCGCCAGTACGGCTTGAACAAGCCTCCCGTGGACACCGTCTATGCGTCGCTGCTGCAGAACGCGCAACTCAGTGGCGTGGTGATGGTGCACACCGCGCTGGACCCGCGCCGGATGGCCAGGACGGTGGTGGACGCGGTGCATGAAGTGGACCCGCAACAGCCCGTGGTGCGCGTGCGCACCCTGGATGAAATCCACGACGAGTGGCTGGCCTCGCCGCGGCTGACCGCCAGCCTGATTGCCATTTTTGCCGCTCTGGCCTTGATCATCACGCTGGCCGGAATCAGCGGCGTGACCGCGCTGGCGGTGAGCCAGCGCACCCGCGAGATTGGAATCCGCATGGCCCTGGGGGCCACGCGCGGGCGCGTGCTGGGCATGGTGCTGGCCCAGGGCATGGTGCTGGTGGTGCTGGGGCTGGCGCTGGGCGCGGCCGGCGCCCCGCCGCTCACCCACTGGATGGCGGACCTGCTGTTCGGCGTGAAGCCCACGGACCCGGTCACCTACCTGGCGGTCGCCCTGGTGGTGCTGGCCGTGGCCGCGGCCGCGTGCTTCATTCCTTCGCGCCGCGCCGCCAGCGTCGATCCGTTAGTGGCCTTGCGTTCGGAATAGGGTGGCGCACCGGCCATCCGCTCCGACAACTTTTTTGCCGGTCAACGGCCGTGCTCGGGAGGGATTTTCGAAGATGAAACTGCGCGCGCTTCTCGTCTTCTCGCTCCTCGTATTCGCCGGCGCGGCCGTCCGCTCCAGCGGCCGGCAGGAAGCCGGCGCCACGCTTCCCCGTTACACCGCGAACGGCCAATTGCTTTTTCCTGAGGGGTATCGGGAATGGATTTACCTGTCCTCGGGACTGGGCATGTCCTACAGCAAAGCGGGCGGGGACCAATTCACCAACGTGTTCGTCACCCCCGCCGCCTACCGTGAATTTCTTTCCAGCGGCAGATGGCCTGAGAAAACCATGTTTGTGGTCGAGGAGCGGGAATCGGCCAGCGAAGGCTCGATCAACAAAGCCGGCCACTATCAAGCCGCACTCGCCGGGCTGGGCGTAGAGGTAAAAGACTCCGCGCGTTTTCCCGAAACCTGGGCGTACTTCACGTTCCGCGCGGAGGCCACCACTGCCGGTCCGGTGGCCAAAGCGGCCTGCTGGCAATGCCACGAAGATCACGCCGCCGTGGAGCACAGCTTCGTGCAGTTCTATCCCACGCTGCTGCCGATTGCCCGCAAGTTTGGCACTCTGAAGGACGCAACTGCGGCGCGGCCTTGATCGCGCGTCCCCGGGCGCGCTCGTCCGGCGCACGCGGAGGGGGCGTGAGGGTGGTCCGGTGATGGGGCGGTCCGGCACTCGCGAGGCGAAAAAAACCGGCCAGTAATCAAAGTGGGCGCAGAATCCGGCGGGCACCGGCTTCCCGCGCTTTCCCAGTGGTATCCACGTTCGTTGTGCTCTCTCTGACCGGGGCGGCGTGCGCGCTGGTCGCCTGGCGCGCCTCGGCCCCCTCCGGGCCCTGCGGGTGGAGGAACCGCCTGCCGGGGAATCCCTCTTCCGGCGTCAAGATTTGGGAGCCGCGCAGATGGCCTCGAAGGCCTCGAGCATTCCCGGGCTGGCGTCCGGCCCGAACTCACCCAGCCAGCGGCGAACGTAACTTTTATCCAGCGCCGGATTCTTGAGCAGGATGGTCCGGGCGTCCTCCATGTCGCGAGGACGGCCCGCGAAAAGCTTGTGAACGATCAGGTCTTCGACTGTGGCGTAACGAACGGGGACTCCGTTCACCTCGACCACCCGGGCCCGAGCCACCGCCTGCCGTTCATACGGCGACAGAGAAAAAATCAGGTCGATGCGAATGCCGGAGGCGGGGTCCACACTTGGCAGTACGAGATTTCTGGCCACAAATTCGTCCGGACGGTCCGGCAAGACACGCCAGCCGGCTTCCCTGACAAATTCGAGCAATTCGGAAAGTCTTTCCGGTCCCGCTCCGATGGTCACATCAATGTCGCGGGTCAGCCGGGGCTCCCCATAGAGCAACACGGCCTGCCCGCCGATGAGCATGTAGGGAATTCCGCGGCCGTCAAGTCCGCGGCCCAGTTTGGCCAGCAGCGCCTCGAACATTTAGAATCCTCGCCACGCGGATGTCCGTTTCCAGGCCGGCGAGGGGATCTTCGGGTGGGAAGACGCCCAAAGAGCACGCCAAGCTGTACATGGCCTCCAGGATTTGGAGGTTGCGCGAAAAATCAGGAGGTTCGCTGAGAGGTCCTTGCTCCTCCCACGCCCGCCAAGCGGCTGGATCTTTGATCATCTTCGCAGACGAATCCGGTGAACCATTATACCCCGCGGCGGCAGGATTTTGTGGAGCCGGCGGCCCGCTGGCGCCACCCCCGGGAACCGGGCGGGCGTACAATATGCGGGGAAGGTGGGCCATGTCCGAACCGGCAACGTTGAACCAGATTCGCACCACACGCATGGAAACCGACAGCATGGGGGCCATCGAGGTGGCCTCCGACCGCTACTGGGGCGCGCAGACGGAACGCTCGCTCCTGCACTTCAACATCGGCCACGACGTGATGCCGCGGGAAATGATTCGCGCGCTGGGCATCCTGAAAAAAGCCGCGGCGCTGGTGAACGTGGACCTGAAAAAGCTCGCGCCCGAGAAGGCCCGGTTCATCACCCAGGCCGCGGACGAAGTGATCGAAGGAAAACTCGACGCGCACTTTCCGCTGCGCATCTGGCAGACCGGCAGCGGCACACAGACCAACATGAACGCCAACGAAGTGATCTCCAATCGCGCCATCGAGCTGGCCGGCGGGGTGCTGGGCTCGAAGAAGCCCGTCCATCCGAACGACGACGTGAACATGTCGCAATCGTCCAACGACACGTTTCCCACCGCCATGCACATCGCCGCGGCCATGCAGGTGAAGAACGCGCTGCTCCCGGCGATGCGGCAAACCGCCGAAGCCATCGAGGCCAAGGCCCACCTGTTTGCCGGCGTGGTGAAAGTGGGCCGCACCCATTTGCAGGACGCCACGCCGCTGACCGTGGGCCAGGAGATGGGCGGGTGGGCGGCGCTGCTGCGCGCGGACCTGGCGCGCCAGGAGCAGGCGCTGGACGGGCTCTACAACCTGGCCATCGGCGGGACCGCCGTGGGCACCGGCTTGAACGCCCATCCGGAGTTTGCGGAGCGCGCCGCGCGAAAAATCGCCGAGCTCACCGGGCTGCCCTTCCGCTCGCATCCCAATAAATTTGCCGCGCTCTCCGCGCACGACGAAATCGTGTTTGCCAGCGGGGCGCTGAAGACGCTGGCCGCCTCGCTGATGAAAATCGCCAACGATATCCGCTGGCTGGCCAGCGGACCGCGCTGCGGCCTGGGCGAGCTGACCCTGCCGGAAAACGAGCCGGGCTCCTCGATCATGCCCGGCAAGGTGAATCCCACGCAGTGCGAAGCCATCACCATGGTGGCGGTGCAGGTGATGGGCAACGACGCGGCCATCGGCTTTGCCGGCTCGCAGGGCAACTTCGAGCTCAACGTGTTCAAGCCGGTGATGATCCACAACTTTCTTCATTCCGTGCGGCTGATTGCGGACGCCTGCCATGGCTTTGTGGAGTACGCGGTCAAAGGCATGGAGATCGACCGCGAGCGCATTGACCAGTACGTGAAAAATTCCCTGATGCTGGTGACTGCGCTCAGCCCGCGGATCGGCTACGACAAGGCGGCGAAAGTGGCGCATACCGCGCACCACGAGAAAATCAGCCTGCGCGAGGCCTGCCTCAAGCTCGGCTATCTCTCCGGCGAGGAATTTGACCGCCTGGTCCGGCCGGAGGAAATGACCCATCCCTGAGCCCGCTTTCCTGGAGCGCGGCGGCCGGCCGCCGCACCGCAGAACGCAGAACTTCGCAGCGCAGCGGCGCCTTCCGGCGCTACAATCTGCCCCTGCTCGAGGCATCTCACGGAGGTACGCATGGCGCAGGCGGAGAAATTCGATCTGGTGGTGATGGGCTGCGGCCCGGCGGGTGAAAAGGGCGCGGCGCAAGCGGCCTATTTCGGAAAAAAGGTGGCGGTGATCGAACGCGCCGCCCAGGTGGGCGGCGCGGGCATCAACACCGGAACCGTGCCCAGCAAGACGCTGCGCGAATCCGCTCTTTATTTTTCCGGGATGAGGCAGCGCGGGCTCTACGGCATCGACTATTCACTGCGCGAAGGCTTGAAGATCGGCGATTTCATGCATCACCTGAGCGAAGTGGTGGAAATGGAGCGCCGCAAAATCCTGAAGAACCTGGAGCTCCATAAGATCGAACTGATGCAGGGCCAGGCGGGGTTCGAGGATGCGCACACCGTGAGTGTGACCATGGCGGGCGGGCGCAAGCGCCTGCTCAGCGCGGAAGTGATCCTGATCGCCACCGGATCCAAGCCCAACCGCTCTTCCGACATTCCCTTCGATGATGTGACCGTGTTTGATTCCGACAGCATCCTGAAAATGGACAGAATCCCGGAGAGCCTGGTGGTGGTGGGCGGCGGGGTGATCGGCAGCGAGTATGCCTCGATTTTCCAGGCCCTGGGCGTGAAGGTGACCCTGACCGACGGGCGGGACACGGTGCTGACTTTTTTGGACCGGGAAATGTCCGACACCTTGTGCGAGCGGCTGAGCGAATGGGGCATGGAATTCCGGTTCAACGACCGGATGGAAAAGCTGGAACGCACTTCCACGGGGGTGCGCCTGCAAATGAAGAGCGGCCAGTCGCTGGAGGGAGAAAAGGCCCTGTTTGCCGCCGGGCGCATCGGGGCCGTGGACGGGCTGCAACTGGAAAAATGCGGTCTGGGGGTGAACAAACGCGGACACATCGAGGTCAACGAAAATTACCAGACCAGGGCGCCGCACATCTACGCGGCCGGCGACGTGATCGGCAATCCCGCGCTGGCCTCCACGTCCATGGAGCAGGCCCGTGTGGCCATGTGCCACGCCTTCGGCTTCCAGTACAAACAGCGCGTGGCCTCCATGCTGCCCATGGGGATTTACACCATTCCGGAAATCTCTTCCGTCGGCGAGTCCGAAGAATCCTGCAAGGAGAAGAAAATCGAGTATTGCACCGGGGTGGCGCACTACAAGAACAACGCGCGCGGGCAAATCTGCGGGGATACCAACGGGAAACTGAAGCTGGTGTTCGCCCGGGCGGATAAAAAGCTGCTGGGGGTGCACATCATCGGGGAGATTGCCACGGAACTGATCCATCTGGGCCTGATGTCGCTCTATGACGGCGATACCATCGATGCCTTCATCGAGCTGTGCTTCAACTACCCCACGCTTTCGGAGATGTACAAATACGCCGCGTACGACGGCCTGGGAAATCTGAGCGGGCATAAAGTGCGCGAAGGGTAAGGCGCAAAGCAACGCACGCTCCCCGGGGGGAGGCGCCGGTCCCGGACAGCCGCTCCGCGCGGCATGGGCGCTGGGCGCCGCGCGCTCCTCCGCCGCGTTTCATAACATTCCGCCGCGCCGATCATCTGAAATCCAGGGAGGACCACGCATGCCAATGGTGAGAATTTCCGTGCGGGAAGGGACCACTCCAGAGTATCGCCGCGCGCTCGGCGATGGGGTGCATCGCGCCCTGGTGGAAGCCATGGCCGTGCCCGCCGACGATCGTTTTCAGGTGATCACCGAACACGCGCCCGGCGGGCTGGTGTGTGCAGCGAACTACCTGGGCATCGAGCACTCGGACCGGATCGTCCTGGTGCAGATTACGCTGAGCACGGGACGCAAACCGCAGCAAAAGCGCGCGCTGTTTCGCCGCATGGCGGAGATCCTGGCGGAGTCGCCGGGGCTGCCGCCGCAGGACCTGGTGATCAACTTGGTGGAAGTGGCCTGGGAAAACTGGTCGTTCGGCAACGGAGAGGCGCAGTACATGGACCGATGAAGGTCCCGGGGCGAGCGGGTTCCCCCAGCCCTCAAAATGTGGGATTTCGCGGGAATTTGGAAAATGGCAGGCGGACGGCGCCGGGGCTTCCGCACGGCAATGCCGCCCCCAGCGCGTTGATGCAGAACTGGTCGGTACGAATGCTCGGATTCGGCAGGTAGCAGTTGGTCCCGGAGCAGGTGGGGAGGGGATTCGCAAAGCCGGAAGCCGCGCCGTTGGCCACGAAGTCGTCCCGGTCCGCCCCATCGCCGCGAACCCCCAGGCCTCCCAGCAGTTTCCCGGTGGAGTCATAGAGACCCACACCGCCCGCGGCGAGGAAGGTGGTTCCACTCTGGTTCGGCCCCAGCGGCTGCGAGGCTTGCCCGCAGGTGTGCGAGAAAATCGTGGCCACGTCGTTCACAAACAGGAAGAAGAGCGGGCCCACCGGCGAGCCGTCAATATCCGGAGGAAACAGCGGCTGGCCCATGAAGTTGACGGCGCCATTGGTAATCGCGGTGCCCGCAGGCACGGAAGGAACATCGCCCGGCACGATGCCGCCGGGCCAACCACCATTGAAATAGACCTCGTTGCGCGCCAGGGTGACCGCCACATCGATGCTTTCGATGGTGGCGTCTCGCATGTGGCGCAGGCCGATAATGGTGCCGTCCAGATCGGCGATGGCGATGGTCATTTGCGTGCGCGAGCCCTGCGGCAGGCGAAGCGCGCTGCGGGTAAGGCTGGCGGTGGTCACCGCCGCGTCCAGAATTTCGGTGACCTGGGCCACGGTGAGTCCACCCAGCGGGCCGGCCACGGGACCAATCAGGTCGCCGTCCGGTACGGGACCCGGGCTATCCACGGGACTGAATCCGGGGAGGTAGGCGCCGTCCGCGGTTCCGGCACTAAAGCCGGCCGGAATCGTGGTGTTGACGACAAAAGGAAGGGCCACACCGCCGATCAGCACTTCGCCCGGAAATGGCACCACCAGCCCGAATCCGGGTGAAAACGCCCCGGAGAACGCGGCATATTCCGCCACGTCAATATTTACGGCTACAACTCCCACGCCGCCCACCATAAAGGTGTCGCCGTTCAGGTTCTTTTTGTAAATCGGAACGCCGCCCGGGTTGACCGCCCCGGGAAGACTGTCCATCACATTCGCCTTGCCGGTGACGATTCCGAAGCCGGGAGTATTGGCAGGAAACGGCGGCGAAAGCGCGAAGGTCTGGGGATAGGCCTTGCCCGGGTTGTAAGGGACGGCGGGAGAATCCAGCCGGCAGCCGCGGTTGCTGCTCTCAATCGAATACAGGTCGCCGTTCCCCGCGTTCATCACCCCCGGTGGAAAATGAATCTCTCCCAGGAAGCGCAAGGAGCGCGTGGAGAGCGGCGCCTGATCGATGCTGAATAGGGCTGTGGCCCGGGCCAGGCCCACGGCCAGGTCCGGAGTGTCAATCGTCTGGCCGTAGTAGGTGGAATTGGCTGGAGCGGAAGGCTTCTGGTACACCGCCAGCACGTCTCCCTGGCGGTCCACCACGGCAATGGCCATGGTGTCGTCGTTTACGGAAGCAGCCGCGGCCTGGACGATGCTGGTGACATCCGCGGCAGTGAGCACCGCGTCAGGGCCAGGCGGAGGCGCAGGATAAACCGGGGACCCCGAAGAGGAACTCGGGGGGTCGCCACCGCCGGTGCATCCGCTCAAGGCGAAAGGCAGCAGGAACGACATCATCCACGCAGCCAGCTTGCGGGCGCGCACACCGACACGTGCCGGGTCGCGTGTAGCAGAGTGCCCTGCGCTCGCCGCGTTCTGGGAGTTGGCGGTCGAAATAGCCATTCCAGTCTGACAGGTAGTATCACACCGCGAGGACACACTCAACCCCTGTTCCGAGCGAGTTTCCAAATTTGGCCTCCCGGGGTACCCTGAGAAACATTTTCCGGGAAAACCGTTGCAAACCCGGGGAGTTCTGAGGCAATTTAAGGGCGCCTTCCTGCACCTATGGAGATGGGAGTTCCGCAGATCGGGCGCAAGCCCACCGGCCCAGTCCCGGTAAGGCCGCGGCCTCGTGCTTTCGCGGCCTGTTTGCTGCTGGTCTGTTCCGCGGCGTTCCCAGCAGCCCCACGAGTGTGGGCGCAGCAAGGGACCGCGCGGCCGGGCGATGATCCGGCGGCTCCCACCGGCAGCGCACAAATTCAGCAGGAAAAGCCCGGGCCGCAACGCATTCCGCGCCAGACGCGCCCGGACACCGGGACCATTGAAGGGATCATCCGCCAGGCGTCTGCCGACAACGCTGCGCGGCCTTTGGCCGGGGCGCTGGTGACGGTGCGAAATCTTGCCAACGGAGAAATCCACGCGGCCTCGGCCGATGGCGGGGGCGTCTTCCGGCTGCTGCAACTGCCCGCGGGGGATTACGAATTGAAAGTGGAAGCCGCGGGCTTCGAACCGCTGGGCCGGCCCAAGGTGCCGGTGGCCGCGGGGGAACTGGTGATCATCGAAGTCTCCCTGGTATCCGCCGCGGCGACGGTCCCAACCTCGCGGGTGCCGGAGCGTCCGGAGTTGGGGCCGCCCCTTCCGGCTCCCTTGCCGGCCATTACCGCCACGTATCGCGAGTGGCGGCGGCGTCCCGATTGGGATCCAAATTACGAATACTATCCGCTGCCAGAGGTGCTGGTTCCCGATTCGCAGATTTACTCGACGCTGCCGGACCGCTGGCACCCGGAGATGCCCCCCTTCCGCCGTTACGCGGTGAAGGGCGAATTTCCCTATGTGACCGGCCACCTTTACAATTCGTTCAATCGCAACCGGCTGAAGGGCGATTACCCGATCTGGCCGGAGGTGTTTGGCCCGCAGACGTTTTTCGACCTGACCGCCACCAGCAGCACGTTTATGGACGGCCGCTATGTCCCTTCGCCCAGCGGGCTGAGCACGGCGCAGCCGGGCAGTTCCGAGTTTTTCGGGAAGGGTGGGCAGTACTTTCTGGACCAGACGTTTCGCATAAGCATGAATCTGTTCCACGGCGACGCCGGGTTCCGCCAGCCGGACTGGCGGATCCAGTTCACGCCGGAGGCCAGCCTGAACTACCTTTCGGTGCAGGAACTGGGCATCGTGGGGCCCAGTCCGCTGAACGGCACGACGCGGTTCGACACCCACGTGGGATTGCAGGAGGGCTTTTTCGAGGCCAAACTGGCGGACCTCAGCCCCAACTACGATTTCATCTCCATGCGCGCGGGAATCCAGCAATTTTCCAGCGATTTCCGGGGCTTCCTGTACGTGGATTCGCAGCCGGGCCTGCGGATTTTTGGGATCGCGGACAACAACAAGTGGCAATTCAACGCCGCGTATTTCTACCTGCTGGAGAAAAACACCAACAGCGGGCTGAACACCTTTGATCCGCGCGACCAGCAGGTGATCATCGGCAACTTCTACCGCTCCGATTTCCTGGTGAAGGGCTACACCATGGAACTGGTGGGCGCCTGGAACAAGGATGACGGGGGCCTGCACTACAACGACAACGGGGTGCTGGTGCGTCCCGCGCCGGTGGGCACGGTGATCGGCATCGGCAGCAATCCGGGGGCGTTTACGCACGGCATCCGCGTGGGTTACTTCGGCTGGCTGGGCAGCGGGCACCTGGGAAAAATCAACATCACCCATGCCTTCTACGAAGCGGCGGGGGAAGACAGCCTGAACCCGATCGCCGGCCGAAAGGTCACGGTCAACGCCCAGTTTGCGGCCGTGGAGCTTTCGCTGGATCGCGACTGGATTCGTTACCGCATCTCCGGACTGTACTCCAGCGGCGATAAGAATCCGCGCAGCGGCCGGGCCACCGGATTCGATTCCATTGTGGACGCGCCGGATTTTGCCGGTGGAATTTTCAGCTTCTGGAACCGCGAGGGCATCCGGCTGACCGGCTCCGGTCTCGCGCTAACACCGGATGAGAGCTTGCTGGCCAACCTGCGTTCCGACAAAGTGGAAGGCCAGGCAAACTTCGTGAACCCCGGGCTGTATCTGGTGAACGCCGGAACGGATATTGACCTGACGCCGAAGGCCCGGCTGTTCCTGAACCTCAACTATCTGCGCTTCGACCGCACCGAGCCGCTGCAGGAGATTCTGTTCCAGCGCAACATCCGGCACGATATCGGGATGGACTATAGCGTTGGGGTGCGGTACCGTCCGCCTTTGAGCGAGAACATCGTGCTGACCTTTGGAGCTTCGGGCCTTTCGCCGATGGACGGCTTCCGGGATATTTACACGGGGAGACAGCTTTGGTCGGTATTCACCAAGCTGGATTTCGTCTTCTAACCATGCGCATCGCTCAGATCTTCGGCCGTAGCTCATCCGCAAAACCTGCGGCAGCGCAACATCCCGCTGCGTTCGGCTGGCTCTTGCTGGCCTCATCCGCGGTGCTCTCTTTTGCCATGGCCTCCGGGGCCGCGGGCGGCAATCCCCCGCGCGGCGCGCAGAACGCCACGGCCCCTCCCGCGGCGCCCCCCGCCGCTGAGGCGCAGGAATCCATCTTCGGGCAGGACGCCGCGGACGCCCAGCGGAAGAGCGCCGGATGCATTTCCTGCCACACTTCCGAGGATTCCCCCACCATGCATGCCAACGCGCCGATCGCCATCGGCTGCGCGGATTGCCATGGCGGCGACCCGGGGGTGAGCGTGGCCGCGGGAAGCAATCCGGGCTCCAGCGAATATCAGGACGCGAAGCACAAGGCCCATCCGCAGCCGCGCAACAAGGAATTGCAGGACCGGGCCGGGGTTCCGCCGGATTTCTACGCGATGTGGCTGAAGGAGAGTCCGGAGTACGTCCGGTTCGTGAATCCCGGCGATTTGCGCATCGCCAATCAGACCTGCGGCCAGTCTCGCTGCCACGCCTACGAAGTCCGTGCCGTTTCCACCAGCATGATGACCCACGTGGGCTTCCTGTGGGGCACGGCGCTCTACAACAACGGCTCCTATCCGTTCAAGAACACCCGTTTCGGCGAGAGCTATACGGTGGACGGAGAACCGCGGGGGATCAAAGCGTATCCAAAACCGACGGCCGAAGAGACACGCTTGAAGGGCTGGATGCCGGAGCTCACCCCGCTGCAGCGCTGGGAAATCTCACAGCCCAGCAACGTACTGCGCGTCTTCGAGCGCGGCGGGGGCAAGAAGGGCGAAGCGGGAATCCCCAATACGGAAGAAGATCCTGGCAAGCCGGATGTGAAGCTGAGCAACCGCGGGTTTGGAACGCTTCTGCGTACCGACCCGGTGTTCCTGGGCTTGCAGAAGACCCGCCTGGTGGACCCCGTGCTGAGCATGCCGGGCACCAATGATCATCCCGGGGACTATCGCGCCAGCGGTTGCACCGCCTGCCATGTGATCTACGCCAACGACCGCGACCCGCTGCACTCGGGCCCCTATGCACAATTCGGGAATCTGGGGCTCACGGCCACCAGCGACCCGACGATTCCGAAGAACGAGAGCGGCCACGGCATCAAGCACGTCTTCACCAAGGCCATCCCCTCGAGCCAGTGCATGATCTGCCACGTCCACCCCGGTACGAACTGGATCGCGGCGTACTACGGCGTGACCTGGTGGGACAACGAGGTGGACGGCAAGCATATGTACCCGGAGAAGCAGCACAACCCGAGCGAGCAAGAGCTGTATGAAGTGAGCAAGCGCAACCCGGAAACGGCGGCGGCGCGCGGGTTGTGGTCTGACGAAAAGTTCCTGGATAACCTGGGCACGCCGGAATTCAACTCCAAGCTGGAGACCACCAAGTTCGCGGATTTCCACGGCCATGGCTGGGTGTACCGCGCCGCCTTCAAGCACGACCGCAAGGGCAATCTGCTGGACGGGGACGGCAACATCATTCCTTTCGACGACCCCCAATTGAAGGACAAGCGCGTGCAACTGGCGGACATCCACATGGATAAGGGCATGCACTGCATCGATTGCCACTTCCGCCAGGACAACCACGGAGACACGCACCTCTACGGGGAGCCCCGCGCGGCGGTGGAGATTGACTGCATTGATTGCCACGGCTCGATCGAGCACAAGGCCACGCTGGTGACCTCCGGCTTTGCCGCGCAGACTCCGGGCTTTCCGCTGGAGGCCTATCGGACCCCGTATGGGCAGCGGCAGTTCGAGTGGCGCGAGGGGCGGCTCTACCAGCGCTCCATGGTCACGCCGGGAATCGAGTGGGAAGTGGTGCAGACGCTGGATACCATCACGCCCGGCAACGCCCACTACAGCGAAAAGTCGCGCTGGGCCAAGACACTGCAAAAGGACGGCAAGACCTGGGGCAGCGTGCCGGAGGACCACTCCAAGCTGGCGCACGAAAACAGCAAGATGAGCTGTTTCACCTGCCACACCTCCTGGACCACCAGTTGCTTCGGCTGCCACCTGCAGCAGAAGGCCAACGCCAAGCGGCCCATGCTGCACTACGAGGGCATCACCACGCGGAATTACATCAGCTACAACTTCCAGGTGCTGCGCGACGACATGTGGATGATGGCCATCGACGGCACCGTGACCCATCACCGGTTTTCGCCGGCGCGCTCCTCCTGCGCCATCCTGGTCAGCTCCCAGAACCTGGACCGCGACTGGACCTACTACGTGCAGCAGACCATCTCCGCCCCGGGGTTCAGCGGAGAAGCCTTCAGCACCTACGTGCCGCACACCGTGCGCTCGAAGGAAACCAAGACGTGCAGCGATTGCCACATCTCCAACGCGCGGGATAACAACGCCTGGATGGCTTCGATGCTGCTGCAGGGCACCAATTTCATGAACTTCATCGGCCGCTACGTGTTCGTGGCCACGGGCAGCAAAGGGTTCGAAGCCGTGGCCGTGGCCGAACATGACGAGCCGGAAGCCATCTACGGCAGCGATCTGCAGCGCATGGCCTACCCGGACAACTACAAACGCTTCGTCGAACACAAGCGCGAACTGACCACCGCGGTGGAGCACCACGGGGATGTGCAGGACCTGCAGGCCCGCGGCGAATACGTGTACGCCGCCGAGGGCAAGCACGGATTCCGCATCTACGACATCGCCAACGTGGATAACAAGGATTTCTCCGAGAAAATCACCACCGCCCCGGTTTCTCCCTTCGGGCAGAAGTTTTACCTGAAGACCAAGGATGCGGCCGCGGTCGCCTCTCCCACCACGCTTGGTGTGGACCCCCTGCGCGTGGTGCCTCCGGAAAATGAAGAGCAGCCCATCAACCTGATTTACGGTTTCCTGTTTGTGGCCGACCGCGAGGAAGGCCTGGTGGTGGTAGGGGATCCGAACCTGAAGCACCGGATGCCCGGGGTTGGCACCTTGCTGGACGGCGACCCCACCAACAACTTCCTGAAGCGCGCCTATGCCTTCAATCCCAACGGCGCGCTCCATGGCGCCCGGCGCATCATCACCGTGGGCACCTTTGCCTATGTGCTGTGCGACAAGGGCCTGGCCGTGGTGGATTTGAGCAATATGCTGGAGCCCAAGCTGGCCGCGGAAATCGGCGCGCCGGACCTGGTGGATGCGCGCGCCATCACCGTGCAGTTCCGGTATGCCTTCGTGGTGGATAAAGAAGGATTGAAGGTGCTGGACGTGACCGACCTGGGGCATCCCCGCCGCGTGCCCGGGGCGCTGGTTCCCTTCCCCGACGCGCGCAACGTGTACGTCGCGCGCACCTATGCCTACGTCTCCGCGGGCGCGCAGGGCCTGGCCATTGTGGACGTGGAGCAGCCGGAGGCGCCCAAACTGGACCAGGTGTTCACGGCCGACGGCGCCATCAACGACGTGAACGATGTGAAGATCGGCATGGTCTCCGCCAGCGCGTTTGCGTTTGTGGCCGACGGGAAAAACGGCCTGCGCGTGCTGCAGATCATCTCGCCGGAAGACGATCCGCATTACAGCGGCTTCAGCCCGCGGCCCACGCCGAAACTCATCGCCAGCTACAAGACCCACGGCCC
>DATIYQ010000059.1:0-4967 GCA_035517515.1 Binatia bacterium
GCACGGACGGAAGAATGGGGCAGCCCCGCTGCAGTACCGCGCGTCCGATTTGTGCCTGTGCCACCCACTATGACCGGCTGCCATGGGGTAACGGGCTGAACGCCTCCGCTGCCGCGTATCCCTTTCGCCGCCCCGCGCGGGGTTGCGTTTGACTCGCTTTACGCAGGCTCTATAATGAGCATTCGCTTCACGCTGCAGGGGGGAAGGACTCGAGCGATGTTCCTGGACGTCAAGGAATTGGCTGTCAGGAAACTGCGCATCCACAAGCTCTATCCGCAGGGAACGATTGACTTCCACACGGAGGAGTTCCAGCAGGTGGATCCGCTGGAAGTGCGCGGAACCGCGGAGCTGGTGGACGGGCAAATCCGCCTGCGGGGCGAGCTGCACACCCGCGTCGAACTGGTCTGCGCGCGCTGCCTGGACCCGGTGACGGAGGAAATCAGCCGGGAGTTCGACCTGGTGTACCGTCCCATGAATTCGCTGCGCAGCGGCAATGAGGCGCAGATCGGCGACGAGGAAGCCGAGGTGGGATTCTTCGAAGGCCCGGGGTTCTTCCTGGCCGACGCCCTGGCCGAGCAGGTGAACCTGGCCATGCCCATGAAGGCCATTTGCCGGAGCGATTGCCGCGGCCTGTGTCCGCAATGCGGCGCCAACCTGAACCACGAAGACTGCCACTGCCAGACGCATCCCGCGGACCCGCGGCTCGCCCCGCTGGCCCGGGTGAAGCAGGTCTGGTGCAAGAAGCAATAGCGTTCACGGCCCAAACCCGGTATAATTCGCCATTCCCTGAGAAACGGAGCAGGAGTACGTATGCCCAATCCAAAGCGCCGCCACTCGAAGATGCGCAAGAATCAGCGGCGGTCGCACGACCACCTGACGGCGCTGTCGCTTTCCGAGTGCCCCAATTGCCACGAGCGCAAGCTGCCGCACCAGGTGTGCCCGCGCTGCGGGTATTACAAGGGCCGCGAAGTCGTTGACACCACGGCCTGAGCCGCCGTACCTTCCCGCTAGCCTGCGCGTTCCCCCGAGCCGCCAGATGACTACCATCGCACTGGATGCCATGGGAGGAGACCACGCCCCGCACTCGGAAGTGGCCGGGGCGATTGCGGCCGCGCGCGAGCTGGGCGTGCGCGTGCTGCTGGTGGGCCAGCAGCAGGCGGTGAAAGACGAGCTGGCAAAGCAGGACGTCAACGGGCTGCCGCTGGAGGTGGTGCACGCGCCGGAAGTGATCACCATGCGCGATTCGCCGCTGGCGGCCTACAAGAAGAAGAAAGGCAGCTCCCTGCATGCGGCGGCGCGGCTGGTGCAGGAAGGGCAGGCGGACGCGCTGGTGAGCGCGGGAAATACCGGCGCGGTGATGGCTGTGGCCCACTTTATGCTGGGCACGCTGCCGGCGGTGGACCGTCCCGCGCTGGCGGCTCCCTTTCCGACCTCCAAGGGCAAGGTCTCCGTGATGCTGGACGTGGGGGCCAACGTGGATTCCAAGCCCGCGCACCTGGAGCAATTCGCGGTGATGGGCGAGGTGTATTACCGGGTGATTTTCGGCACGCGGCGCCCGCGCGTGGCCCTGCTCTCCATCGGAGAGGAAGAGATGAAGGGCAACGAGCTGACCCGCGAGGCGTATAACCGCTTGAAGAAAATGTCGCTGAATTTCGCCGGAAATGTCGAGGGCCGGGACGTGTTTGCCGGGAACGTGGACGTCATCGTGTGCGACGGTTTTATCGGCAATGTGGCGCTGAAAATCAGCGAAGGGCTGGTGGAGTATTTCACCACCACGCTGCGCACCGCCCTAAACAAGGACTTGCGCGCGAAAATGGGCGCGCTGCTCTCCCGTCCCGCGTTCAAGGGCTTCAAGGAATCGCTGGACTACTCCGAATACGGCGGCGCGCCGCTGCTGGGCGTGCGCGGGGTTACGGTGATCGGCCACGGGCGCTCCAATGCCAATGCCATCAAGAACGCCATCCGCGTGGCCGCGGGCCTGGCCCGTGCGCGAGTGAACGAAAAAATCGAGGCGGAACTGGCACCTCGTGCCCCCGCCGCGGTCCGCGAGACCGCGGCCCACTGACCCCGGAAACCCATGGGCATCTGCGCATTTCTTTTTCCCGGACAAGCCTCGCAATACCCAGGAATGGGCCGCGAGCTCTATGAAAAGTTTGCCTCGAGCCGCGCGGTGTTCGACGCCGCCGACCGCGCGCTCGATTTCTCCATCTCGCGCCTGTGCTTCGAAGGCACAGAAGACGACTTAAAACTGACCGAGAACACCCAGCCCGCGATGGTCACCGTGTCCATTGCCGCGTTTCGGGCGCTGGAAGAAGCGGGCATCTCCCCGGCCATGGTGGCTGGACACAGCCTGGGCGAATACTCCGCGCTGGTGGCCGCAGGCAGCCTGGATTTTGTGGATGCCGTGCGCCTGGTCCGGCAGCGGGGGCGCTTCATGCAGGAGGCCGTTCCCGCGGGCGTGGGGGCCATGGCCGCCATCCTGGGCCTCTCGCGAGCGCAGGTCGAGGAGGCATGCCGCCGCGCGGCGGAAGGCGAAGTCGTCACGCCGGCAAATCTGAATTCGCCGGAGCAGACCGTAATCTCCGGCCATGCGGGCGCGGTGAAGCGCGCCGTCGAGTTCGCCTCCCAAAGCGGAGCCAAACGCGCGGTGATCTTGCCGGTTTCCGCGCCCTTTCATTGCGAGCTGATGCAGTCTGCGGCGCAGCGCTTGGAGGATGAGCTGCGGAAAACCGCTTTCGGCCCGCTGAAAATCCCGGTGGTGACCAACGTGGGGGCAGAGGCCATCCGCGCGGGCGACGATGCGCGGGAGGCGCTGATCCGCCAGGTTTCGCTCCCGGTGCGCTGGGAGGATTCCATGCGCGCGATGATCGACCAGGGCGTGGACATGTTTGTGGAAGTGGGGCCCGGAAAAGTGTTGAGCGGCCTGCTGCGGCAGATCGACCGCTCGGTTCTGTGCGTGAATGTGGAAGACGAAAAGAGCCTGCAAGCCGCCGCCGAAAAACTCGCCCGTGCGCGCACGCCCTCCGCGGATGCAGATTGATCCCTTGAAACATCCATGTTCAGCCTGAAAGACAAAACCGCTCTGGTGACCGGAGCGTCGCAGGGAATCGGCCGCGCAACGGCAGTGGCCCTGGCTCGCGCGGGAGCGCGCGTGGCGCTGGCCGCTCGCAATGAGGCCAAGCTCGCCGAAGCCGCGGCAGAAATCACCGGTTCCGGCGGCGAGGCCCTGTGCGTGCCCATGGATGTGGCCCGCTCCGAGCAAATCAAAGCGGGCTTTGATGCCGTGCGCGCGAAATTCGGCGGTCTGCACATCCTGGTGAACAACGCGGCGATTACCCGCGACACCCTGGCGCTGCGCATGAAGCAAGAGGACTGGGACAGCGTGCTGCAGGTCAACCTGACCGCGGCGCACCTGGCCACGCAGCAGGCGCTGGGCCTGATGCTGCGGCAGAAGTGGGGGCGGATCATCAACGTATCGTCCGTGGTGGCGGAGATGGGCAATGCCGGGCAGGCCAATTACGTGGCGGCCAAAGCGGGGCTCATCGGCCTGACCAAGGCCATCGCTGTCGAGGTGGCTTCGCGCAACATCACCGTCAATGCCGTGGCACCCGGTTTCATCGTTTCGCCGATGACGGATCCGCTGCCCCAAACGGTCAAGGATGCCATGCTGGCACGGGTCCCGCTGGGCCGCATGGGGCGGGACGAAGAAGTGGCCGCGGCCATCGTATTCCTGGCCAGCGACGAGGCCGGATACATTACCGGCCATGTCCTGGATGTGAATGGCGGTCTGTACATGGCGTGAGGGCTCCCGGGGGGCACGGCAATGCCGTGCCGGTTCGCGGGGCCGCGCGGTTCGGTTGACCTCGCCGGGGGCTGTGGCTACAATTCCGTGGCCCTCTTTCAGGGAATCGGTCAGGGTGTGCCGTCGCCTGCTGCATGCGGACCCAGGAAGCGGCGTGTGAGCACGAGGTTGATAAGGGAGGAGAGTCGCATGGCGAGCACTGAAGAGCGGGTGAAGCAGATCATCGTGGAACAGCTCGGCGTCTCCGAAGAGGAAGTCACGCCCACCGCGCATTTTGTGGACGATTTGGGCGCGGACTCGCTGGACCAGGTCGAGCTGGTGATGGCCCTGGAAGAGGCCTTCGGCATCGAGATTCCAGACGAAGACGCCGAAAAAATCACCACGGTCAAGGACGCCAACGAATACATCGAGAAGCACGCGGCCAAGAAATAGCCGCGGCAGTGCTCGGGACATCAAACGAGCGAGGCGCACGTGCCGGCGGACTTCAATGATGTTGACCCCCGGACGCCTTTCAAGGACCTGGGCGCAGATTCTCTCGACCAAGTTGAGTTGATCATGGCTCTGGAAGAAGCATTTGGTATTGACATTCCCGATGCCGACGCGCAGCGACTGAACTGCGTGCAGGATTGCATCGATTACCTGAACGCGCACGGAAAAGCTCCGAAGTAGGCTCAGCCGGAAATCAAAGGGGAGCATTCCAAACTTGAGTCGCAGAGTGGTGGTGACCGGTGTGGGCCTGCTGTGCGGCTGCGGCATCGGCACGGAAGAAGTCTGGAAAAACATCGTCGCGGGATCGAGCGGCATCGGCCCCATCACCCTGTTCGACGCTTCCGCTCACGACAGCCGCATCGCCGGCGAAGTGCGCGGCTTCGATCCCCTCAACTGGGTGGAGAAAAAAGAAATCAAGAAGATGGGGCGGTTCATCCAGTTCGCCATTGCCGGGGCCGACTGCGCGATGAAGATGTCCGGGCTGGCGGTGACGCCGGAGAACTCGGAGCAGGTGGGCGTGTACATCGCCTCCGGGATCGGCGGGTTCGACGTAATTGAGCGCGAGCACACCAAGCTGATGCATGGCGGGCCGGGCAAGATCTCCCCGTTCTTCATCCCCGCCACCATCGTCAATCTGGCCGCCGGGCATGTTTCCATCCGTTACGGCGCGCGCGGG
>DATIYQ010000060.1:0-8196 GCA_035517515.1 Binatia bacterium
GGGCGCGACGGCATCCACGGCGCGTCGCTGCTGGCCTCGGCGGAATTCACGGAAGAATCGCAGCAGAAGCGGCCCAACGTGCAGGTAGGCGATCCGTTCCTGGAAAAACTGCTGTTGGAGGCGTGCCTGGAAGCCATGCACACCGGGGCGGTGGTGGCCATACAGGATATGGGCGCGGCGGGACTCACCTGTTCGACCTGCGAAATGGCTTCGCGCGGCGCCACCGGCATCGAGATAGATCTCGAGCGGGTCCCGCAGCGCGAGACCAGCATGACTCCCTACGAAATCATGCTCAGCGAATCGCAGGAACGCATGCTGCTGGTGGCGGAGCGCGGGCGGGAGGAGGAAGTGCTGCGCGTTTTCCGGAAGTGGGAGCTGGACGCGGTGAAGATCGGCCAGGTGACATCCGACGGAATGTTGCGCGTGCTGGACCACGGCCGAGTGGCCGCGGAGATTCCCGCGCATCCGCTGGCTGAAGAAGGCCCGGTGTACGCGCGTCCGCTGGCGCCGCCCACACCCGCCGCGAAGGAAGAACGACTGGCGGGGTTCGCGCCGGAGGGCTTGAACCTGACAGCGAATTTCACACGACTGCTGGCCGCTCCGGCCATCGCCTCCAAGCGCTGGATCGTGCAGCAATACGACCACATGGTGCGCACGAACACGCGGGTGGCGCCGGGCGCGGGAGACGCGGGGGTGGTGCGGGTGAAAGAAACCGGGCGCGGGCTGGCGCTGGCGGTGGATGGGAATGGGCGGTGGTGCCAGCTCGATCCACGGCTGGGCGCCATGCACGCGGTGGCGGAGGCGGCACGCAACGTGGCGTGCGTGGGCGCGCGGCCCATCGCCGCCACCAATTGCCTGAACTTCGGCAATCCGGAAAAGCCGGAAATCATGTGGCAGTTCAGCGAAGTGATTGACGGAATCAGCGAGGCGTGCCGCGCGCTCGAGGTGCCCATTACCGGTGGAAACGTAAGCTTCTACAACGAGACGCTGGGCCGCGCGATCTATCCGACGCCGACGGTGGGCGTGCTGGGACTGCTGGAGGATCAGGGCCGCGCGGTGAGCCTGGGGTTCCGCGCGCCGGGCGATGTGATCCTGCTGCTGCATGGCCGCTCTTCAGGAGCCGCGACGCCAGGGCAGGGGGCGCGGGAATTTTCTTCCAGCGAGTATGCGCGCACGATTCACGGCATCACCGCCGGGACGCCGCCGGCGATTGAATTGGGGGAGGAGAAGAGGCTGATCGAGTGCCTGGTGGCCCTGGCGGCGGAGGGGCTGATCCATTCGGCGCACGATCTCTCCGATGGCGGGCTGGCGGTGGCGCTGGCCGAGAGCGGCTTCGCGTCGTTCTTCGCCACGGAATCGCTGGGCGCAGAGGTGGAGCTGGAAGGCGAAGAACCGGCGGAGTGGGCGCTGTTCGCGGAACGAGGCGGGCGCGCCGTGGTCACAGCGGCGCGCGGCGCGCTTGCCGCCATCGAGCGGATTGCGGCACAATATGAGCTGGGCCGGCAAACGCTCGGTACCGTCGCTCAGGGGAATTTCCGCATCCGGTACAACGGCAGGGAAGTTGTCGCTTCACCGGTGGAGTCCCTGCACGCGGCCTGGGCCGGGGCGTTGGAACGCGCGCTGGCGGCCCGTTGAGCCACAGTTTGTATTCCTCACCGCATTCACGGGACGATCGCCTGCACGACCACTGCGGAGTGGTGGGCGTGTTCGGCCATCCAGAGGCGTCGAAACTCGGCTACCTGAGCCTCTATGCGCTGCAGCATCGCGGGCAGGAGTCCGCGGGAATCACCTCGAGCGATGGCCACGACCTGTACAGCCACCGGCGGATGGGCGCGGTTTCGGAGATTTTTACCGGCGATGTGCTGGCGCGGCTGCCGGGAGACGCGGCCATCGGCCACACGCGCTATTCGACGGCGGGCGATACGTCGCTGATCAACGCACAGCCCATCGTGACCGACTGTAACCGCGGAAAGCTGGCCCTGGCGCACAACGGGAATCTGACCAACGCCAACGAGCTGCGCCGCCGGCTGGAACATAAAGGCTCCATCTTCCAGAGCACCAGCGACACGGAAGTGATTGTGCATCTGGCGGCGCGGAGCACAGCGCGGAATCTGCCGGGGGCGCTGGCGGACGCGCTGCACCAGGTGGAGGGCGCGTACTCACTGGTGGTGCTGACGCGCGACGAACTCTATGCCATCCGCGATCCCCGGGGCTTCCGTCCGCTGGCGCTGGGACGGCTGGACGGCGCGTGGGTGGTGGCATCGGAAACCTGCGCCTTCGACCTGATCGGCGCGGAATACCTGCGGGATATCGAGCCCGGAGAGATGCTGCGCATCTCCCGCGGCGGGCAGGAATCCATCCGCTTTGCCGCGGAGAAGCCGCTGCAGCACTGCATCTTCGAGCACGTCTACTTCTCGCGGCCCGACAGCCTGGTGTTCGGCCGGCCAGTGCAACTGAGCCGCGAAAAGCTGGGCCGCTGGCTGGCGCGGGAGCATCCGGTGGCCGCGGACATGGTGGTGCCGGTGCCGGACTCCGGTGTGCCCGCGGCAATCGGCTACGCGCTGGAATCGGGCATCCCTTTCCAGATGGCGCTCATCCGTAATCATTATGTGGGACGGACGTTCATCGAGCCCCGGCAGTCCATCCGCGATTTCGGCGTGAAGCTGAAGCTGAACCCGGTGCGCCGGCTGCTGGAGGGAAGGCGCGTGGTGCTGGTGGATGATTCCATCGTGCGCGGCACGACCAGCCGGAAAATCGTGCGCATGGTGCGGGAAGCGGGCGCGGTGGAAGTGCATGTGCGCATCAGTTGCCCGCCGACCATCTCCCCGTGTTATTACGGCGTGGATACGCCCACGCGGGAGGAGCTGATTGGCGCGCAGCACTCCGTGGAGGAGATCCGCCAGTACATCGAGGCGGACTCGCTGGGATATCTCTCGCTGGAGCACTTGCGCGACGCGGTGGGAGACACCGAAGGAAAATTCTGCACCTCCTGTTACACGGGGATTTACCCGACAGAGCTGGTGCAACTGGAAGTGGCGACGACCCGTGGCTGCCAGTAACCCACTCACGACCCCGGAAACTGCGGCCACCCGGAGCGACCGGGGGGAGCGGGTGCTGCGCGAATTGCGCGGCTGGCTGTGGGTGATCCTTGCGTTCCTGTTCATCCAGGGGACGCTGGTGCAGGCGCGGGTGATTCCTTCCGAGTCCATGGTCAAAACGCTGCTGATCGGCGACCACGTGCTGGTCAGCCGGTTCGGCTACGACGCGGAAGTGCCGTTCACCGGCCTGCACGTGAGTTTGTGGAAGCAGCCCCACCGGCAGGAGGTGATCGTATTCCACGCGCCGTTGCCGGGCCATCCTGATTTCGTGAAGCGCATCATCGGCATGCCCGGGGATGAATTGGAGATCCGGGGCGGCGCGGTGTGGGTGAACGGCAAACCGCTCTCCGAGCCGTACCTGCCGGACACACCCGACGCCTGGGAAAATCGCGGTCCCTACAAGGTGCCGGCGAATTCTTATTTCGTGATGGGTGACAACCGGAACAATTCCTACGACAGCCGCTACTGGGGCTACGTGCCGCGCTCGGCGATCGTGGGCACGCCCCTGTTCATCTATCTTTCGCTGGACGCGCCGGGCGAAGCCTGGCAGCCGGGGCACATCCGCGAGAGGTTGGGCGCCTACCGCATGGCCCTGCTGCATCCCAGCCACGTGCGCTGGCGCCGCCTGTTCGTGCCGTTCTGATCCCGAAGCATCGGGACGCGGGACCCGGTACTTCCCGCCGCCTACCTCATGCGCTATACGGACGCAGGTGTCGACATCTCACGCGCGGACCGCGCCAAGCAGCGCATCCGGCATCTGGCCGGGCGCACTTTTACCTCCGGCGTGCTCAACGATATCGGGGCATTTGGGGCGCTGTATCAGTTGGACCGCAAGCGGTGGAAAGAGCCGGTGCTGGTAGCCAGCGCGGACGGCGTGGGCACCAAACTGAAGGTGGCCTTCGCCGTGGGCGTGCACTCCACGGTGGGCGTGGACATCGTGAATCATTGCGTCAACGACATCCTGACGCAGGGCGCGGACCCGCTCTTCTTCCTCGACTATCTGGCCATGGGCAGGCTTGTGCCCGAGATCGTGGAACAAATTGTGGAAGGCATGGCCGCGGCCTGCAAGCAGGCAGGCTGCGCGCTGATTGGCGGGGAAACGGCGGAGATGCCGGACTTTTACCCGCCGGGCGAGTACGACCTGGCCGGATTCATCATCGGGGCGGTGGAACGCGGGCAGATCCTCAACGGCTCGGCGGTGCGCGCCGGAGACGTGCTGCTGGCCCTGCCCTCCAGCGGCCTGCATACCAACGGCTATTCGCTGGCGAGGAAACTGGTCTTCGAGGTAGCGGGATTGAAACCGGAAACGTACGCACCGGAATTGCAGAATAAGGTGGGCGCGGAACTGCTGAAGCCGCATCGCTGCTACCTGCGGCCGGTGCGCGAGCTGCTGCGGCGAGGCTGGGTCTCCGCGCTGGCACACATCACCGGCGGCGGGATTACCGGAAATCTGCCGCGAGTGCTGCCGCGCAATGTGCAGGCGCGCGTGGAACTGGGCTCCTGGCCGGTCCTGCCGGTGTTCCGCTACCTGGCGCGCCTGGGCGAAGTGAGCCAGGAAGAAATGCTGCACACGTTCAACCTGGGGGTGGGAATGATCCTGGTGGTGCCGCCGAAAAACCTGCGCCTGGTGGAAGCGCACTTGAAGCGCCGGCGCGAAAAAGTTTACGCGATCGGGCGCATCGAGCCGGGAAAGCCCTCAGTGGTTTACGCCGGACAGCTCCAGCTTTAATTCCTTCCTTCCCGAGACCGTTGCGGCAGGCTGCCCCGAGCGCGCCGGATCTTCTGTGTCTGGATTTGGAAAGCAGTGCAGGGCGCTGCGCGCCGCGCCACAACCGCGGGATTGCTGTTGGATTGACCTGGGAAAAACCGATCAGCCCGCACCCTCACCGCTCCCCGCTTTTGGCGGGCGCGCGATCACGCTGAGGCCGCCGCGCGCCTCCTTGGCAACCGGGCCGGCGGGCGGCTCTACGGCGGGAGGCGCGAGCCGCGCCTGGAGCTTGACTTCGATGGTGCGCAGGCTGGCCAGAAGCGCCTGAAGCTCCTCGAGCCTGCGGCGCACGGATGCTTCCAGGTTGCGCTCCACCTGTTCCGTTTCGCGCCGGTGGCGGGCCAGTTCCTGGTTCCATTTCTCGTTCAGGGCGGCGATCTGCGATTGGACCGGATCTTCCCCGGACTCGCGCCGGGATTTCGGATCGCGCCGGGTTGCGCGGCGCAGCTCGTGCCACACCAGCCACAGGCAGGCGCCCAGCGCCAGCGTGCTGGCAAAGAGCAGCGCCAGCAGAAAATCCTGCGGCGAGTGGAGAACATTCAGCAATTTTTCCCCCGGCGGCTGCGAGCCCGAACTGGTGCCAGTATACGCGCACGGGAACAACCCGGTCCGCGGGGAGCCCGTGGGATGCGTATGGGTAAACCGGACAGGCAGGGCGCGCTGGGCATTCTCATCTGCCCGTCACGCGGAGCGGTGGGCCTGGCGGCGCAGCGTCCGGTGGTCACAGGTGAGGATGTCCGCGGAAAAGCCGCAGGGCATTTCGCGCTGCGCTACAGGGAAGGCTCGGCGTAGTCCGGATGGCGTGCCGGGGCGCGGCGGGGAAGTTCACGCGAAAGCCTGGCCAGCCAGCCAAGTTCGGTTTCCAGGTGAGCGACCATCAGGCTCACCGACCAGACTGCTTCGTGGTATGGGTGGCCCACCTCACGGAGCACAGCGGCTAGCGTGGAGCGCTCGCGCGCCAGCTCCGCGCGCACAAACTGTGCGCGGCGGCGCACCTGCCGCCGAACCACGGCCGGAGCGGCCTGCCAGGAAAGCGCCAGCCAGGTGATGAACGGGGGCCGTTCTCTCGCGCCGGTCCAAGCTTTCCGGGCCAGGGCGCGGGCCAGTTCGCGGCGGCCGCGCGCCGTGGTCTGGAAGACGCGGCGCTGGGGGCCGGCAGCGGGGCTTCTGTCGGAGGCCGCGCGCAGCAGGTGCCTGCGGGCGAGTTTTTCCAACGAGTAATAGACCTGTGGCCGCGAGATGCCCGCCCAGTCGCGGACCTGGCGGCGCTCCAGTTCGAGGTTGGCCTGGTAGCCGTGCATGGGCCGCTCCGCGAGCAGGCTGAGCAGCACCAGATCGGGAGTGGTCAGCGCAGGTTCGCGGCGCGGGGGGCGAGCGAAGGGCCGGCGCGCACCGCGCCAAACCGAAGGGGCCGGCCGCAATGCACCATCGGTGCTGGGGCAGGACATGCCGTGCCCCTACCCGCGGGGACGCGCCGCGCGGCGGGAGCGGGCGGCGTGCACGCGGTCCGCTGCTTTCCGTTTGCGGCTCCAATACCACCACTGGCACTGCGGGGCCGGAAGGCGCGGATTCCGCGCCTGGGCCACGGCGGCGCTGAAGGTGTCGAGTACGCAGAGGTCCTGAGCCTGGCCGGTCTTGCGGCAGAGGGATTCGTAGAGCGCGAGCGGGGAGCGGCGGGCGAGCTGGGCCACGCTGCGCACGCCGAGGAGCTGGAAATCGCGGAGCATGGCCGGGCCGATGGAGACCAGATCGCCGAGATGGCGCCGATGGGACATGGAAAAAACCTCCTTGCCAGCGGGGTATCCTGCTGCTAGGCTACACTAGTCTAGTTTAGACTACTGGACAAGGCAAGCACAAACCGGGAGGGAATGGCCCATGCACTGGATTGCCGCTGTCTTCGCCGCCGCTCTCCTGGCGGCCACGGGAAATCACCCCGGGCCGCGCCCCGCAGAGGAGAAGAAGCCCATGATCAAGAAGTCCACGCCAGTCCTGTTTGTGGAAGAAATCGAGCCCTGCGTGAAATTCTGGACGGAACGCCTGGGGTTTGCGAAGACCATCGAAGTGCCGGACGGCAACAAGCTGGCCTTCGTCAGTCTGGTGAAGGGCAACGTGGAGCTGATGTACCAATCGTACGCCAGCGCGGAGAAGGACGCTCCGGCCATGGCCGAGATCGCGCGCAAGGGCCCCACGTTTCTGTACATCGAAGTGGAGGATCTGGAGGCGGTCAAAGCCGCCGTGAAGGGCGCAGAAGTGGTGATGCCGGAACGCACCACGTTCTATGGCGCGAGAGAGATCGGGATCAAAGACCCGGGGGGGCACTACCTGACGTTTGCGCAGTTCGCAGCCGCACCCCAACACTGACACGGCCTGGCGCGGGGCGAGCCGCGCCGTGGCCTGGGGACGGCCGTGGCACTATTGCGCGCTGTAAGCGGTGTGCTAACGTGCTGCGGCGATGAGCAAGCGGATAGGCGTGCTGCTGTCCGGCCGCGGCTCGAATTTCGAGGCTCTGGCGGAGAGTTGCGCGGCGGGGCGCATTCCGGACGCGCAGATCGCGCTGGTGGTGAGCAACCGCGAGGGCGCGCCGGGGATCGAGCGGGCGCGGGCGCGGGGGATCGCCGCCCAGGTGATTCCGTCGAAAGGGCTGGAACGCGAGGCCTACGACCGCCAGGTGGCCGTGGCGCTGGAGAACGCGCGGGTGGACCTGGTGTGCCTGGCGGGATACATGCGCCTGCTCTCGCCGTACTTCGTGGCAAAATTTCCGCGGCGCATCCTGAACATTCATCCCTCGCTCTTGCCCGCGTTTCCGGGGCTGGAGGCGCAGCGGCAGGCGCTGGAGCACGGCGTAAAGTGGAGCGGGTGCACGGTGCACTTTGTGGACGAAAATCTGGATGCCGGACCCATTGTGTTGCAGGCGGCGGTGGCGGTGCGCGATGAAGACACGGTGGAGTCGCTTTCCGCGCGCATCCTGGCGGAGGAGCATCGCATTTACACCGAGGCCGTGGGCATTGTGCTGGGGGGGCGCTATCGCATCGAAGGGCGCCGGGTGTTGTTGTCGTAGGGGCGCCGCTTGCCGCGCCCGCTGTCTCGGACGGGGATCGGAAGAGGGATGACCGAGAAATTCCAACCTGTGGACGCGCAGCTCGAATACCTGCGCAAAGGCGCGGCGGAGGTCATTCCCGAGGCGGAACTGCGGCAGAAACTCGAAACGTCGAGGAAATCGGGCCAGCCGCTGCGCGCGTATCTGGGCGTGGACCCGACGGCGCCGGACCTGCACCTGGGCCACACCGTGGTGCTGCGCAAGCTGAAACATTTTCAAGACCTGGGGCACAC
>DATIYQ010000061.1:0-3854 GCA_035517515.1 Binatia bacterium
GTCTGGCTGAACGGCGGGTTGCTGATGCCCACCGCAGAGATTCCCATTCGCGGGCGGCACAACGTGGAGAATGTAATGGCTGCGGCCGCTGCCTGCCGGATGGCGGGTGCGAGTCTCAACCAGATGGCTTCCGCCGTGCGCACCTTTCGCGCCGTCGAGCATCGCCTGGAGTTCGTCCGCAACGTGAGCGGCGTGGACTTCTACAACGATTCGAAAGCCACTAACGTGGATGCCACGCTCAAGGCGCTCGACGCGTTCGCGGGCGGGTTGTGGGTGATTTTGGGAGGCAAGGACAAAGGCAGCGACTATACGGTTCTGCGCCAGCCCCTCGCGCAGAAAGCTCGAGCTGCGCTGCTGATCGGCGCCGCTGCTGCGAAAATCCGCGAGCAGGTCGCGGGCGCCGTACCTTTGCAGGATTCAAAGACACTCGATACCGCCGTGCGCGACGCGTATGCGTCCGCGCAGCCCGGCGATACCGTTCTGCTGGCGCCTGCCTGCGCCAGCTTCGATCAATTCGATAACTACGAGCACCGCGGCCGCGTATTCAAGAGCCTGGTGGCGAAACTGGAGCCTAAATAATCATGGCGCAGAAACTGAAAACGGACTGGATCCTGTTCACCACGATTGTGCTGATGGTGTTTTTCGGCCTGGTGATGCTTTATAGCGCGTCTTCGGTGATGGCCCAGCTCAAATATGGGTCCTCCTGGCACTTCTTCGCGCGCCAACTGGCCTGGATGGCGGTTGCGATCACGGGCATGATGTTGCTCAAGCGCACGCATTATCGCGCGCTGCAGAATCCGGCGGTGGCGTTCTCGGCCATGGGCGTCGCCTTGGTCCTGTTGCTGGCAGTCTATTTCGCCGACGGTGCTCATCACCGCTGGCTGCGGATGGGACCGCTGGGATTGCAGCCGTCCGAGCTGGCGAAACCGGCGATGGTGATCTTTCTCGCGTTTTTTGTCACGTTGCGGGCGCGCGCTATCAACACGCGGTATACTTTGCTGCCGGCGGCCATGGCCGTGGGGTTGGTGGCGGTGGGAGTGGCGGTCGCCGACCTCGGTACCGCCGTGGTGCTGATTGCCACGGTTGCCGTGGTGTTCTTCGTTGCGGGCCTCGAATCGAAGTATTGCCTGATGGCCCTCGCGGCGGCCGCGGCGGGCATGGTGTTCTTTGTCGCGTCCAAGCCCTACCGGCTGGCGCGGATCGTGCACTATGCCGACCCGAGTTACAAACTGGTGGACCGCATCGATCCCCAGGGCCGGTTGAAAGCATACCTTAACCAGTCGCTCACCTCGCGCGATACCAGCTATCAAGCGGAGCAGTCGAAAATCGCAGTGGGCGCCGGGGGCCCGCTGGGACTCGGGCTGATGCAGGGGAAACAGAAGCTGCTGTATCTTCCGGAGGCCCACACGGACTTTATTTATGCCGTGGTCAGCGAGGAGTTGGGATTGATCGGCGCAGTGCTTGTGCTCGCCGGGTTTCTGGTGATTCTTTGGCGCGGGCTGCGCGCCACGGTGTGCATCCCGGACGATTTCGGCCGCTATCTCGCACTCGGCATCACCACCATGCTGGTGGTGCAGGCCTTCATGAACATCAGCGTGGTGCTGGGAATGATGCCGACCAAGGGCATTCCCCTGCCGTTGATCAGCTCCGGGGGCAGTTCCCTGGTGAGCACGCTGGCCTCCCTGGGAATCCTCATGAATGTGTCGGAGCATGCCGGGTAAGGTTTTTCTCATGGCGGGCGGAGGAACCGGCGGGCACGTGATTCCAGCACTGGCGGTGGCGCGGGAGTTGAAAAGGCGCGGCCATGAAGTGTTTTTCGTGGGCACGGAGCGCGGCGTAGAGGCGCGCCTGGCGCCGGCAGCGGGGTTTCCGTTGGAGATGATTCGCATCGGAGGATTGAAGCGCGTGAGCGCATTCCAGAGGATCGCCACTCTCGGCCAGTTGCCACTGAGCACGCTGCGGATGTTCGGCCTGATGCGGCGCAAGCACACCGCCGCGGTGTTCAGCATGGGAGGCTACGTCGCCGGACCGCCGGTGGCCGCGGCGCTTCTGGCTCACACGCCGCTGGTGGTGATGGAGCCGAACGCCGTTCCTGGGTTCACCAACCGCCACATTGGCCGGTTCGTCACGCGAGCGCTGATCAGCTTTCCGGAAACGGCGCGCCACTTTCCGCAGGGGCGGACGGAAGTGACGGGGCTGCCAGTGCGCGAGGAATTTTTCACACTGCCGCCGAAGGCGCGTGAAGCCGTGTTCACGATTCTCGTGACTGGAGGCAGCCAGGGGTCACGCACGTTGAATCGCGCGGCCCGGGAGAGCTGGCCGCTGTTTCGCGAGGCCGCGTTTCCAGTGCGATTCCTGTTGCAGTCCGGCAAGCCGGAGTACGAAGCGCTTCAGGCCGAGTTTGTGCAAGCGGGCCTGCAAGGGGAAGTGCGGCCGTTCATTGACGACATGCCGGCTGCGTTTGGCCAGTCGGACCTGATCGTCTGCCGTTCGGGCGCGGGTGCGGTGGCGGAACTGGCAGCGGCCGGGAAGCCGGCTATCCTGGTGCCGTTTCCTTTTGCCACCGACGATCACCAGCTGCGCAACGCGGAGGCGTTCGAGCGCGCCGGGGCGGCAACGCTCGTGCTGGACCGCGACTTCACCGGCGCCAAGCTTGTCGATCTGGTGCAGACGCTCGCGCGGGATCGCGATGCGTTGGAACGGATGGGGGAAAAAGCGCGGCAGTTCGCGCATCCCGAGGCGGCGCGGCGAGCGGCGGAGGTCCTCGAGGAGGTGGCGCGATGAGAAAAGCGGAGCGCGAACGCCGAAATCCATTGACTCTCGCGCTGGAAGCCGAAACAATACATTAATAAAATGTTTTTCGGGGCGCAACACTTGCACTTCACGGGGATTGGTGGAATCGGCATGAGCGGCATTGCCGAGGTGCTGCTCAATCTGGGTTACACGATCTCGGGCTCCGACCTGAAACTCTCGCCGGTGACCGACCGGCTGGCCAGGCTGGGCGCCACGATTCACGAGGGCCACAAAGCAGGCAATGTGACCGGCGCCAAGGCCCTGGTGGTGAGTTCCGCGGTCGATGAGCAAAACCCTGAGGTGCAGGAAGCGCGGCGGCTGCAGATTCCCGTGATCCCGCGCGGTGAGATGCTCGCCGAACTGATGCGGCTGAAGTACGGGATTGCCGTTGCCGGAAGCCATGGAAAGACGACCACCACCTCGATGGTGGCCACGGTGCTGAACCACGCGGGCCTCGACCCCACCGTGGTGGTTGGAGGTAAAGCCGCTGCCATGGGCGGCTCCAATGCGCGGGTGGGCAAGAGCGATTTTCTGGTGGTCGAATCGGATGAGAGCGACCGTTCGTTCCTGAAGCTCGCTCCCATTCTCGCGGTGGTAACCAATATCGATCGCGAGCACCTGGACTGCTATTCGTCGCTCGACGACATCCGCTTCGCATTTATCGAGTTCGTCAACAAGGTTCCGTTCTACGGCGCGGTGATTTTGTGCGTGGCGGATGAAAACGTGCAAAGCATCCTGCCTGCGGTGCGGCGCCGCATGGTCACTTATGGCCGCAGCGCGCAAGCCGATATCGAAGTCCTGGATATCCGCCTGGGGGCTTCCTTCAGCGACTTTCGCGTCCGTCTGCGCGATGCCGACCTGGGCGGGTTTCATCTGGCCGTCGCCGGCGAGCACAACGTGCTGAATGCCCTGGCGACGATCGGTGTGGCACTCGAGCTGAAGGTCGCGCCCGATGTGATCCGCGCCGGGCTCGCCCAGTTCAGCGGCGTGGACCGGCGGCTGCAAGTCCGCGGCAAGGAACGGGACATCACGGTCGTGGATGACTACGGTCACCATCCGAC
>DATIYQ010000062.1:0-2976 GCA_035517515.1 Binatia bacterium
GTTCGCCCGGCTGGCGCGCCGCTGACCACCGACCAGCGCATCGCCGCTTATGAGAAGCTGAGCCGCTCGAAACCGGATGATGCTCACTCGAAGAACCTGCTCGCCGGAGCTTACATCCAAAAGATGCGCGAGACCACGGACTTTGGCTACATCGATCGAGCTTCGCGCATCGTTGCCCAGGTACTTGCCGAGGAGCCGGACAACTACGAAGCCCGGCGGCTGCGGAGCGAGATCGAGCTCGAGCGGCACCATTTCGCGGAGGTGGCCGAACTCTCCCGCCAGATGATCGCGGCTGCGCCGGAGGACGCCTGGAACTGGGGCACGCTGGGCGACGCGCTGATGGAACTGGGCCGCTATGACGGCGCGGCGGATGCTTACCAGAAGATGGTCACGCTGCGGCCGAATCAATCCAGCTACAACCGCGCATCCTACTACCGCTGGGTCATGGGCGACGCCCAAGGCGCGATCGCCATCATGCAGCGGGCCATCGAATCCGGCAGCCCGTCTTCTGAGAACACCGCCTGGTGCCTGGTCGATCTGGGGAATCTTTATTTCAAGACGGGCCGCTTGGTGGAAGCCGAGCAGGCTTACCGATCGGCGTTAACAACGTTCACCGGCTACTATCCGGCGTACGCGGGGCTGGGGCGCGTGCAGGCGGCGCAAGGAAAATACAACGAGGCCATCCAGAGCTTGGAGCGCGCGCAATCGGCGGTCCCCATGCCCGAGTACGCAGCGGCGCTCGCCGATCTCGACGAGCGCACCGGCAAGAAAGCTGAGGCGCGCCGGCAGCTTGACCTGGTCGACGTCGTGGACAAGATGGCCCGCGCGGGTAACGAAAAGACCAATCGCAATCTGGCGTTGGTGTTCGCTGATCAGGATCGCCATCTCGCGCGGTCGCTCGAGCTGGCGCAAGCGGAGCTGGATGTCCGCGGAGATGTTTACACCTACGACGCGCTGGCATGGGCGTTGTACAAGAACGGACGGGTGGAAGAGGCGGAGAGCGCGGCTGCGCGTGCGCTCGCGTTTGGAACTCTGGAGCCGGCCTTCTACTATCACGCGGGCCTCATTGCCGCTGCACTGAACAAAAATGCCGAAGCTGCGAAATATCTGGAGCGCGCTCTCGCGTTAAATCCCCACTTTGATCTGCGCCAGGCGGAGATTGCCGGAAATACGCTGCGGAACCTGAAGACACGTTAGATCGGGGGTGCGCACGGTCCGGCCCTTCTGTAGTACTATTCGCGTAACGTAACGGAGGGCATGATCTATGATCAAAGGCTTTCGTGATTTCTTACTGAAGAATTCGGTGCTGGCCCTGGCCATCGGTTTCATCATGGGCGCGGCGACCGGAAAAGTGGTCTCATCGCTCGTCGCCGACATCATCATGCCGGTGATCAGCCTTGTACTGCCGGCCGGTGAATGGCGGTCGTGGAAGTACGTGCTCACGCAATCGCCGGATGGCAAGGTGGTCAACGCGATCACCTTCGGCAACTTCCTGGGCAACGTGATTGACTTTATCGCGATCGCCTTTGTGGTCTATATGATTACAAAAGCGCTGATCAAAGAAGCCCCGCCCGCGCCGAGCAAGAAATGCCCGCGCTGCCTGGAATCGATTGCGCCGGAAGCGACGAAATGCAAGTTTTGCACAGCGGATGTGCCGGCGTAATCTGCCGGTCCAACGCTACTCCGGCGAGGTGATCTGAACCTCGGCCACCAGATTTTGCCAATCCGGAAGCTCGTACACGCGCAGCTTGGTATTCAAGGGGCCGCTCATTTCCTTCGCCTCATAAGCGCCGAGCGACGGCAGCTTGAAAGTAAAAGTCCCCACCGCCTCCTCGTCGGACTTCGCGGTACGCGCCCAAAGATTGACGTTGGCCGCCAGATCCGCAATCTCGGCTCCCGAATGGTTCACCACCAGGAATCGGACTTGGGGCTTTTGTTTGGGGTCTTCGAGCAGACGCATACCCACCACCTCGACGTACTTTTGCAACGTGTTGGCTTTACCTTTGGATGCGGCCGCTGCCGGCGCGTTCTCCGTGGTTGCGGGCGCAGTGGCGGAGGCCTCGCTTGAGCCGCTGAAGTAGCGGATCCCGAAATACGCTCCCGCCCCAACCGCAAGAAACAGGATCGCGAATACGATGCTCAGCAGCCATGGGGGCAGCGTGATGCCTTGCGCGGGCGGTTGCTGAGCCGGCATCCAGCCCGGTGGAGGAGCCTGTTGCACGGGCGGCGCGGACCAACCTGCCGGCGGAGCCTGCTGCACGGGTGGCGGAGGCGCACTGATCACCGATGCTCTCGTAAACTGTTGCGGCTGTACCGGCGGCGGCGCGGCAGCTTGTGGCGGCGGTTGCGGTGGCGCGGCCTGCCCCTTCCCCGTACAATCCGGGCATTCGTTGTAAGCAGGGGGAACTTCACGGCCGCATTGCGGGCAAATCCAGGTGAACATGTCTATACCTAATCTACCGCTAACTCTGCCCGCCGCGCTGCCGTTTCAAAATCAATCCGGGGCGCGCGCCGGTATGGCGGCCGCGATCGAGGACCACCTGGCCGTTCACAATGACGTACTCGATGCCCGTGGCGTATTGATGGGGCTTCTCATAAGTCGCGTTGTCGATGATGCGCGCGGCGTCGAACACGGCGATGTCGGCAGCCATGCCGGGGCGGAGAATCCCGCGATCGAAGATTCCGATTTTGGCGGCGTTGGCCGAGGTCATTTTCCGGATGGCGTCTTCCAGCGTCAGCAGTTTCTCGTCGCGCACATAGCGCCCCAGAACACGCGGAAAGGTTCCATAGTAGCGAGGGTGGGGATGTCCAGCCGACAGCGGCCCTTCGGTCGCGACGGCTGTGCCATCTGAGCCGATCGACACGAACGGCTGCTTGAGCGCGTAGCGCATGTCTTCTTCCGAGTGGTGGAAATAGACCGTCGGCACCGAGCCGCCATTGGCTTCCAACAGCTCGAACAGCACGTCGAGGGGCGGC
>DATIYQ010000063.1:0-7084 GCA_035517515.1 Binatia bacterium
ACAGGGGTTTCGTGCAAACGTTGCCTCGGTCGCACTCCCTCCATGCGGTACGCTTTATGGCCTCCCCGAGTCTTTTTCCCGGCGGCCGGGCGGCGGAAACCCAAGGCAACAACCCCGAGAAGGAGAACACCACATGGCAACTGGACTCACCAAGACTGCTCTTACCCGGCACCTCGCGGAGAAGCTCGAACTGACCAACAAGCAATCCGGCGCCTTCCTCGATCTGCTCGCCGAAACCGCCATCAAAGAAACCAAAAAGAACGGCGTCTTCGTCATTCCCGGCATCGGCCGCCTCGTGAAGGCAGAGCGCAAGGCCCGCATCGGCCGCAATCCGCAGACCGGCGAGGCCATCAAGATCAAGGCCAAGACGGTGGTAAAGATTTTCGCGGTGAAGGCCTTCAAGGACGCCGTACTCGGAGCGAAGTAAGCCCCCTCGTCCGGCGTGATTCGCATTCGCCCCCGGTGCCCGACGCTCCCCTTTGTGGAGCGGCAGGGCCGCCGGGGGTTTTGTCTTTTGTGAAGGCCGGTGGATGAGAATTCCAGGTGGCGTGTGACAGGACCGGCGGTACCCGTGCGCCCGGCCGCCTGTGCCGAGTGAGAGGAGTCAGCTGGAACGGGGATCGGTGAGGGGCTTCAAGGCGCGATCGTACACCAGCATGAGCAAGGCGGTGAGGATGCCGACCCCGCTGATCACCCACCACATCTGCTGGGGGCGGTGGAGCACTTCGCCGAAATAGTGGAGCAGGCCACCGCCGAGCACGCCGGCGATGAAGTAGCCGATGGCGATGGGCAGAAACGCGTAGCCCATGAACAATCCCTCCTGACCCGGGGGCGCCAAGCGCGAGACGTATTCGTAGTAGCGGGGCGATTGGGTGATCTCACCCAGCGCCAGCACCATTAGAGTGAGCACGAGCATGGGCGCGGCAGGGTCCACGGTGACCGAGCGGCTAAAAAGGGCGGAGGCTACGGAAGATGCCACGCCGGCCAGCGCCGGCGATGCCGGGTGCACGGCCAGGATCACCCAGGAAAAGCTGGAAATGAGAATTCCCAGGGTAATCGCGGGGATGGCGGCAATGCGCCGGGTGAGATAGCTGACCAGGATCTGGAAGCAGATCACCGTGAAGGCATCGGCGGAGAGCAGCAAATCCACGTCTGCATTCGGGCTGATGTAGCCGCGCACGAAGAGCGGGGCGGCGATATATTGCTGCCAGAAGACCACCCAGTAGCCGGAAAAAATAAGCAGGAAGAGCATGAACCGGCCATTGCCCAGCACCAGCACCAGATTGCGCAGGGCCACGCCGATGCTGGCCACCTTCTGTTCCGCAGCCGCGGGAACTTCGCGGAAGAAGAAGAGGGTGACCCAGAACATCAGGAATACGCTGAGCGAACAGACCCGGAAGACATTTTCAATGCCCCAGCCAAGTTGTTTGCGCACCAGCCAGGCCACCACCGGGCCCAGAGTTCCGCCGATATTGACGATGGTGTAGTAGATGGAATAACCGAGCGGGCGGACGCTCTCCGTGGAGGCGCGCGCGGTGGTGCCAGCCACGCAGGGCTTGACCACCGCCGGGCCCAGCGCCGGGATCATCAGGATGGCCAGCACCAGCCATTTGTCTCCGAGGACCACACGGAGGGACTGCATCCACGGAGCGGAAAGCGAGCCCAGAAGGAAGTACCCCACGGACATCACCAGGTAGGCAAACAGCAGGGCGCGGCGGAAGCCGAAACGATCGGCCAGAGTTCCGCCGAGCACCGGCAGGAACCACACCACGAAACCGAAGGTGCCCAGCATCCAGCCGGCCAGTTCGGCGGAGAAGCGAAGTTGTTCGCGCAGGTAGATGGCCAGGACGGCGGAGGTGCCGTAATACGCCAGCCGCTCGAACAGTTCGGTGGTGTTTGCGATCCAGAAGGATCGATGAAATCCTGCGCGGATTTCCGCCAGCCGTTCTCCGAGAGACACGCGCTTCCCCGTTTCTGCGGCTCTGCCTGATGCGTCGGGCGGGAATCGAGCGACGTGCGCCGGCGCGGCGCGATTGTAGCGAAAAACCATGCGGCCCGCCCGGGAATCACTACAGGCCTGAAATGGGTCGCGACCCGCAGGTTGGGGGCTTTCCCCTTCTGTGCTAGCATCCGTCATCGGGCCAAGGCCAGCGCGAAGCATGTCCACAGCCACGATGCAGGCTCTTCGCAAGCCGCGTCCCGAACCCGGGGCGCAGATTGAATCCGTTCAAGTCCCGGTGGCGCGTCCCGGAGAAGTTCTGGTGCGCGTCCGCGCGGCCTCCATCTGCGGCACCGACCTGCACATCTACCATTGGGATGCCTGGTCTGCCTCGCGCCTGCATCCTCCGCTGACCATCGGCCACGAATTCTGTGGAGTGGTGGAGGCGCTGGGTGAAGGCGTAACGGGATTTGCGCCGGGCGATCGGGTGACCGCGGAGATGCACGTGGCCTGCGGGCACTGCCGGCCGTGCCGCGCGGGACAGCCGCACGTCTGCCAGAACGTGCGTATCCTGGGGATTGACGGCGACGGTTGCTTCGCGGAGTTTGTGCGCATTCCCGCGGGCAACGTGTGGAAAATTGCCGAAGGGATTCCGGATCATTACGCGGCGATCATGGACCCGCTGGGCAACGCGGTGCACACGGTGCTCTCCGGGGCCATCGCCGGGTGCACCGTGGCGGTGACGGGCTGCGGGCCCATCGGCCTGATGAGCATCGCGGTGGCGAAAGCCTGCGGCTGCTCGACGCTGTATGCCACGGAGGTTTCTCCACTGCGGGCGAAAGTGGCGGGGCAGATGGGGGCGGATCTGGTGGTGAATCCCCGCGAAGAAAACGCCGCGGCGCGCGTGCTTGCGGAAACGGGCGGCGCGGGCGTGGACGTGCTGCTGGAAATGAGCGGAAACCAGGCTGCGATCCGCGACGGATTCCGGATGCTGCGGCCCGGGGGCCGCGCCTCGCTGCTGGGCATCCCCTCTGAACCGATCACGCTGGATCTGCTGGGCGACGTGATCTTCAAGGGCGCCACCGTGCACGGAATTTATGGCCGGCGAATGTTTGAGACCTGGATGCAGATGAGCGCGCTGCTGGAAGGGAAACGACTGAATCTCGAGCCGCTTTTCCAGGAGCGGCTGGCGCTTTCCGATTTCGCAAACGCCTTCCGGCTGCTGGAACAGGGCCAGGCCGGCAAGGTCCTGCTGATCCCCAACGGAAATTCGTGAGTTCGGCGCCGGATTCGGCGCCCCAGACAAACGGCAGGAATCCTGGAGGGAAAATGTCCGCTTCGACGCGTCCGCAGCTCGCCTATCTCAGCCAGGCCCTCGAAGAACTGAAGCAGCAGCACCGCTACTTCCACCTGCGCGTGCTCTCGGGCGAGCAGCGGCCCGTGGCCGTCTTCGACGGCCGGAAGGTGATCAACCTCAGCTCCAACAATTACCTGGGCCTAGCCAGCCATCCCCGGCTGCGCCGGGCCGCGCTCGCGGCCATTCGCAAATACGGCGTGGGGGCGGGCGCGGTGCGCACCATCGCCGGCACCATGGGAATTCACATGGACCTGGAGCGGCAGATCGCAAAATTCAAGCGCACGGAAGCCTGCGTCGTGTTCCAGTCCGGATTCACCGCCAATGCCGGCACCGTGGCCGCGATCCTGGGGAAGGACGACCTGATTATATCCGACGCGCTGAACCACGCCTCGATCATTGACGGCTGCCGGCTCTCGAAGGCCGCCATCCGCGTATTCCAGCACAAAGACGTGGCGGACTGCGCGAAAATCTGCGAGGAAACCAAGGACTGGCCCGGCCACAAGCTGCTGATTACCGACGGCGTGTTCAGCATGGACGGGGACATCGCTCCGTTGCCCGCGCTGTGCGACCTCGCGGAAAAATACAATTGCATCATGATGGTGGACGACGCGCATTCTTCCGGTGTGCTGGGCCGGAACGGGCGGGGCACGGTGGACCACCTGGGGTGTCACGGCCGGGTGGATATTCAAGTGGGCACGCTCAGCAAGGCGATTGGGGCCATGGGCGGCTATGTGTGCGGTTCGCGCGATCTGATTGAATTTCTCTATCACCGCGCGCGGCCGTTCCTGTTTTCCACCTCGCATCCGCCATCGGTGACCGCCACCTGCCAGGCGGCGTTCTCGCTGCTCGATTCGCCGGAAGGCAAGAAGCTGGTGGCCCGGCTGTGGGAAAACACGCGCTTCTTCCAGAAGGGATTACAGGAACAGGGCTTTCCGCAAAGCGCCAGCGAGACGCCGATTTCCCCCATCCTGGTGGGAGAAGCCGCGAAGGCGTTTGAATTCGCCGGCGCGCTCTTTCAGAAGGGCGTGTTCGCGCCGGCCGTGGGTTTCCCCACCGTTCCGGAAGGCAAGGCGCGGCTGCGCGCCATTGTCACCGCCACGCATCAGCGCAAGGATTTGGAGAAGGCGCTGGACATCCTCGGCAGCGTGGCGCGAAAGCTGGCGATCATCCACTAATTCGGCACAGCAGAGGCGAGCAAAGGCCTCTGGAGCCGCTTGCGCCCCTAGCCGCGCGGCTCCTCACGCCGCAGGCGCCGCGGGAAGCGCGGCGGCCGGCGCAGGCGGTGCAGGCGGCTGGAACCGGCGCCACACGATCAAGGCGAGCGCGCCGAGGCCCAGCAGGCACGCCAGGAATCTCACCCAAACTCCCAGCACGGGGATCAGTGCCCCGAGGCGGATCAAAAACAAACCGAGCGCCAGTCTTCCGGTCATGGACCAGGCCCCGACCCCGGCTCCAAGAATCGCTTCGCCGACCCAAACGGCCGCGAACACCTGCCCGAAAAAGATCATGAAGAGCCACGCAAACAATAGGGGGACCCCGAGGCCGAGGCCGACAACGGTGAAGCACGCCAAACCTGCGGCCACCGGCATGAGAACAAACATGGCCAGACCAAAACCGAGTGGCGCGCCGATTCTGGAAACCTGGCGCGTGGCCTGCTGCATGAAGCCGGGCGCCAGCGAGATCAGCACCAGCCCCACCAGGAAGGCGGATCCCCAAATCATGGCGTTGAGCCAGTAAGCCCTTGGATTGCGATATGGCGGTATTTCCTCGACGAGCTCGAACTTCGGGGCGCTGGCCAGGTGGGCCTCGTGCGAGACCTCCGGTTGCAGAGGTCCGCGCACCCGGAAGCTGCCCTTGATGTCGGCGTGCGAGGCAACCTGAACCGGACCCCGACCGGTGGTCTCCCAACCCTCGCGGTGGGTGGTGAGACTCTGACGAAGCAGCACATCTCCACCGATGGGCGCGTTAAGGGTTGCTTCTCCCAGATACGCCGTCAGGTCGCGCCCCAGGGATCCATCGAGCTGCAGAGCTCCGACGTACAGGGTGGCGCTCCCGCCGACCCGGGAGCGCTGGGAAGTCTGCAGGTTGCCCACAAAGCTGGTCAGGTTGCGGCCGATTTCGCCTTCGATGAGCTCGTGTCCTGTAAAGGTGCGCAGGCTGCCGTCCACCTTTCCGGAGACGCGGACCTCGCCGGCAAAGGCGAAGACGTCTCCGGTGACGTGGCCCTCAATGGTCACGGAGTTGCAGAAGCAGAAGAGATCGCCATCGACGGTGCCGACCACACGCACGGAGGTGGCCATGACGAAGAGATCGCTGTGCACCGTCTGACCCTCTGGGACCTCGTAGTTCCCGGTCTTCTTCACCAGTTCCACGGCCTGCGCCGCGGGCGGCAGCGCGAGCATCAGCAGCAGCAAAGCTGCGAGAAAGATGGAGAAGGAAGAAATCCGGCGCAGGTTCCTGCGGAACAAGAACAGCAGCGCGAAGGCCAGAACTCCCAGCGACACCAGGATCAGTAACTGCAACATATCATCCCATCCTTTCCAGGAGGCTCCGTTCAAGAGGAGCCAGGTGAAGAAAAATTGGCCGTCAAAACCGGATTGCTGGAAATTGGCCAGCCAGGGTTCCAGGTAAGAGCTCCACAGGGTGTACAAGCCGGCGGCGGCCAGCGACCAGGCCGAGAGCCACCACCAGGAGAGCCCTTCGGAGGCGCGGGGGGCGAGCAAGGAAGCAGGCACAGGCTCGTCGTCTTCCCGGAGGGCCTGTTGCAAGAGCAGCGATTCCCTCTTCAGGGCGTCGAGCAGCCTGCGGCAGGACGAACATTGCCCGAGGTGCGCCACGACGCCCTGGGCGTCGTCCTTTTCGAGCTGTCCTTCGATATAGAGCAGGCCGGTCACCTCATCCAGGTGCGTTTTGCCGTTTGCAGGCGAATCCGGATTCATCGCCCACCTCCCGCGCCCGCGGTCGCCTGCGGGGCCTTGGATCCCTGGGTGAGTGCTTCGCGCAGGGCGTGCCGCGCGCGCAGCAGCACCACACCCACAAAAGCGCGGCGCACGCCGAGGGCGTCCGCGATTTCGTCGTAATTCATATCCGCGTAATAGCGCAGCACCAGGGCAAGCCGGGCGCGGTCCGGCAGGCGCTCGAGGGCGGCGCGCACCCGGCTTCCGCTCTGCTGGGAAATCATCTGGTCCAGTTGGCCAGGATCGGGGTGCTCCAGGGGCACCTCCGTCACGTCTTCCATTTCCAGATCCTGTCGCACCTTGCGCCGGCGCAGTGTGTCCCAGCAATGGTTGGCGGCCACGCGGTAGAGCCATGCGCTGAACGGGCGGGAGGAGTCGTACTGCCCGAGCTTTCCGCGCAATTTCACCATGATGTCCATGGCCGCATCCTCGGCATCCTCTCGCGTGGGCAGGACGCGCCGGCAGAAGCGGAAGACCGGGGCGGCAAACTGCTGGTACAGTTCGCCCCAGGCTTCGCGGTCTCCGCTCCGGGCCCGCGCTACCGTGGCCGCAAGGTCTGCCCCGCCCATGCCCTCGGGTTTCCCTGTCCCCATCATGTCCTACGCACCGGGAGTCTCATTTCTTTCAGCCCGCGCACCGGCGAAGTATATCCCGGGCGGTGGCGCATGCAGGCGGCATGGTTCGGGAAGCCTGCCCTCCAGGGAGCGGGCAAACTGCCCACGGTGGCGCTGCAACCTAATTACACAGGGTAAGGCGGATGGGATAGATTGGATGATTAGGGCAGCGCTCCGGGAGGGGCATGAGCGAGCAGCTTCCATCCGTGGTGATCGT
>DATIYQ010000064.1:0-48712 GCA_035517515.1 Binatia bacterium
ATTCACATTGGCCAGCATTTCCAAAATCACGTCCACGCCTTTTCCGCCGGTCAGCGAGCGCAACTGCTCGAGATAGTCCGGGGCGTGGTGATCCAGCACATGATGCGCGCCCTCGCGCAACGCGAGCTCGCGCCCTTTCGGAGAGCCCCCGGAGCCAATCACAATCAGGCCCGCGGCGCGCGCGATCTGCACCGCGGCCACGCCGACCCCGCCGCTGGCTCCGTGGATGAACAGTATTTCCCCGGCCCGGGCCTGCGCAATCTGAAAGATGGCGCGGTAGGCCGTGGCATAGGGGATATAGACGCCAGCGCCCTGTGAAAAGCTGATTTTTTGCGGCAGGAGATGCGCCTGGGCTTCGGTGCACGTGGTTTTCTGCGCGTAGGTGCCGGTGAGCGTGCCGGCGGTGTACACGCGGTCGCCGGCCTTAACCGTGGAGACGCCTTGCCCCACAGCTTCCACCACGCCGGCGGAGTCCATGCCTGGCGTGTAGGGCAAAGGCGGCTTGAAGGCGTAGGTGCCGGCACGGATATAGGTGTCCACCGGATTCACGCCGGCGGCCTTCACCGCTACCACCACCTCGCCAGGCGCCGGTTTGGGATCCGGCACCTCCTCCAGGCGCAATACCTCTGGACCGCCGAACTCGTGCACGCGAATCGCTTTCATGGCCATTCCTCCGGACGGTAAAAGTATCAGATTCGGCGCCCCGAAAAACGTTCTACGCAACGATCAAGGAAGAAAGCGGATGGAGTGCGGTGAGAGGGACCGGCGGCGCACCTGGAGGGAGCGCGGGCGCCCGGCGAAGTTCAGACCACTTGCCGGGGATCGGCCGAATGTCCAGGACCTGTACGGAGAGATTCCGGGTAGTGCCCGCCTGCTGAAAGCTCAGTTGTTTCCCGGCAGCGGAAGGAAAAATCTTTCAGGAAGTGGAGGTGGCCGAGGCCGCCCGGATCGGGATGGTGAGCGGCTGCTTGCCTTCCTCCGCGCTGGTCATCTGGCAGCGGCCGTCCAGGATGCCGCCGGCATCAATCACCAGACAGGGAGCACGGACCTCACCTCGCACCACGCCCTTGGACTGAATCTCCACCCGGCCCTTCGCCGACAGGACCCCCTCGAACCGGCCACCGACAATCACATGATTGCCGCTAATCTCGCCCTCGACGCGACCGTTCTCCCCGATGACCACGGTAGAGCTCGATACGATGGTCCCTTTCATCTGGCAATCAATGCGAAAGGTGCCGGAAAGGTCCAGGCGGCCCTCGAGGCTCACGCCTTTATCCAGGAAGCCGATCCATTCGCCAGAAGGCGCATTTCCACCGCGATCCAAGAACTTCATGCTACCTCCTCCAAGGCGGGCTGCCCTGTTCTAACGGGGGCGGGGTTCAGTGTCAAGTTGGAACGGGCAGAAACAACTACTACATTTCTAGTTGTTACTGCTGCCGCGCACGCGCTCGTAGATCGCTTCCAGTTGCCGCGCGTCGTGATACTCGATGATCAGCCGCCCGGCACCTCTTCCCCTGGGAGGGCGCAGGATTACGCGCGTACCCAGTTCTCTCTCCAGGTCTTCGAGGGCGGCTCGAGTGTTGGCGTCAAATTGAGACGGCGCTGGTTTGCCAGCAGTTCGACCGGCGCCGCGAGTGCCCAGTCTCTCAAGATTGCGGACCGTCAGCTTTCCTTCCGCCGCGCGCTTGGCCGCCGCCAGGCGGGCGGCCAGGGGCTCAATGGCCAGCAGTGCCCTGCCGTGACCAGCGGTCAAGCGGCCCTCTTCAATCATCGCCAGGATCTGCCCGTCCAGTTTCAACAGCCGGATGGTGTTGGCGATGGTCGCACGATCTTTTCCGGTTCTGGCGGCGGCTTCTTCCTGGGTCAGGTTGAACATGTTTAGAAGCGTTTCGAAGGCGCGCGCCTGTTCGATGGGATTTAAGTCTTCGCGCTGGAGATTTTCCACCAGGGTCATTTCCAGCGCCAGGTGGTCGGGCACGTCGCGCACGATGGCCGGAACGCGGTGAAGTCCGGCGCTTTGCGCCGCGCGCCAGCGGCGTTCGCCGGCGATCAATTGAAAGCGATCCCCTTGAGGCCGCAGCACCACAGGCTGAATGATTCCAGTGGCGCGGATTGACTGGGCCAGTTCTTCGAGAGCCTCCTCCCGAAACCGGCTCCTTGGCTGGTGCGGGTTGGGATCAATAAGGTCGATGTCCACCTCGCGCGGATTCGAGATGGGTGCGGACTCAGGACGCGCCGGGGCCGGTTTCGGCTCCGGCTCGCGAATCAGCGCGCTCAAACCCTTGCCCAGTGCGTTTCTGGTCATTGGAGATCACCTCTCGGGCGAGTTGAAGATAGCTGGCCGCTCCAGTACTATGTATGTCATAGATAATAATAGGCTTACCGTGGCTTGGAGCCTCGGCGAGCCGGACGTTGCGGGGAATCACGGTCTTGAAGACTTGCTGGCCGAAGAAGCTCCGCAGGTCTGAACTGACCTGTTTCGAGAGGGTGGTCCGATCGTCATACATGGTCAGCAGAATTCCCTCGACTCCGAGCTCTGGATTGAGCGTGCGGCGGATTCGCATCAGGGTGTCGAGCAATTCGGAAACACCTTCCAGAGCCAGGTACTCGCACTGGATCGGGATCAAGACGGTGTCGCTGGCAGCCAAAGCATTGAGGGTCATCAGGTCCAAGGAGGGCGGGCAATCGAGGAGAATGTACTCATACTCCGCACGCAGGGGAGCCAGGAATTTCTTCAGACGGAATTCGCGGTCCGGGACGCTCACCAGTTCGATGGACGCCCCGGCAAGGTTTCTGTCCGCCGGAAGGAGATCCAGGCCCTCAACAACGGTTTTCACGATCAGTCCGGCCGGAGGCTGTTCCAGGACGACGCCGTGGTAGAGGGAGCGGCGAGCGGGATTTCTGGTGAAGCCGAGCGCGCCAGTACTATTGGCCTGGGCATCGCAATCGACAATCAGCACGCGGCGTTTGGCGCTGGCCAGTGAAGCGCCGAGGTTGACAACGGTGGTCGTCTTCCCCACGCCACCCTTTTGATTGGAAACCGCAATAATCCGGCCCACTGGCACCTCGCCGCAAGCGGCGTGCGCACGAAATCTAACAGAGGCTCACGTCGGCAGCAAGTGTTCCACGTGAAACACGGTGATGAGACCCTCGGCTCGTCCGAACGCGGGGATCCCTGTGCGAGCAAAAGTTCCACGTGGAACGTTTCTCAGGGAGTCCCTACTGCTGGGCCCTCATTGGAGTGCCGGCCAGCAAAATCCTTCCACGGGAGCCAGGAACCTGCTTGGTTTCCCAGCGCCAGCCGGCCATCCGGCTGATTCTCTCCACGTCCGCGGCTCCGATCCACAGCAGTAATTTTCCAGAGCGCCTTAACGCAGGCCACGCCTTGTGCGCAATCGCTTCGTAACTACCTACCGCACGTGCAGTTACGGCGTCTAGGGAGGATGCGGGGAGGTCCACATCGCCCCAGCGTTCACGCACTACGTCCAGTCCTGTCAGCCGGAGCTGCCTGGCTACCTCCGCGAGAAACGCCGCTTTTTTCTGGTTCGGCTCATAGAGTCTCACGTCCCATCCCGGCCGAACCAACTTGAGCGCCAAGCCAGGAAATCCGGCGCCGCTTCCGACATCACAGAGCACACCAGACTGGTCCGTCAGCCAGAGCGCGCCGTAAAAGCTCTCCACAAAATTTCGCTCGAGGATTTCCAGCGGATCGGTAATCGTGGTCAGGTTGATTTTCCGGTTCCAGCGCAGCAGCAGGTCGCAGTAGGAAGAGATGGCCTCGAGCAGGGCGGGCGCCGGCTGGATTCCCGCCGCGCGGAGCCTCTCTCGGTGACTGTTTACTATATATGTAATATACTGTATGCTTACTATATTTGCGCTGTGCCCCCCGTTCACTGTTGCGCCTCGGTGCGGGCGGACGGCGCCCGCTTCGGGCTGCCTCGCAGGGACTCCATGACCGGCAGTTCAACATGGTCCGGGCATCCGAGGCAAGTTCCCGGCAGGAACCGTGCAGACCGCTACAGCAGGTCTCAACCCATGACAGGCCCGTGGAGTTTCAGTAGACCCAGCGTGTGAAGGAAGCAGCGCAGTTGCTGAACGGAATGCAGTCCTCCGGAGTGGTGCATGCGTATGCCGTGTTTGGCGCTGTGGCCCAGATGCGCTACACGGAGCCGGTGATTACACTGGACCTGGATATTCTGGTCGCTTTACCTGATCCAGACCGTTTAGATTTGCTTCCGGGAATCTATGAGTTCTGCGCGAACCATGGCTTCCAGACAGCAGGTCACGCCGGCCGGGTGGGCGCCTGGCCGGTGCAGTTCCTACCTGTCTACGATGCCCTCACCCGCGAGGCCTTAGAGCACGCAGAAATATGCACATTGGAAGAAGTGCCGATCCGCGTGGTCGGCGCGAATTACCTGGCAGCGATTGCCCTGGCCACGGGCCGGTCGAGGGACCATGAACGCGTCCTCGCGCTGTTGGAATCAGGGGCCGCAAGCCGTGCGCAGATCGAGGCCCTGGCGCGACGGCACGGACTTAGCGAGGCTTGGGGGCGCTTCCAGAAGAGGCTAGGCGATGGATGAGAGGATCCGAGAACTGATACGGCGGCAAACCGAGTGGCAGGAAAGCCGAAAGAACCTGACCTGGGAGGAGAAGCTGCACATGGTCGCGCAGGTTCGCGAGGAAGTTGCACGCCTGCTGCCGGCCTACCGCCGCCGGGCCCCAAACCCGCAGCCAGCGCAGGAGCACGAGAAGTAGCCCCATACCGTCAAAATCCGACTTCCAGGCAAGGCACCGTAGCGACCCATGTCAGGCAAGGGTCTTCAGACCCTGGGTACGTTCTGTGCCTCCAGATCTGGCTAAAGAGTGGATGAGCCACCAGAATCCGGAACGTAGCCGGAACGAACCCGGAACGTGCCCCGCCTCTAAAGAGGCGGGCTACATCAACCAGGGTCACTACCCAAAGCACTCCCGGCGTTGACACGGGTGCGCGCGGGCCGCTATGGTTTGCACGCACATGAAGATACTGGTGCTGGGTAGCGGAGGCCGCGAGCACGCGCTGGTGTGGCGGCTGCGGGGAAGCGCAGGCGTGGAGCGGGTGTGGTGCGCGCCGGGCAACGGAGGCATCGCGCGCGAGGCAGAATGCGTGGCCCTGCCGCCGGAAGGCATGACCAATCCCGCATGGCTGGCGGCGCTGGGCACGCGCCTGCGGCCGGACCTGACGGTGGTGGGGCCGGAACTGCCGCTGGTGAACGGCATTGCGGACGAGTTTGAAGCGCGCGGCCTGAAGCTGGTGGGACCTTCAAAGCAGGCGGCGCGGCTGGAGGGCAGCAAGATCTTCGCCAAGGAATTCCTGCTGCGCAGCGGCATCCCCACGGCGCCCATGTATGGGACATTCGATTCCGCGGGGGACGCATATTCCGCGCTGTGCGCGGTGGATTGGCCCTGCGTGATCAAGGCGGACGGGCTGGCGGCGGGAAAGGGAGTACTGGTGGCCACGAATCCGGACGAGGCCACGGCGTTCATTGACCGGTTGATGGTGTCACGGGAGTTCGGCGCGGCCGGTGAGCGTGTGCTGCTGGAAGAGGCGCTATCGGGCCAGGAACTCTCTTATATCGTGCTGACGGACGGCGAGACGATTTTGCCGCTGGTGGCGACGCGGGACCACAAACGAATTTTCGATGGCAACCGCGGCCCGAATACGGGAGGCATGGGAGCGTACTCGGCGGACGGCATGCTTTCCGGGGAGTTGGAGGAGCGCATCCTGGACACGGTGATTCGTCCCACGCTGGAGGCGATGAAGCGGGAAGGGAATCCCTACCGCGGATTTCTTTACGCCGGCTTGATGCTCACGGCCGCCGGCCCACAAGTGCTGGAATTCAACTGCCGCATGGGCGATCCGGAAACGCAAGCGATCGTGGCGCGCATGGACTTCAACCTGGCCGAGGCATTGCAGGCTGCGGCAGAAGGCGGTCTGAAGGAAATTGCCGCGCGGTGGAAGTCCGGGGCAAGCGTATGCGTGGTGATGGCGGCGGCCGGGTATCCCGGCGAACCGCGCACCGGCATGAACATCTCCGGTTTGGAGGCAGCGGCGCAGGTTTCCGACACCGTGGTGTTTCATGCCGGGACGCGGCGCGGAGAGCGGCCTGAAGAGACGGTGGTCAGCGGCGGACGCGTGCTGGGGGTGACGGCGACGGGGCCGGACCTGCCGGCGGCGGCGGCGCGGGCTTACGAGGCCGCGGGAAAAATCTTATTTGAAGGCGCGCAGTATCGCCGCGACATCGGCGCAAACGGGAGCGCCTGAGAGGTCCGCCCGGTGCCCGCGGGGTGCGGAGCGCGCTGATGCGAAGAATCCGCCCGATGCCCTCCCTGCTCATTACTCTTGTGGCCGCGTATCTGGCGGTCCTGATCCTGCTGTTGATTTTCGAGCGGCGGCTGGTGTTTTTCCCGCAGATTCCCGGCCGCCTATCGGGAGATTGGAGTCCGCCGGATCTGGCGCACGAGGATGTGTGGCTGACCAGCGCGGATGGGACGCGACTGAACGCCTGGTGGATCCCCGCGCAGGACAGCCCGGCGGAGAACGCGCCTCCCACGTTTCTGTGCTTTCACGGCAACGCGGCCAATATCGCCTGGCGCGCGGACGTTTATCGTTTTCTGCGCGAGCTGCCGGCAAATGTGCTGGCGATGGAATACCGCGGCTACGGCCGCAGCGAAGGCGCTCCAAGTGAGCCGGGGATCTATGCGGATGCCGAGGCCGCCTACCAGTATGTGGTGCAGAAACGGGGCGTCCCGCCGGCGCGGCTGATTGTTTTCGGCCAGTCGCTGGGCACGGCGGTGGCCGCGCATCTAGCCGCGGGGCGTCCGGTGGGCGGGATTGTACTGGAAGCCCCGTTCCCATCGGCGCGGGCGCTGGCGCGGCGGATTTATTGGTTTGTTCCCGGGCTCGGATTCCTGATTCGCTCGAAATTTGAAATCTCAAAGGATCTGGCCCGCGCGGTTCCCACCGGAACGCAGGGAAGCAGACCGGCCCTGTTGGTGATGCACTGCACGCAGGACCCGGTGATCCCCTTTTCGTTTGGCAGGGAAGTGTTTGACGCGGCGCCGGAGCCGAAATCGTTCCTGGCGGTTACCGGCCAATGCCATGAAGAGGCCACGCTGATTGACCCCATCGGTGTGCGCCGGGAGTTGCGGCATTTTCTGGACGTGATTGGCGAGGGGAATCCGTAAGGCCGGCGCTCCCGCGGGGTCCGGGCGGGGAAAGTCAATCTCGCGGTGGCTTGGGCTGTTTGTAGAGGGAGGGCGCGCCGGGCTCGCGCTTCTCCTGGGGCAGGGCCGGCGCGGACAATTCCTCGCCGGCCAGCCACTCGACGCCGGTGTTTTCCTTTATGGCGGCGAGCATCTGGCGGCGGTCGCGCGGGGTGACGGCCTGCATGGTGGCGCGCAGCAAGTCGACTCCGTCCAGGAAGGGCACTTTCTGGCTCTCGCCCTTCTCCACCCGCTCGGCTGCCCGTTCCATCGGGGCGTCGCCGCGGCGCAGCGCGGAGACGCGGCTGTCGCCGCCGATCAGCAAATCCAGGAGCCGCGGTTCGGAGGCATCGTCCGGAGGGTAGCGCGTCTCCACCAGAGTGTGGGGCTGGCCTTTTTCCGGCGGGTAAAGCTGGATGTATTCCGGCCGGTGCACCACGGTCTCGTAAAAGTCACCGCGCAAGAGGTGCTGCTCGAGGCGGTAGCGCAAGCTCCAGACCTCCGGGCCGTACTCCTTGGCGTAACCGGCGAGCAGGAGTTCCGCGAGCACGTCCTTTTGTTGCAAGCGCAGCCGGGAGTGAATCTGCGCGGCGGCGGATCGAAGCGGGGTGAGGAAGGCCAGACCGATGGTCTCGATATCCGAGGCGGCGTCGGCAATGGTGGTGTTTCTGGCCCGCGCAGCCTCGCCGCCGGCGCGGCGAAGCGCCGCGTCCAGGCGCAAGGGAGAGCGGCCCGAGCCGGGCCAGATCCATTCCAGCGGTCCCAGTAGCACCCCCACGCGGAAGGCGCTGAGCGGCACGATCATGGGCGGCAGCGTGCCGGGCTCGACGGGAGATTCCGCGGTTGCCACCACCATGCCGTCTTTGCAGACAAGTATGGCCACGCGGCCGGCGGCGAGATTGGCGAGCACCTCGGTGCCGGCTTCCGGCTGAGGCTCCTGGCCGCGGGCGGAAAGGTCCAGGGCCGTGGTCCCGCCACCCAGCAGCAGGACCAAGGTGAGCAATCCGCAGACGAGAGCAGCGATCCTAGAGTTCATGGCGCGCCTGGGAGCTAGAGCCCGCGAAAAGTAGTATACCCACATCCCCGCGCCTGCTCCCGGGTTGCGCTAGAATGTCTGCGGTTGGCCGGTTCAGCGAGCGGAGGGACCACGGGAGTGTTTGGGGCCGGTTTAAGAAAGCCGAAGGGTGTTCGCGTGGGCGGCAAACGCCTGAGCGAAATCCTGGATGCGCATGCACGCTTCGTGCGGGCGGAGGAAGGCGCCGCGCGGGCGGGCCTGGCAGGAGCGGATCTTTCCCGCGTGGACCTTTCCGGCCAAGACCTCTCGCACGCGGATCTCGCCGGAGCCCAACTGGAAGGCTCGAGCCTGCGCGAAGCAAAACTGGGCGGCGCCAATCTTTCCGGGGCCAATTTGCGCAAATCGGATCTGCGCACCTGCGACGCCACGGGCGCGAATTTCGCGGGCGCGGACCTTTCGGATGCTGACCTTTCCGGGGCCGAGCTGTTTCGGGCGGATTTTACCGGCGCTCGGCTGTGCCGCGCGCTGGTGCGGGCAGCAAATTTCCGTCAGGCAGTGCTCCGAAATTCCGATTTGACCGGCGCAGACTTGAATATCGCCAGCCTGCGCCAGACGGACCTGGAAGGGGCCACGCTGAACGGAGCGAATTTAGCGACTACGATCATCCGCAAAATCTAGGGTGGTGACGCATCGGGAATGTAGCCACCGGGAGAAGCCGGGAACGCGCCCGGGTCGGAAGACCGGTGCTCGAGAGTTGGAGCGGGCCGCTGCGAAATCGGGCCGCGGCTTGAGCACGGGTGATGCCGGCTGTTAAACTGCTGCGCTGCTTGGGGATTTGAGCCGATCATTGCAGTCCCGCCGCACACAGGGGTGAATGATGAAAATGAAGGGTCTTGAAATGATCCTGGGAGTCGCTGTGCTTATTGGTGTGGCCACCTTGCTGTCGTTTCCGGCTCCGCTTTCCGCCCAGGGGGCTGGGGGAAGCTCTTCCTGGGGATTCGCGCTGAGCAATCTGGACCGAAGCTGCAAGCCCTGCGACGACTTCTACCAGTTCGCGATGGGCGGGTGGAGAAAGGCCAATCCCATCCCTCCGCAATACGCCACGTGGGGCACGTTTGCGGAGCTGCGCGACGGCAATCTGACCGCCATGCACACCATCCTGGAGGCGGCGGCCCAGGCACACGCGCCGGCGGGCTCGAACGAGCAAAAAATCGGTGACTTCTACACGAGTTGCATGGACACGGCGGCCATCGAGGCCGCCGGGCTGGAACCCATCGCCGGGGATCTTGCGGCGATCAACGCGATCCAGGATCGGAAGTCGCTGGATGCGGAGATTGCGCGGCTGCAGAGGGAAGGGGCCGCGGTGGTCTTCCGCTTCGGCTCCGGCCAGGACGCCAAAAACAGCGGGCGGGTGATTGCCCAGGCCAGCCAGGGAGGGCTGGGCATGCCGGATCGCGAGTATTACTTCCGCGAGGATGAAAAGTCCAAACAACTGCGCGACGACTATGTGCAGCATGTGAGCAAGATGTTCGAACTGGCGGGCGACGCCGCAGACCGTGCGGCGGAAGAATCCCGGACGGTGATGAGCATCGAGACGGCCCTGGCCAAGGTCTCCCGCACGCGCGTGGAGCTGCGCGACGCGGAGAAAAACTACAACCTGATGACGCTTGCGGAGATGAAGACGCTGACCCCGGACTGGTCCTGGGGAAGTTTTCTTCGAGAGGTGGGCGCCCCGCCGCTTCAACAGGTGAACGTGCGCCAGCCGGACTTCTTCAAGGGAGTGGACCAGGCGCTCACTTCCATTTCGCTGCCGGACTGGAAGGTGTACCTGCGCTGGCACCTGTTGCACGCCAGCGCCCCGGGACTTCCGGAGCGGTTCGTGGAAGAGAATTTCAATTTTTACGAGAAGAAAGTGAACGGGGTCAAGGAACTACTGCCGCGCTGGAAGCGCTGCACGCAAGCGACGGACCGCAACCTGGGGGAGGCCCTGGGGCAGGTGTACGTGGAGAAATACTTTCCGCCGTCGGCGAAGGCCCGCGCGCAGGAGATGGTGAACAATCTGATCGCAGCGCTGCGGGAGGACATTCCCACGCTTTCCTGGATGAGCCCGGAGACGAAGAAGCAGGCGCTGGCCAAGCTCGAGGCTTTCCAGGTGAAAATCGGCTACCCGGAGAAATGGCGCGATTATTCGAAACTGAGCATCGACCGCGCCTCTTATGGGGCCAACCTGCGCCGCAGCGTGGAGTTTGAAGAGGCCCGGCAACTGGGGAAGATCGGCCAGCCGGTGAACCGCATGGAGTGGGGGATGACTCCGCCCACGGTGAACGCCTACTACAGCTCGACCATGAATGAGATCGTGTTTCCCGCCGGGATCCTGCAGCCGCCCTTCTATAACCCGAACGCGGATGATGCCGTGAATTACGGGGGCATCGGCGCGGTGATCGGCCATGAAATCAGCCATGGGTTCGACGACCAGGGCTCAAAGTTCGATGGCCAGGGTAATTTGCATGAGTGGTGGACGCCGGAAGACCGCAAAAACTTCATCGAGCGCGGGGATTGCGTGGTGGAGCAGTTCAACGGCTATGAAGTGGAGCCCGGCCTGCACCAGAACGGCAAGCTGGTGCTGGGGGAGAGCATCGGAGACCTGGGGGGAATGGCCATCGCCTATGCCGCCTACGAGAAGTCCATCGCGGGGCACCGGCCGAAGGACATTGACGGATTTTCGCCCGAGCAGCGTTTCTTCCTGGGCTGGGCGCAAGTGTGGGGCGCGAACCAGAGGCCGGAAGCGGCGCGCACGCAAACCAATACGGATCCCCATCCCCTGGCGCGCTTCCGCGGGAATGGTCCGCCCTCCAACCTGGAGGCATTCGCCAAAGCGTTTGGCTGCAAACGCGGCGACCCGATGGTCCGCGAGAAGACCTGCAAGATCTGGTAGCAAGGGGCCGCGGCCGGGCGGTGCCGGGGAGGAGCGGCGCCAGGCTCAGGGGGAATTGCCCATGGCGCGGCGGGCCTGGTAGCACTCGCGGCAAAAGACGGGCCGTCCTTGGGTGGGTTTGAAGGGGACGGTGGTTTCCTTGCCACACTGGGAACAAATGGCGCGGGTTTCCGACCGCGGCGCATTTCCTCCGGAAGAATTCCCCGAGCCGCGCGCCGATTTGCAGGACTTGCAGCGCTTCGGCTCGTGGCGGAATCCCTTGTCGGCGAAAAAGGCCTGCTCCCCCGAGGTGAAAACAAACTCCGCGCCGCAATCAGCGCACTTCAATACCTTATCTTGATACTCCATGGCGGCTCCGAACGGCCCGGCGGGTAGGCCCCTCGGCAGCCCGGCGAGGCGGAAAGCGGAAAGCCGCGAAGCGCATCCACGCGCTCCGCGGCTCCGCTGCATGCCCTCATCGGTCTCCCCTGTTGGTTCCCTTTCCAGGGATTATTCCTGCTCCCGGCGCATCTTCTTGCGCATGCGCTTGCGCGAAAGGGCGGCCTTCGCCCGGCGTCTCTCTCCGGGTTTCATGTAATAGCTATGCTTCTTGATTTCCTTGATGATGTCGGCCTGCTGCACTCTGCGCTTGAAGCGGCGCAGGGCGCCCTCGAGCGACTCACCTTCCTGGATGACGACCTCTGCCAATGAAAACACCCCCCATCCACCGCAAAATTGGGAAGAAGCAGCGAGGAGTATAGGCTCTCGCGAAGCCTTATACGGTGTTGGTTGCCCGCTTCTATCCCGCTCCGCCAGCGATGTCAAGAAATTTCTCTAGAGACACAATCATCGCCGTATGAATTACCCCGGAGGCTATCATGCATCCAGGCAATTTCCCCGAGTGCGTCTCGCGGAGAACCCTGAGGCGAAGATCCGGCCGGCCCGCGGAGCGGATTGGCCGGCCCTGTGTCCCGGCCTTCTATTGTAATCGAAACCGGGGGGAATTCCCCGGTGGACCTGCGGCCGGTGTCCGGGACCGTCGGATGTTTTCGGGTCCCCTGCCGGCCCACAAAACTTGGCACGGAACGGCGGGAACGGCACTAGAATGAATGGCCCGGCGGCGCGGCCTGCCGCTCGAAGGCCAGGCTGACCTGCGGGAATCATCCTGCGGTGCGGCCCCCGGGTAAACCACAGACCCTATGGACCGGATGCGTGAAGCCATCGGCGTGCTTCTGGCGGGGGGGCAGGGCGAGCGCCTGTGGCCGCTCACCCGGGACCGCGCCAAGCCTGCCGTGCCCTTCGGCGCGGTGTATCGCATCATAGACGTGACGCTTTCCAATTGCCTGAACAGCGATCTGCGCCGCGTGTTTGTGCTCACGCAATACAAGGCGCTGAGCCTGAACCGGCACGTGCGGCGGGGCTGGTCTGGCCTGGCCGGCCACCAGGAATTCATCGATATTCTTCCCCCGCAGATGCGGGTGTCGCGGGACTGGTACCAGGGCACGGCGGACGCGGTGTACCAGAATATCTACTCGATCGGCAGCGAGCGCTCCAGTTTCGTGATCATCCTTTCCGGCGACCATATTTACAAAATGGATTACAAGAAGATGCTCCAGCAGCATCTGGACGCCGGGGCGGACGTGACCGTGGCCACGCTGGAAGTGGATCCGCAGGAGGCTTCGGGCCGCTTCGGCGTGGTCGAAACCGACGCTTCCGGCCGGGTGACCGGCTTCGAGGAAAAGCCCGCAGAGCCCAAGCGCTCGGCGCGCAACTCCGGCCGGTCGAATGCCTCCATGGGCATTTACATTTTCAACAGCCGGCTGCTGATTCCGATTCTGCTGGAGGACGCCGAGCGCAGCGATTCCACGCACGATTTCGGCAAAGACATTCTGCCGCGGATCATCGAGCGCTACCGCGTATTCGCCTACAACTTCATCGATGAAAACAAGAAGGAGGCGCTCTACTGGCGCGACGTGGGCACCCTGGAGGCGTATTACGAGGCGAACATGGACCTGGTGAGCGTTTCACCTGTGTTCAACCTCTACGACCAGGAATGGCCGCTGTGGACCTGGCAGCAGCAATATCCTCCCGCCAAGTTTGTGTTTGCCGATGAGAACCGCATGGGCGTGGCGCTCGATTCGATCGTCGCCGGGGGCTCGATCGTCTCCGGCGGGCGGGTGCGGCGTTCGCTGCTGGGGTACGACGTGCGCGTGAACAGCTTTTCGGACGTCGAAAACACCATCATCTACAATCACGTGAATATCGGCCGTTACTGCCGTGTGCGCAACGCCATCATCGACCGCCACGTGCAACTTCCCGAACACTCGGTGATCGGCTTTGACGCGGAAGAGGACCGGCGCCGATTCTACGTCTCGCCGGGCGGAATCGTGGTGGTAGTGCGCCAGGAGTCCATGCTGGAAGAGCCCGAGTAGGTTTCTCAGCCCGGCAAGGAGAGTCCATGCCCATGCGCATCACGCACATCCGCGCCCGCCAGATTCTGGATTCACGCGGCAACCCGACGGTGGAAGCCGAGGTGGCGCTGAGCGGCGGGGAGATGGGCCGCGCCGCGGTCCCCTCCGGCGCCTCCACAGGAGAGCACGAAGCCATCGAACTGCGCGACGGCGACAAGTCCCGGTACCTGGGGAAGGGAGTGCTCAAGGCGGTGCATCACGTGGGGGCGGAGATTGGCCCGGCGCTGGCCGGCATGGACGCCTCCGACCAGATCGCGCTGGACCGCAGGATGATCCAGCTCGATGGCACGGCGAACAAAGGCCGGTTGGGCGCCAACGCGATTCTCGCGGTGAGCATGGCGGCGGCGCGCGCGGCCGCCGCCCAGCACGAACTGCCGCTCTATCGGTATCTGGCGCGTTATTCCACAGTGCCCGGCGCCCACACCCTGCCGGTGCCCATGATGAACATCCTGAACGGGGGCGCGCACGCGGATAATTCCGTGGATTTTCAGGAATTTATGGTGATGCCGGTGGGCGCGCCGAGTTTTTCAGAGGCCTTGCGCGCCGGGGTGGAGGTGTTTCACACGCTGAAAGGGGTGCTGAAGAAGCGCGGGCAATCCACCAGCGTGGGCGATGAGGGCGGGTTCGCTCCCAACCTGCGCTCCAATGACGAGGCCATCCAGTCCGTGCTGGAAGCCATCCAGGCCGCGGGCTACAAACCGGGGGAGCAGGTGGCCATCGCGCTCGATCCCGCGGCCAGCGAGTTTTACGATCAGGCCTCGGGCAAGTACGTCTTCAAGAAGTCAGACAAATCCGCGCACTCGCCGGAAGAAATGGTGGCTTACTGGAAGAACTGGGCGCGGCAGTATCCCATCGTTTCGCTGGAAGACGGAATGGGCGAGCTGGACTGGAAAGGCTGGAAACATTTGACTGGTGAGCTGGGCGGAAAGCTCCAGCTTGTGGGCGACGACATCTTCGTCACCAATACGAAGATTTTTTCCCGCGGCATCGAGCAGAAAATCGGCAATGCAATCCTGATCAAGCTGAATCAAATCGGCACGGTGACGGAAACCATCGAGTGTATCGAGATGGCGCGGAAGGCCGGCTATGCCTCGGTGATTTCCCACCGTTCCGGGGAGACTGAAGATACGTTTATTGCCGACCTGGCGGTGGCCACCAGCGCCGGGCAGATCAAGACCGGATCGGCTTCGCGCACGGACCGCATCGCCAAATACAACCAGTTGCTGCGCATCGAGGAGGAGTTGGGAACTGCTGCTCGTTTCCCTGGACGCGCTGCCCTGGCCAATTCTTAGCGCCGATTTTGGCGAGAGTCGTAAGATCCGGTGCGCGGAATCCGGGGAACAAATCATGCCCACCACGCAGCTCGGCCGGGCCGCTGAACCGGCTGCCCCTTGGGTCCGCGTGGGTGAAAGCGGCCATCACGCTGGGCGCAGAGAAACTGACTCTACGGCTCACATTCTGGCCCGCGTGAGCGATGCCACTGGAGGCACTCACGCAATGCCCGGGAACACTGGCCCGCACCCCACCGGCGTGACGAGGCCCCGCGTCCAAATGGAGCGCTTCGATTCCATCTTTCCGATCGAGCCATGCATGCGATTAGTCGCGTCTTCCGTGGGGCGGAAGCTGCCGAAGGAATTTCTCCACATCGAGCGCTTCCACACCGGGTGCCAGGGCCGGCGTCGAAATCGCAGAGCGCGATTTTTGGTGGACGACGATCATCCGCCTTGATTTCCTCCCCAGTGCACGTTGCAATCCCAGCATTGGATTCGCCATCGCGGGATGCGGGGTCTTGGACGCCTTTGCTTCCACCAACCAAAGGCCAGCACCCGGCCGTGGGACGAGAAAATCTACCTCCAGGCCCTGTTGGTCGCGGAAGTAATACAGTTCCTTCCGAACCCCCTGGTTCGTCTGGCTCTTCAGCATCTCCGCGGCCAGGAAACCTTCAAAGAGCGGACCGAGAAACGGAGATCGTTCCAGCTCGCCCGCCGTTCGGATTCCCAGGAGATAGCAGGCCAGTCCCGAATCGCCCCAATAGACTTTGGGGGACTTGATCAGCCGTTTCCCCAAATTCTCATAGTAGGGCGGAATGACCATGATCTCGCCCGTGGCCTCGAGTATCTCCAGCCACCCGGCAATGGTGGGGACACTGACGCCGAGTGGAGCGGCCAGATCCGTCTTGTTGAGAACTTGCCCGTGACGGCTGGCCAGCAGAGCGAGAAACCGGCGGAAAGTGACCAGGTCGCGAACATTTGTGATCGCACGGACGTCTCGCTCCAGGTAGGTCTGAAGATAGGAGGAGAACCACAACTCACGAGCGTCAGGACGAGCCAGCACCTCCGGAAACCCGCCATGCAGCAGAGTGACCTTGCGGGTCTCGGAGAGACTGAGCGGCAAGAGTTGAAGAATGGCCGCGCGCCCGGCCATGGATTCGGTAATTCCGCGCATCAAGGGAGCTTCCTGCGAGCCGGTGAACAGCCAGCGTCCCATCCCGCGCCGGCGCTCATCAATGAGGGTGCGAACATAGTTCAACAGCTCGGGGGCGTTCTGGATTTCGTCCAGGATGACGGGAGGATGAAGTTCTTCAAGAAACGCGCGCGCATCGCTTTGCACCCGGGCCCGAATGTCAGGATCCTCGAGCAAGACGTACTGGGCATGCGGGAACAGCTCCCGCAGCAATGTCGTCTTCCCGGCGCGGCGCGGCCCGGTCACCACCACCGCGGGGAAATGACGCACCGCGCTCTTCAGCACCTCCGCGAGCTTCCGGGGGACATAGCGCATGTGAGAAGTCTAAACTACAATCTTATAATACTCAACACCCGCATAAGATGACCTGCAGCTCCGATCCCCTATTTACGGAACGTGCGAGGGAGCTTTGCGGAATTGGAGCCTGCGAGCGCCCGCCGGCTCAAGACGGCACGGGTCGTCGGCGAATGTGCGCATCGAGGAGGAGTTGGGAGCTGCTGCTCGCTTTCCTGGCCGCGCTGCTCTCGCCAGGAGCTAGCGCGGGCCTTCGCACCCCATGGGGCGCCGGCGTTGGGCGCTGGTTTCCGCCGCGCCCGCTCCCGGTTCATGCTGAGCCTTACCTTTCCGGTGCGTTCGGCGGTAGAATCGGCGCAACGGGCACCGCGTGCTGCCTTCTCGCAGGGCGTGGAGACAGGATGGCCGCGGCAACGAGACAGGCATGAACCGCTTGCCAGTTACGTGTTTTTTCCTCGTTGGGCTACTCTGCGCCTCCACCGCTCCCGCGGACCAGACGTTGCCCGCAGGGCCCTCCCGGGATTGGAACGATAAGGAAATCCGGCAGATTCTCGAAAACTCGCCGTGGGCCCATCGTGTGCCTTTGTTGCTGGTGAAGCCGGACGCGGCAAGTCAAGCCTGTACCGACCGGACCGGACCATGTCTGCGCGACGAACCGTTCCACGAACCGGTTGCCGAAGGCACAACTACAACCGAGACGACGGTAGCCGTCGCTTCGACAGAAGGGTCCACGTCTGCATTGACCAAAAGCCGCAGGGATCACTCCGGCAGGCCGGGCGATTCCGACGCAGCGGAGGCGAACGAAGCGGTGACGGGGGTGGCGGTGGTGCGGTGGGCCTCGGCGCGAACGATTCGCGAGGCTCTGGCCGGCCTGGTGCCTCCCTCCGGCAAGCGCATGGACCCGCAGGAGATCTCCCAACTCGCGCCGGCGGACGCATACGTGGTGTATGCGGACCTGCGCGTGGCCGTGGGGGAGGTCAGCCGCGTGCCACAGAACGGAATCCTCACGCAGGAGATCGCCGGACGCTCCTTCTTGACGCTGAGGTCCAGCGGGCAAAAGATCCCGGCCGTGCGTGTGGCGCCCGCCCCGCTGCCGGAATACGACGACCGCAAAGAACTAGCGCTCGCCGCCTATTACATCTTCTTTCCCAAACAGGTGGATGGACACCCATCCATACCGCAGCGGGAGAAAGAAGTCCGGTTCGATTGTCCAATCGTGCCGGTCCCGCTTCGCGTCGAGTTCAAGCTCTCGCGCATGGCACGTAACGGCGCGCCGGACCTGTGATCCGCGCGCGGCGGGGCGGGGAGATGTGGGGACGCACTGCCGCTGGACACCCCGCGACCATGGAATCCTTCAACGGCTCCAAATCTGCGAATTTTCCGCTCAGTGCGGAGCTTGCGGCGGCGTGGGCGGCGGCGGTGGCTGCGGAGTCTGCTGTTGCGGCGGGGTCTGAGTGGTCGTGCCGGACATGCCCTCTTTGAAGCTGCGGATGCCCTCGCCGAATCCCCGCATGACCTCAGGGATCTTCTTCCCGCCGAACAGGATCACCACGATCAGCAGAATGATAAAGAGATGGGAGGGAGCAAACAGTTCCATACGTTTTCCTTCGCGGGCCAGCCGCCCCCCTGGGTTGGGCTTAGCCTCTCACTGCCCTTCAGTATAGCACGCCCGCGGACAGCACCATGCCCCTGGTCACAAAATCAGGCGCTCATCGGCTTGCCGCCGCGTTACCCGCTCGCGGTCCAGGTATTCGAGCAAGGGAATGGCGTATTTGCGGGTGATGCCGGTGAGCTCCTTGAATGCCGGGACGCTCATGCGCTCTCCGTGCTGTTTTTTGTAGCCGGCCAGCAGGCTGCGCACGCGCTCCAACGCGGCGCGGTGGAACACCAGGTCCGCGGCCACGCGCACCAGCACCTGCTCGCGCATCAGGATTTGCAGAATCTTCTGGGCCCGCGCCGGTTCCACCGGGAGCTTCTCCAGCACCTCTTTCATCGCCGGCACGGCCAGGCCGGCCTGCGCGAATGCCTGCTCGATCAATTCCTTGGCACGGGCCTCTTCCGGCGCCAGGGAGATTTCGCGCCCGGCGAGTTTCACGATGTCGCCGGCCAGTGAGAGCGTGCCTCCGGAAGCCAGCTCCGTGAGCGCGGCGCGAAACATGGGCGGGCCAGCGGCACGGGCCACGCGGATCCGCAACTCCTCTTTGGAGATGCCTTCGGCCAGCGGATTGGCGCGATGGAAGGTTTCCACTTCCGCGCGGATTTTCTCCAGCAGCGCGCTGTAGGCTTCCGCCGGCGCCAGCAGCCCCGGGTCCGCGCCGCCGGTGCCGAGCAGGCGGGCCTGGCCGGCGCGGACCAGCGTTTCCGCGGCCGCGTGTGTTTCCGCGCGGCTCCATCCGGTGCGCCGGGCCACTTGCTCGTAGCTGAGCCCGCGGGGCGACTCCGCCAGCAATGCCTCCAGCACGGCGGGCGGTTCACCGCGCACGAGAATCTCCAGGCGCCGGCGCAGCCCATGGCCGCGCGCGCGCCGCGAGGGAACAATATCCAGCACTACGCCACCGCCGAGCGTGGAGACCGGAGAGAATTGCCGGAGCACGAAGCGGTCCCCGGGCAGGAGCACCAGGGGCTCCGCGGTGCGCAGTTCCGCAAACCGCGCTTCGCCGGGAAGGATGCCCGGATCCTCCGGGCCGCCCGCGGGCTCCAGGACGCGAACCACGGCTACCGCTTCCGCGCTGCCCTGGTGCAGATGGGCGCGGAATCGCCGGCGCATGGGCCTTGCGGAACGGAGCAGCTCGATGCGCGCCTGGAACCGCGTGGTTCCGGAAAAACGGCCGGGAGGCGCGAGGGTCATCCCCCGAGCGATTGCGCTGTGCTCGATGCCCGCCAGATTGACCGCGGTGCGCTGGCCGGCGACGGCGCGTTCCAGCTTTCTACCGCCGGATTGCAGCCCGCGCACGCGCACCCGGGTGCCACCGGGCAGCAGTTCTGCTTCGTCCTCCGGGCGCAGCGAGCCGCTGACCAGAGTTCCGGTGACCACGGTACCGAAACCCTTGATGGAGAAGGAACGGTCAATGGGCAGGCGGAAGGCGCCGGAGACGTCCCGCGGGGGGCAGAGTTCCGCCGCACGCACCAGCTCGCGCTTCAACTCATCGAGGCCTCGCCGGTGCGCACCGGCGCTGACCGGAACGATGGAGGCGCCTTCGAGGAAGCTCCCGCGCACCAGATCTTCTACTTCCAGGCGCGCCAGGCTGAGTGTATCCGGGTCGGCCAGGTCGCTCTTGGTGAGGGCAATCACGCCGCGCGGGATGCCCAGCAGCCGGCAGATTTCAAAGTGCTCGCGCGTCTGCGGCATTACCGATTCGTCGGCAGCCACCACCAGAAGCACCAGGTCCACGCCACCGGCTCCTGCCAGCATGTTGCGCACAAAGCGCTCGTGCCCGGGAACATCCACGAAGCCAAAGCGCACGCCGGCGTAGTCGAGAAAGGCGAATCCCAGATCGATGGTGATGCCGCGGCGCTTCTCTTCTTCCAGGCGGTCGGGGTGCGTGCCGGTGAGCGCTTCGACCAGGGTGGATTTGCCGTGATCAATGTGCCCGGCGGTGCCCACAATCACGTGGCGGTGCACCTGTTCTTCGGCGGAAGCAGCCGCAGGCTGGGTGGAGGAGAGGCGCACGACGAGATGCTACTTTGCGCCGCGGTGCGCGGTCAATTTTTGCCGCGGAGGGCTTGGGCGATTTCGGCCACAATTTCCGTGGCCGCGGCCCTGGGGTCAGCGGCCTGGGTGATGGCGCGGCCCACACCAAGGTAATCGGCGCCGTTGCGGATGGTTTCGGCGGGGGTGGCCGTGCGCTTTTGATCGTGCAGCCTGCCTCCCGCTGGACGAATCCCCTGGGGAACGATGAGGAAATCGGGGCCGCAGGCCTTGCGGATGCTGCGCACTTCCAGGGGCGAAGCGACCACGCCGTCAATTCCGCACTCGCGCGCCAGTTGTGCCAGGCGCACGGCGCGGTCGTGCGGGGTGCCCTGGATGCCCACTTCGCGCAGGGCGTGCTGGTCCAGGCTGGTGAGGATGGTGACGGCCAGCAGTTTGGGTCGCCCCGGTCCACGCGGCATGGCCTTGACCGCCGCTTCCATCATCGCGCGCCCACCCAGGGCGTGCACGTTCAGCAAGGCAACGCCGGGCAATTGCACGGCCGCGCGCACCGCGCCGGCCACGGTGTTCGGGATGTCGTGGTATTTCAGGTCCAGGAAGATGCGGGGACCCAGCGCGGAGAGTTTGCGCAGGGCTTCCGGCCCGGCGGCGGTGAAGAGCTGTTTGCCCACCTTGAACATACCGACGCACCTGGCCAGCTTGCGGGCCATGCGAAGGGCTTCATTCAGGCGGGGAAAATCCAGGGCGACGATTATTCGCCGTTTTGCCTCGGAGTCCAATTTTTGCGGGGTACCTCGAGCAGCTCGATGCGTACTCTTGCCACTCCGCTCTCGATTATACCCAGTTGGGAGGCGGCGCGGAACGACAGATCGAGTTCACGACCGGGGAAATAGGGTCCGCGGTCATTGACGCGTACCACCCGGCTGACCCCGGTGCGCAGGGCGGTTACCCGGATGATGCTGCCGGACGGCAGGTAGGCATGGGCCGCAGTCATGGCATTCATGTCGTAAATCTCCCCGCAAGAGGTCTTATGACCCTGGAACGGGGCACCATACCAGCTGGCCTTGCCCGTCCAGGTGAGGATAGGCTTGGGGGGCAGTGTCAGTTTGGCCAGGGCTGGTGCCTGTACCACCGGGGTGATCAGAAACATCAGGAGCAGCCAGCGGAGGCCAGCCCATATAAAAAAAATACGGGCACGAGGCCCGTTGGTTTGGTATCTCATAAATCCCCCATATTATAAGGCGAATGGGGCATCAAAATCAACCCTGTCAAGCGTGAAAAGACGAACGTATGTCGTTGATATTGCTTATACTTAGTTCAGAACACCTGCTTTCCAGGGAAGCCACTAGGCGCTCGGAGGCCCTCGGATCGACAAAATGAGCTGTTCCGACCTGGACCGCAGTAGCCCCTGCGAGCAGGTATTCCAGGATATCGTCGGCCGTTTCGATGCCCCCGAGTCCTAAAATTGGCGTTTTCACTGCTTTAGATGCCTCGTAGACCAGACGCAAGGTGATGGGTTTGATGGCCGGCCCAGAGAGACCGCCGGTTGGCCGGCCCAATCTGGACTGCCTGGAGGCTGGATCCAGGCTCATCGCCGGGTAGGTATTGGCGATGGTCAGGACATCGGCACCAGCTTCGGTGACTGCTCGGGCCATCAGGGCGATGTCTGCGGTCAGCGGGGAGAGTTTTACCCAGAGTCGGCGCTTTACGGCGGCCCGGCGGGCGACAGCCACCACCTCTGCGGCTGTAATTGGGTCGCGGCCGAAATGCAGGCCCCCCTGCTTGGCGTTGGGACTGGAAATGTTCAATTCATAGGCCGCTAAACCTTCTGCATCCTCCAGAATCTGAATCACTTGAGCGTATTCTTCGACCGTGCTCCCAAAGATGTTGGCCACCACTGCGGTGCGAAACGACCGCAGAAGCGGCATTTTTTCAGCCAAGAATGCCCGCACCCCGATGTTTTGGAGGCCGATGGCGTTGAGCATCCCCGAAGCGGTTTCGCAGACCCGAGGGGCAGGGGCACCGTCCATCGGCTCGAGGGAAAGCCCCTTTACAACCAGCCCACCCAGGCGGTTCAGATCCACCAAGGGGCTAAATTCGATTCCGTAGCCGAAGGTTCCACTGGAGGCAATTACAGGATTGCTCAGGCGCAGGCCCGCGATTTCTACACTCAGGGCTGGCGGCATTGCTGCGGGTAGTCTACACCCGAATGATGCGCAGGGGCGCAGGGAAGATGAGTGCTTGGGGGGAGTGGGATGGAGAGACAGCCAGGAATGGCTGTCCCACGGCGCAAGGAGCGTGCGTGTACGCTGCGCCGCGGCGACGGTTATTGGGGGGCGGGGAGGCGTCCGGAGGAAGACCCGCCTGCGGAGCTCCGCAGCGCTTCAGTGAGCACGCGCCCGTTGGCCAGAGCCGGGACGTGCACGCGAAGCATGGCCGCCAGGGTAACTGCCAAATCCGCGGGTGAACAGCGGGCGTAATACTCGCCGGGTTGAAAGGGGCCGCCGACAAGAATCAGTGGCACCTGGGTGTCATAGGTGAAGGGGGTGCCGTGTGTGGTGCCGCCGCCGGTGGCGTCCGGCAGGGCGAAGGGCTGAGGCACCAGATACAGGTCCGGGCGGCGCCCCGGCACGTCGCCGCGGCGGTAGGCTTCGGCCAGGGAATCGGCCACCGGGCTCCGGAAGCGGCTGTAATACCCCCACACGCCCGGGACGCGGCCCGCGGCCTCTCCGGCGATGCGCACGGCATCTTCCATGCGCACGTTTTTGTCCGCCAGGGTCTTGGGATCGAAGGAAATCTCCTCGCCGGGAAGCAGCCAGTGCGCGGCGCCCCACTTATCGGACAAGGCTTTTTCAATCGCCGTCTTGGCCGCCTTGCGGTCAATGCTCTCGGCCTCCAGGCGGGCCACGTTTGGATCGCGGGCTTCGGCGAGCGTGGGGGCTACTCCGTGGTCCGCGGAGAGCGCCAGCCAGTAGTTGCCTTTGCCGATGCGCGCGTCCAGAAACTGCAGCCAGCGCGCCAGGATTCCATCCGTTTCCACGGTGAGCTGTTCCACCTGCTTGCTGTACGGACCCCAGCGGTGACCGGCATAATCGTTTGCAGAAAGCCCGACGAACAGGAAATCCGTGGCGGTGCCCGCTCCCAGCTTTTCTTTCTCCACAATCGTCTCGGCCAGGTCCACGGTGGCTTGGCTGGAGGCCGCGGTGCTGGGAAATTCCGAGAGCGGGGGAGGGGCCGGGTGCTTGCGATTGAAGTCCACGATATAGTCCGGCAGGGCGTTGCGGTAGTACACGCTGGTCACCCAGTTGCCGCTTTTGGCGTCGTACCAGTAAGCGCCGTTTGCGCCGTGTCCCACGGAGAGGATGGCCGCGCGGTCCTTCAGCGCCACGCCAAACACCCGGGACTTCCCTCCCGATGCCAGGCGCATTTCGTCCGAGAGGGTAGAGCCGAGCAGGTTGCGGGGAGAAACGCCGTGCTGTCCCGGGGCCGCGCCGATGACCGGAGAAGCATCGTCACCCACGGCGTACACCTGCTTGCCCTCGGCGCGGTCAAACCACTCATTGCTTCCGATGCCGTGGCGGTCCGGAGTGGTTCCGGTGGCGATGGTGGCATGGCCCGGGCCGGTCTCGGTGATGGCGTAGGGATAGAAACACTCGCGGAACGACGCTCCTTCGCGCTCCAGCCGGCGGAATCCTCCCTCTCCGAATTCGCCGCGGAAGAGGTCCAGAAAGTCCGCGCGGAACTGGTCTATCACCATCACCACGACCAGGCGGGGTCCGGGCGGGCTCGCGGCTTTGCGAGGCTTGGCGGGAGTTCTCTGCGCGGCAAGGCCCGTCGGAAGCAACAGGAAGCTCAACATCAGCAGGATGGAGAAAATTCCCCGCCGCGAGTCTCTTCGCAGCTTCAGACCGGTCAGGCGATTCGTTCGATAGCTCTGTCTCCACTCCTTGCCCATACAGTCCTCCGCGCCCGGCAGTTTACCAGAGTGGGTTTTCCCTGCGCACGGCACAGAGGTACAGAACCAATGCAGGCTGGTGGCCCGGGTTTTTGGATCCGGGACATGTGCTGTGCTTCTCCATGCGGCTGAATTTGGAGGAGGCACCAGAACCCGGAACGAAGCCGGAACGAGCACATGAACCCGAAACGAGCATCCGGAACAAAGCTCGGAACGAACTCCGCCTCTGAAGAGGCGGGCTTCATCAACTTCGTCGCTGCAGGAACGCAGGCTGCCTTGACACTCTCCCGAGGCGCCCCTAGTATGAAGCGAGCCCTTCGGTCCTCGTGCCAGGAGAATGCCGGCCCGCGAAAAAGCGCAGTTGCTGAATGCGGCGGAGACCGGGCGCACCATCGAGCGCCTGGCGCACGAAATCATTGAAAAAACCGGGGTGCAGCATGGAGTGGCGCTGATCGGCATCCGGCGCCGGGGCGTGCCCCTGGCGCAACGGCTGGCGCGCACCATGCGCGCGCTGACCGGCGCGGAAGTGCCCATCGGCGTGCTGGACATCACGCTTTACCGCGACGACCTCTCGCTGGCGGCCGGACACCCCGTGGTGCAGTCCTCGGAGATCCCCTTTTCCGTGGATGATCGCGACCTGATCCTGGTGGATGACGTTCTCTTCACCGGCCGGACGGCGCGCGCCGCCATGAACGGCCTCTTCGATCTGGGCCGTCCGCGCCGCATCCAGTTGTGCGCCCTGGTGGACCGCGGGCACCGCGAATTGCCCATCGAAGCCAACTACGTGGGGCGGCGCATCGAGACGCGCGCCGATGAGCTGATTGATGTCCGCCTTGCGGAATTGGACGGGGAAGACCGCGTGGTGCTGGTCTCCGCGGCCGCTCCTCCGGCCGCGCGGACGGGGGAATCGTGAGCTTCACCTTCCGCCATCTGCTGGGCACCGAGACCCTTTCGCGGGACGAAATCCTGTTCCTTCTCGATCAGTCCCGCGCGTTTCAGGAAATCCAGCGCCACCCGCTGAAAAAACTGGCCACGCTGCGCGGCAAGAGCGTGGTGCTGGCTTTCTTTGAAACCTCCACGCGCACGCGCATCAGCTTTGGCGCGGCCGCGGCGCGCCTGGGCGCGGACACCATGAACCTGCAGGCGGAGTCCTCCAGCCTCTCCAAAGGCGAATCCCTGGTGGACACCGCGCGCACGCTCGAGGCCATGAAGCCGGACGTGATCGTGGTGCGGCATGCCGCTTCCGGGGCGCCGCACTTTCTGGCGGAGCGGCTGGGCATCCCGGTGATTAACGCCGGAGACGGGCTGCATGAGCATCCCTCGCAAGGATTGCTGGACGCGCTGACCATCCGCGACCGGCTGGGCCGCCTGGAAGACCTGAACGTGACCATCGTGGGCGACATCCGCCATAGCCGCGTGGCGCGCTCGAACATTCACCTGCTGGCGAAGTTCGGGTGCCGCATCACCCTGTGCGGGCCGGCCATGTGGCTGCCGGCGGAAATGACCCAGCTTGCCCCCAACGTGCGGCTCGAGCCCGCGCTGGAGAGGGCGCTTCCGGGGGCGCATGTGGTGATGGTGTTGCGCGTGCAGACGGAGCGCCTGCTCGAGCCTGCGCTGCCCGCGGAGGAATACATTCGCCAGTATCAACTCACCCCCGAGCGCCTGGCGATGGCGCGGCCGCACGCCGCGCTGATGCATCCGGGCCCGATGATTCGCGGGCTGGAGATTGATCCGGTGGTGGCCGATTCGCCGCAGTCCTGCGTGCTGGAGCAAGTGACCAACGGAGTGGCCGTGCGCATGGCCATTCTGTATCTGCTGACCAGCGGAGCGCCCGGCGGCGCCGATGCGGCGCGCGCCACGGGGCCCGCGGCGGGATAGGGAAATGGGAGACGGCATGCTGCTGATTCACAACGGCCGGGTGGTGGACCCCGCCCGGGGCTTCGACGGCCCCGCCGACGTGTTGATTGAAGGCGAGCGCATCGCGCGGGTCGGCCCGAAGCTGGATGCTCCCGGGGCCGAGCGCTTCGATGCCAGCGGACTGGTGGTAGCCCCAGGCTTTATCGATCTGCACTGCCATTTGCGCGAGCCCGGCAACGAGCCGGCGGAAACCATAGAGAGCGGCACGCGGGCCGCGGCGCGTGGCGGGTTTACCGCGGTGTGCTGCATGCCCAACACCCAGCCGGTGAACGACAACGCTTCGGTCACGCGCTTCATCCTGGACCGCGCGGCCGCCGGGGCGAGCGTGCGCGTGTGGCCCATCGGCGCGGCCTCCAAGGGCAGCAAGGGCGAAGCGCTGGCGGAAATCGCCGCGATGAAGGATGCGGGGATCGTGGCGGTGACCGACGACGGCAAACCCATTGCCACCGCCAAACTGCTGCGCCAGGTGATGGAATACGCGCGCTCGCTGGATCTTCCGGTGATCGAGCACAGCGAGGATGCCTCGCTCTTTGCGGGCGCGGTGATGCGCGAAGGGCCCACCTCGGTCCGCCTGGGGCTGCGGGGAATGCCCGCGGCCACGGAGGCCATTTGCGTGGCGCGCGACGTGCAAATTTGCGCGCTCACCGGCGCGCGGCTGCACGTGGCGCACCTCTCCGCAAAAGATTCGCTGGATGTGGTGCGCGAGGCCAAACGGCGCGGCCTGGCGGTGACTTGCGAGGTGACGCCGCACCACTTCACGCTGACGGACGAAGACGTGGTCTACGACGCGCGCTACAAGATGAATCCGCCGCTGGCCGCGCGCGCAGACCGCGAGGCGCTGCTGGCCGGGCTGGCGGATGGCGCGGTGGACGCGATCGCCACAGACCACGCGCCGCACACCCAGGCCTCCAAGGACGTGGAGTTCGACCGCGCGCCCTTCGGGGTGACCGGATTCGAAACCGCGCTGGGACTGGCGCTCGAAGCATTGCTGCATTCCGGACGCGCGCCGCTGGCGCGCCTGGTGGAATTGTTCACCTCGGGTCCGGCGCGCGTGCTGGGCAAAACGCGGGTGCTGGCCGCGGGTGAGCCCGCGGACCTGACCCTTTTCTCCACGGAGCTGCCCACCACGTTTCGCGCCGCGGAGTCCGCCAGCAAATCCCGCAACACGCCCTTCGACGGCCGCAGTTTTCGCGGCGGCCCGATGGCCACGATCGTGGCCGGGCGCATGGTGTGGCGGCGGGAATAACCTCGGAGATGCGAAGCTCGACAATCGAAACTTGAAAACCGCCGGAGGCGTGCAAGCCGCCGTTCCGATTTTCGTTCTTCGCGTTCCGTTTTTCGCTGCTTATCTTTCGGTGGGCGGGACCTGAACGGGATGCAGCTCGTCCGCATGCACGCCGCGAGGCGCGGCTTCCGTTTGCGAGCGGAAGAAGTGATTCAGCGGCCCCGGCCCTTTTCCCGTGGCGTAGCCGTGGACCATGGCTTTGGTGACGTACACCTTGGCCAGCAGCACCGCCTCCGGCAGATTTTTTCCGTGGGCCAGCTGGGCGGCGATGGCGGAAGAAAGCGTACAGCCGGAGCCGTGGGTATTGTCACTGCGCACCTTTTCGCCTTCGAACCTGGAAGCTTCGGTCCCGTCGAACAGCACGTCCACGGGTTTTTCCAGGTGGCCGCCCTTCACCAGCGCGGCCCGGGCGCCGCGCTCCACCAGTTTTCGCGCCGCCGCCTCCATGGCCGGCAGGTCGCGGATTTCCATGCCCAGCAGCAATTCCGCTTCCGGCACGTTGGGGGTGACCAGGGCCACGCGCTTGAGCAGTTCTTCGCGCAGGTATTTCACCCCGGCGGCGTCCATCAGCTCCGGCCCGCCAGAGGAGGGATGAATCACCGGATCCAGGACCACGTTGGGCAGCGGGGACTTCTCGAGGATGTCACCGAGCACGGCCGCGTTCGCGCGGTTGGCGAGCATGCCGATCTTGACCGCGGCCGGCGGCGAGTCTTCGAGAAGCGCCTCAATCTGCGCGCGCAGGGCGGCCGCGGGAGTGGCGTGCACGGCTTTCACTCCCTGCGTGGACTGGATGGTCAGAGCGGTGACCGCGGCGATGCCGTAGCAGTTGTGGGCCGCGAACGTCTTCAGGTCCGCTGCGGTCCCCGCACCGCAACTGGGATCGAACCCGGCAATGGTGAGCACAATGGGGGGAGCCGGGTGGGAATGATTGGTCACTCTGGTGCCCTCCGCGCAAGGCACCCCGCGCGCAACGAAGCAGATGCGCGCGGTGCCGTCTTCACTTCGCACTCGATGCGAGACGGCAAAGGGAATCTACGCGTTCCCATCGCGGGATTGCAAGGGGAATCTCTTCGGTAGGAGAGGCATTCCTGCCTGTCCGGTGTTTCTGATTCGCTCCATCGTGAGGTGCGGGGCCGGATGGTCCCGCCCCGGGCAGAGGTGGACAGGCATAAATGCCTCTCCTACCTGCCGCCGAATTTTTTCTCCAGCGCCTCGATGTTTGGCTCCGCCATGTCCATGTATTTTTTCGCGGCGACGCCATCACCGGCCTGCAGGGCGGCTTCCGCGCGGGTCATGTACTGCTCCATGGTGTGAAAGGGCGTGCTGATGGCGGAGGACGGCGCAAAGCCCGTGGCCGCTTGCTGCTGGCTCAGACGGTCAAAGCTGTCCTTCATGGTGCTGGCGCGCGCGGCCATGCCCACGTAACGCTTTTCCTGCTCTTCGAGCAGGCGCGCGGCCTCCTCTGCCGCCGCTTTTGCGGCAGCCGCGGCGGCCGCAGCCTCTTCCTGGGCTTTCTTGTCCGCGGCAGAAGTGTCCACCTGTTTTGCCGCTGGCTTGGCTGCCGGAGTTGCCGCGGGGCTGGCGGGGGGTGTGTCCGCGGGAGGAGTAGCCGGCGCGGGGGAGACCGGAGCAGGGGCCACCGGCGCCGGAGCCACCGGGGCGGGTTTGGTTTCCGGAGGATTGCCGCGGAACATCGGCAATTTCATCGCCGTGAGGACCAGGAACACCAGGGTCAGCGCGGATCCCAGGCCGATGTAGAAGGCACGCTTGCTGCTTGGCATGGGCGGCTGTGCCTGCGGCGGCTGAATGGCGCCGGAGGTGCTCGTGGGGCCAGGCGCAGGGGCACTGCTCGCCTGAAATCCCGACGCAGCAGGGGCTGCGGCCTGAGCGGAAGAAGCCATAGCCGCAGGCGTAACTCCGGTGGCCGGACGGGGGGCGGCCCCGGTGGAAAACGCGGGGCGCGTTGGCGTGGTGACGGCCGCGGAGGCCACACCTGCGGCGGCCGCGGGCACGGCCGCGCCCATCCCCCCGGCGGCCTTGCGGATGCTTTCGAGCGCCTTGGCGAACGCCTCCGCGGACTGGAAGCGGCTGTCCGCGTCTTTGGCCATGGCCATCACCACGATTTGGTTGAGCGCATCGGAGATGGCCGGATTCACCTGCTGCGGCGGCGTAAACGTGCCGTCAATGTGCCCCTTCATGATGGTGAAGCCGGTGTCGCCCTCAAAAGGATGCAGGCCGGTGACCAACTCGTAGAGCGATACCCCCAGGGAATAGAGGTCGGATCGCGCGTCCAGATTCTGCCCCTGCACCTGCTCCGGCGACATGTAGTAGATGGAACCCAGCGTCGAGCCGGTCTGGGTGAGCTTGTTTTCGCCGGCGGCGCGGGCGATGCCGAAGTCCATCAGCTTGATGATCCCGTCGCGGGTGAGCATCATGTTGGCGGGCTTGATGTCTCGGTGGACGATGCCGCGGGAGTGCGCATACGCCAGAGCGGCGAGAACCTGGTAGATGCACTCCACCGCCTCATTTTCCGGAAAGGGCCCGCCGCGCAGCCGGTGCGCCAGCGTGGTGCCCTCCAGCAGTTCCATGATCATGATGAGCTGATTGCCCTCGCGCAGCGCGGTGCGCAACTGGGCGATGTTGGGATGGTCGAGGCTGGCCAGCACTTTGATTTCGCGCAGGAAGCGTCCGGCCAGTTCCTGCTGCCCGGCGAGATCGGGGAGCAGGATCTTCATAGCCTCCAGCCGGTCCGAGATCACGTTGCGGACTTTGTAGACCTCGCCCATGCCTCCTGCGCCCAGCACCTCCTGGACCTCGTAATCACCAATGCGCTGCCCCGGCTCGTAGCTCATCGTTTGCCTCCTGCGTGGTACTGGCTGGGTTTGAGAATGATACGGCGCGGGGGCCGGGCGGACAATAGTACGGAACCAGTCCACAGTTGACCGTCGCGGGCTGGAGGCGCGAAGGGGCGAAGGGGGATGAAGAGGGTTGAGAGTGAAGGGCGCGGGACTGGCGGGCGCTAGGGCAGAGGGCTCGGGTGTCCCGTGGCCTTACGGACAGGAATAAATCGCCGGCAGGATGCCGGCGTTACGAAATATTCAGCTCTGCACGAACACCGTTCAGGATTACTTCGCACTTCGTGCGAATCAGGGAAACAGGCCGCGCAGGAGCGTGGCGTCGGCAACGCGGCCGACGGCCAGGATGGAGGCGGCAGTGCGCATGTGCACGTGGTACTTGCGGGACATTTCGAGCACGTCCATGAAGGAGCGGTGCATCACCTCGGCGAGCTTGTTGTTCACTTCCTGCTCGGTCCAGGAATAGGAATAGTGGTTCTGCACCCACTCGAAGTAGCTGACGGTGACGCCGCCGGCGTTGGCCAGAATGTCCGGGACCAGGAAGATACTTTTGCGCGCCAGCACTTCGTCCGCGCGCGGCGTGGTGGGTCCGTTGGCGGCTTCGGCCACGATTTTGGCCTGGACCTGCTCGGCGTTTTCCAGGGTAATCACGTTTTCGAGCGCGGCGGGAATCAGCACGTCGCATTTCAGCGTGAGCAGGTCTTCATTGGAAATGCGCGAGCCGCCGGGCATGCCCACGATGGAGCCGGTGCGCTCCTTGAAGCGCAGTGCTTTTTGCGGGTCGAGGCCGCGAGGATTGTGCACGCCGCCGCGGGAGTCGCTGAGGGCGATGATGCGCGCCTTCTTCTCCTGGAGCAGCTTGGCGGCGATGGAGCCGGCATTGCCGAATCCCTGAATGGCCACGCTGGCGCCGCGCAGGTTGATCTTTTTGATCTTGCAGGCTTCCTCGAGGGCGAAGATGCAGCCGCGCGCGGTGGCCTCATTTCGGCCCTGGGAGCCGCCCAGCACAATGGGTTTGCCGGTGACCACGCCGAGCACGGTGTGGCCGGTGGTCATCGAGTAGGTGTCCATCATCCACGCCATGGTCTGCGCGTCGGTATAGACGTCGGGAGCGGGGATGTCGCAATCCGGGCCGATGATGGGCAGAATTTCGCTCATGTAACGCCGGGTGAGACGTTCGAGCTCGCCCTTGCTCATGCGCTTGGGGTCGCAGATGACTCCGCCCTTGCCCCCGCCGAAGGGGATGTTCACGGTGGCGGTTTTCCAGGTCATCCAGGAGGCCAGCGCCTTCACTTCGTCCAGGGTGACGCTGGGGTGATAGCGCACGCCGCCCTTGGCCGGGCCGCGGGCGATGTTGTGCTGCACGCGGTAGCCGGTGAAGACCTTCACCTGGCCGTTGTCCATCTTCACCGGCACGGAAACCTCGAGGATGCGTTTAGGGGTGCGCAACACCTGACGCAGGCCGGTATCGAGCTTCAGATATTCCGCGGCGATGTCGAATTGCATCTGCGCGATGCGGTAGGGGTTCAAGTCCTCGCGCGGAGGAGCGACGGCCGGCATCGGCCGGGGCAGAGTCTTGACGACAGTGGACATGGTTGGAAATGCCTCCTCCCGCTCTGCGGGATCTGGCCGTCCGCCGCGGCGGTCCGCGCCGAGCGGAGGCCGGTCAGTTGTGGATGTTCGCGCCGCCCCCACGGCGCGCGAATCATTCTCAAGATTGCAGAATAAAGTGCGAATCACCCCGTGCGGCGCTCCGGAAGACCGTGCGCGCCGAACCGCCGGATTTCCCCCGCGCGGCCGCAGTTGCGGGTCCGGATGATGCCGGGAAACGAAGCCCGCAAACGCCTCACTATGGGAGATTTAGACACTGCTCGCGGAAAGAGTCAACGGAAAGGGGCAGCGGAGGGCCCACGGGTTTCCGAGATAGTCACTAATTGGAAGGGTGTATGGCGCGCCGGGGAGCATGCGGCCGTTAGCTAAGGTTATGAATCTACACGCTTTAGCGGGGAATCGGCTGCATTCCCGGGGGGTCAAAACCAATGCCGGCAAATTCCGCCGGGCCGAGGAGTCCTCAGGCGACTGGAACGAATTGCCCAGAAAAACAGGTCTCTCACTCTGATCGAAATTATCGGGGTTGGGGAGGACGGCATCTCCGCTGAAAGAGAGTTGCGTGGGAAGGCAGGAATCTGCCGTAACCCTACGCAGCGGGAATAAGGTCCATGCCCATGTAGGGCTGTAAAACTTCGGGGATGCGGATGGAGCCGTCGGCCTGCTGAAAATTCTCGACCACGGCAAGCCAGGTGCGGCCGACGGCGAGGCCCGAACCGTTCAGCGTGTGCGCGAATTCGCTCTTGCCGCCTTTGGCTTTCACGCGGATGCCGGCGCGGCGCGCCTGGAACGCTTCGCAATTCGAGCAGGAAGAAACTTCGCGAAAGGCGCGCGCGGAGGGCAGCCACACTTCCAGATCGTAGGTTTTTGCGGAAGCAAAACCCATATCGCCGGTGGAGAGCAGCATGACGCGGTAATGCAGGCCCAGGCGCTGCAGGATGGTTTCTGCGTTAGCCACCAGCGATTCGTGCTCGGCATAGCTCTGGTCGGCGCGGGTGAACTTGAAGAGCTCGACCTTCTGGAACTGGTGCTGGCGGAGGATGCCGCGGGTGTCGCGTCCGGCGGCGCCGGCTTCGGAGCGGAAGCAGGCCGTCCAGGCACAGAGCCGGAGCGGGAGGCGGTCCGCATCCAGGGTCTCGTCCCGATGCAGGCTGGTGAGTTCCACCTCCGCCGTGGGGGTGAGCCACAGGTCGGTGCCCTCCAGATGGAACATGTCTGCGGCAAATTTGGGCAACTGGCCGACGCCGGTGAGCGATTCCGTGTTCACCAGGAAGGGCGGAAGAATTTCGGTGTAGCCGTGCTCCCGGGTGTGCACGTCCAGCATGAAATTGGCCAGGGCGCGTTCCAGGCGGGCCCCGGGGCCGGAGTACACGGCAAAGCGCGTGCCGGCGATTTTCGCGGCGCGCGCGAAATCCAGGATGCCGGCGCGCTCCCCCACTTCCCAGTGCGGGAGCGGCTGGAAAGCGAATTCCGGAGGAGCGCCCCAGCGGCGGACTTCCACGTTCTGCTCCGGGCCCGCGCCCACCGGCACGGAGGGGTGGGGCAGATTGGGCACACGCAGCAGAAAGTCGCGCAGGCGGCCGTCGAATTCAGCGATGCGCTGATCTTCGGCGCGAATGGTTTCCGAAACCTCTTTCATGCGCGCGATCAGGTCGTCCGCGCTTTCGCGGGCTTTCTTGCGGCGGGCGATCTCTTCGCTGGCCTGGTTGCGCTCGGCCTTGAGGCGCTCGACGGCGGTGATGGCCTGGCGGCGCTCGGCGTCCAGTGCGCGGAAGGCGGCAAGGTCCAGGGTCAGGTTGCGCCGGCCGGCCATCTCCTCGAAACGCGAGAGGTTTTGACGGAAGAATTCCAAGTCGTGCATAGACGAAGAAGAATAGCGCAAGTCGCGGCAATCTCCCACGCGCGGGCGGAGCGAGATCGGCGGGTTTCCACGCCACTCGCCCCCGGGGCGCCTGTGGCAGGCGCAGATGGGCAGGGTTGACTGAACTTAGTCCATTAGACTAGACTAGGGCCCGCTGGAGGCAAGCCATGAAAGCGGTCAACGTCCATGAGGCGAAAACGCATCTCTCCCGGCTGCTGCAACGGGTGGCCGCAGGAGAGGAGATCACGATTTCGAACCGCGGCACGCCGGTTGCGCGACTGGTCCCCGCGAAGCGAGGACGGGGACCGGGAATTCTGGGTTTGGCGCAGGGGCAATTCACGGTTCCCGAGGACTTCGATGCGCCCCTGCCACCCGAGGTGCTGGCCGGTTTTCTCGGAGAGGAGGAGAAGCCCAAGAGGCGTAAGCGGTGAAATTCCTTCTCGACACTTCGATATTTCTCTGGGCGCTTTCCAACCCGGCGCGCTTGTCGCACCAGGCTCACGCGATTTTGAAGGAGCAGCGAGAGGCCCTTTGGCTATCCGCCGCGAGCGTCTGGGAAATTGCCGTCAAATATCAACTCGGCAAGCTCCTGCTTCCGGCGCCCCCGGCGTTGTGCATCCAAGAGTGGATTACGTCAGGGGGACTGCGAATTCTGGATATCACCCAGCACCATGCGCTGGGTGTCGGCTCTCTGCCCCAGCACCACCATGACCCATTCGATCGCATGCTGATCGCCCAGGCCACTCTGGAAGGGATGACCGTGCTGACCTCAAACCGAGTCTTCGCGAAATACGCGGTCCCGACGATCTGGTGCGAAGCCTGACGCCAAGCATCGCCTTCCGTATGGAACAGAGCGCGCCTCGCACCCATTTCTTCTGTATCGCAAGTGGCGGGTTGATCAGGGGGCGCGGCGCTGGGCCGGCGGCAGGCGGAGGAGGCGGGCTTCGATGACCGCGGGAATGGCGCGGATGGGTTCCAGGATGGATTCGGGGACCTCGCCGTCCAGGAGCACAAGCGCCAGGGCTTCCGCGCCGGGGAGGGCGGAGCGGCGCCCCAGCGCGAAGGTGGCGATGTTGACGCCGCGGCTGCCCAGCAACTGGCCCATCTGGCCGATCACGCCGGGGACATCACGGTTGCGAGTGAACAGGATGGTTCCCTGGAGATCGCATTCCACGTGGATGCCGTCAATGCTCATCACCCGGGGCGAGAGATCGTAGAGCACCGTGCCCTCGACGCACACGGCGTGGGCGGACGCGTCGTTGCCGGAGGAAACGGTGACTTCCAGAGTGTTGGGAAAGCCGTGCTCCCGGCGGCGCGTTTCCTCCTCCACCACGATTCCACGCTGCGCCGCGGCCGCCCCCGAATTGACCAGGTTCACTTTTTCGGAGAGCACGGGATTGAGCACCCCGGCGAGCACGGCGTTGCGCAGCACGGCGGAGCCGGCGGCCGCGGCCTCTCCGGCGTAACGAATGCGCACGCGGGCCACGCGGCCGGGTCCGGCCTGCCCGGCCATCAGGCCGAGGCGTTCCGCCAGGTCCAGATAGGGGCGCAGGCGGCGATACTGTTCCGGGGAAAGATTGGGCAGGTTGACGGAATTGCGGAGCACGCCGTTTTGGAGATAGTCGAAGACCTGCTCGGCGATGAGCACGCCGACTTCTTCCTGGGCTTCGACAGTGGAACCAGCCACGTGGGGCGTGGCCACCAGGTTGGGCAGGCCGGCCAGGGGCGAATCTTTGGGTGGCTCGGTGGTGAAGACGTCGAGCGCGGCGCCGGCGAGATGGCCGGAGCGGAGGGCCTCGGCCAGCGCGGTTTCGTCCACTAATTCGCCGCGCGCGGTGTTGATCAGCCGCGCGCCGCGCTTCATTTTGGCCAGGGTCGCGGCGTTGATCAGTTTTTCCGTTTCCGGGGCCAGCGAGGCGTGCAGAGAAATGACGTCCGCCTGGGCGAGGAGATCGTCGAACGTGACCATTTCCACGTCTTCTTCGCGGGCGACTTCCGGGCGGACGTAGGGATCGCAGGCCACCACGCGCATCTCGAAGGCCTGGGCGCGGCGCGCCACGTGAAAGCCGACGCGGCCCAGCCCAACCAGGCCCAGGGTCTTTCCGCGCAGTTCGTTGCCCAGGGCGCCTCCCTTCTCCCAGCGGCCGGCGTGGATGGCAGCATCGAGGCGTGGGACCATGCGCGCCAGCGCCAGGAGCAAGGCAAAGGTATGTTCCGCCACGCTGACGGCGTTCGAGCCGGGGGTGTTCATCACCAGGATGCCGCGGCGGGTGCAAGCGTCCACGTCAATGTTATCCACGCCGGCGCCGGCGCGGCCGACCACGCGCAAGGTGGGCGCGGACTCGAGCAACTCGGCACTCACTTTGGTGGCGCTGCGCACGACCAGAGCGTCTGCGCCGGCCAGGGCCGCGGGCAAATCTTTCGCCGGCGGAGTGAGCACCTGCCAGTCGGCGCGGCCCAGCAACTCGAGGCCGCGCGGAGAGATTTTGTCGGCAACGACGATGCGCATGATGAAAGAAGACTATAACCCAACTAAGTTGGCCGCTGTTCCCGGGAAAAGTGCCGGCAAGATGCCGGCGGCACAAAATCGGCTCTGCCTACGGCGAGAAGAGGCCCTTCCGGCGCAGCGGGCTCAGGACAGGCCGGCGTTACGGAGCGGCGTCAAAGGATGCTAGAGTTTCAGGATGTCCATAAAACTGGTCGACAAGGTGCAGACGGATCTAGTGGCGGCGATGAAGGCGCACGAGGAACTGCGGCTGAGCGTGCTGCGCATGCTCAAGACGGCGCTGAAGAACAAGGAAATCGAGAAGATCCGGCCGCTGGAGGAAACGGAAGAGATCGGCGTGTTGCAAATGCTGGTGAAGCAGCGCCACGAGTCCGCCGAACAGTTCACCAAAGGCGGGCGGCCGGAACTGGCGGAGAAAGAGCTGAACGAAATCAAAGTACTTGAAGGCTACCTTCCAGCCGCGGCTGGCACGGAAGAGATGGACGCCGCCATCACCGCCGCCATCGCAGAGACCGGAGCGAGCACGGCGAAGCAGATGGGCGCGGTGGTGAAAGCAGCGCGCGCCCGCCTGACCGGCAAAACGATTGACGGCAAGGCGCTCTCCGACCGCGTGCGCGAACGACTTGCCGGCTGAAGGCCAGGTTCAGCCAGGGCTCCGATGGGTGCTCCACGGGCCCCCTGGCATAGCCACCTTTCAGGGGCGCAGGTTTGGACTGGAGGGCTTGCCAAGTCTCTCCGGACTGACTGCGCGGCTTGAATTCTATTGACAGATACCTCGCCCTGCCCTAGCTTCTCCGAATACTAAATAACTCCGTTAAGCCCTTCCCCGTAAATTACCGGCTTGGGTTACGGAGGCCGCCCGATCTGCGATTGGGAGCAAGCGAATGCCCGTACGACGACTCACCCCCCTGGCCGTCACTGCGGCCTCGTTCCTTTGGCTGGCGCTGCTGAGCCCGGCACGCGCCGGCGACGACTGGTTGCCGATCTCCCCGGAAGAGCTGCGAATGACCAGCGAGCCCCTGGCCCCGGGCGCCCCGGCGATCTACCTCTTCCGGCAGGTGGACCGGGACGACGTGGAAATGCACGAAAATGTTTACATTCGCATCAAGGTGTTCACGGAAGAGGGGCGCAAGCAGGGGGACATCGAGATCCCCTTTGTCAAAGGCGAGGGCAACGTGCACGGGATCCGGGCGCGCACGGTGCGGCCCGATGGCACCATCGCTGGATATGACGGCAAGGCCTATGAAAAGACGGTGGTCAAAGCGCGCGGGCTGAAGTACCTGGCGAAGACGTTTACCTTGCCGGACGTGCAACCGGGCAGCATCATCGAATACCGATACACCTACAACTGGGATTCCTCGCTGCTGTACGACTCGCATTGGATCCTGAACGAGGATCTGTTTACCAAGCACGCCAAATTCTCCTTGAAGCTGAACACCGGGTCCGGGTATACCGTGCGGTGGATCGGGAACCGTCTGCCGCCCGGCGTGGCGTTGCCGAACGAGTCTCCGCGCGGGTCGGTCCATATGGAGGTGGACAATCTACCCGCATTCCAGGCTGAAGACTACATGCCCCCGGAAAACGAATTGAAATCGCGCGTGGACTTTATCTACAGCAGCATTTCGGAGAAGGACCCGCAAAAGTTCTGGATGGAAATGGCCAAGCGCCTGGACGCCTATGTGGAGAGGTTCGCGGGGAAAAGCAAGGAAGTGACCCAAGCCGCGGAGCAGACGGTGGCACCCGGTGATGCACCGGAAGTCAAGCTGCAAAAGCTGTATGCAAGAGTGCAGAGCCTGCGCAACTTGAGCTACGAAACAGAAAAAACCGAGGCGGAACAGAGCCGAGAGAAGCTGAAGGACGCCAGCAACGCCGCGGAAGTGCTGAAGAACGGCTATGCGTACGGCACCAGTCTGACCTGGCTGTTTCTGGCGATGGCGCGCGCCGCCGGATTGGAAGCGTACCCGGTGTTCATCGCCCGCCGCGACCGCTACTTCTTCAAGCCCAACAGCATGAACATCTATGCCCTGAATGACACCGTGGTGCAGGTGAAGCTGCCAAATCAGGATTGGTACGGTGACCCCGGCACATTGTTCAGCCCCTTCGGCATGCTTTGGTGGCCGGAATCGGGCGTCCACGGCTTGCGGCTGGAGAAGAACGGAGGAACCTGGGTCAGCACGCCGCTCCCCTCCAGCGGAGCTTCGCGGGTGGAACGCAAAGCCAGCTTCCGGCTGGACGAGCACGGCTCGCTGGATGGCAAGGTTACGCTCACCTTAACGGGACTGGAAGCCATGGGCATGCGCCTGGAAGGGCGCAACCAGGACGCCCCGGCGCGGAAAAGGCTGCTCGAGGACCGGGTAAGGGAATCCATTCCGGCTGGGATTAACGCGGAGCTAATCAACCAGCCCGACTGGACCTCGTCCTCGGTTCCCCTGAAGGCGGAGTTCGAGGTGAAAATCCCCGGATGGGTGGCAGGCGCCGGGCGCAAGGGTCTTTTCCCGGTGGGTGTGTTCTCGGGAGGTGAAAAGCACTTATTTGAGCATGCCTCGCGCGTATATCCGGTCTATTACCCGTATCCATTCCAGACGGAAGACGAGGTGAACGTGCAATTGCCGGCGGGGTGGAAAGTGGAAAGCCTGCCACCGGCCCAAAGCGACGACCGCAAGCTCTGCGATTACCAGAGCGCCGCGGAGGAGAGGAACGGGGCACTGCATCTGACGCGCCGGCTTTCGGTGAACGGGCTGGGTACTGCCGCCGAAGCCTATCCGAAACTGCGCGCCTTCTATCAATCGGTAAGGACCAGCGATGAACTGCAGATCGTACTTCAGCCGGCGGCGCCATCCGCGCGGCCATAACGCAGCCCCGGGGCGGTTCACCGCCGGACTGATTCCCCTGGGAATTCTGCTGCTGGCGCCCGCGGCGGCTCTGCCTGCGAAGGCTGGAGACGCCCCCGCCTGGATGCGCGCGCTGGTCAACGTTCCGCTTCCGGCCCATGACGATAAAACGGACGCGGTGCTGCTTTACTCCGATGAAGAAGTGGTGGTGAAGTCCGCGGACAAGATTCGCACCCATGTGCGCGCCGTGTATAAGATCCTGCGGCCTGCAGGGCGGGAACGCGGAACGGTGGTGATCCCCTTTGACTTCCAGACCCATATCAACGACCTGCATGGTTGGTGTATTCCCGCGCAGGGCAAAGACTTTGAAGTCCGCGAGAAGGACTCCGCGGAGGTTGCCCTGCCCGCGGTACCGGGCAGCGAGCTGATCAGTGACCTGAAAGTCAAAGTGCTGCGGATTCCGGCCCCGGATCCCGGCAACCTGGTGGGCTGGGAATACGAGCAGGAGGACCGACCGTTTGTCTTACAGCGGGTGTGGAGCTTCCAGCGAGAGGTGCCGGTGCGGGAGGCACACTACTCGCTGCAACTCCCGGAAGGATGGGAGTATAAGGCCTGGTGGCTGAACGCCGCGGAAACGGCTGCCACCAAACAAGCGAACAACGCCTGGGAGTGGACCTTGCGCGACGTGAAGGCGCTGGAATCGGAAGAGAGCATGCCTCCGCTGCGCGGCGTGTCGGGACAAATGATTGTGAATGTGCTTGCTCCCGCGGGCACGGCTGGGGCCCAGGCGCTCACCGACTGGAAGGCCATCGGAAACTGGTATGGCGGACTGCAGCGCAGCCGGATCGACCCGTCCCCGGCTATCCAACAGAAAGTGGCGGAGCTGACCGCCGGCCCCGCAACCCCGCTTGAAAAAATGCAGGCCCTGGCCGCTTATGTGCAGCGCCAGGTGCGCTACGTGGCCATCGAGCTGGGCATCGGAGGCTGGCAGCCGCATCCTGCACCTGAAATCTTTGAGCACCGCTACGGGGATTGCAAAGACAAAGTGACCCTGCTGCGCGCGATGCTGCAGGGGGTTGGCGTGGAGTCGTATCCGGTGGCCATCAACACAGAGCGTGGCGCGGTGACACCCGCGATGCCCGCGGACATGCACGCGTTCAACCACATGATTGTGGCCATTCGCCTGCCCGAAGCAATCTCCAGCCCGGCGCTGGTCACGGTGCTGAATCCCCCCGGGCTGGGCCGGCTTTTGATTTTCGATCCCACCGACGATCTCACCCCGCTGGGCAGATTGCGGGGCGATCTGCAGGCCAACTACGGGTTGCTGATTACCGGGGAGGGAGGGCAATTACTGGAGATGCCCGCGCTTCCGCCCTCCTCCAGCGGCATTCGGCGCTCCGCACAATTAGCTCTCGATCCCCATGGGACGCTGGCCGGCCAGGTGCGGGACGTGCGAGTGGGAGATGCCGCCAATGGGCTGCGCAGCGCGCTGCGCTCCGCGCAGCAAGCCGCGGACCGCATTAGGCCGGTGGAAACACTGCTTTCACACGCCTTCACCACGTTTCGCCTTACGCGTGCCTCGGTGACGAACCTGAATGTGCTGGACCAGCCGGTGGAGTTTGATTATTCGTTTGTGGCCGAGCGCTACGCCAAGACCGCGGGAAACCTGTTGCTGGTGAGGCCGCGGGTGCTGGGATCGAAAACCAGCGACCTGCTGGAAACCAAGGAACCCCGGCAGCAGCCGGTGGTGTTCGAGGGGCTGGGTGAGGATACGGACCAGATGGAAATCACCTTGCCCCAGGGGTTCGTGGTGGACGACTTGCCGCCTGCGGTGGACGTGGACTACAGCTTTGCCAGCTATCACAGCAAAACCGAAGCCGGCGGCGGGGTGCTGCGCTACACGCGCACGTTCGAGATCAAAGAACTGAGCGTGCCCCTGGCCCGGCTGAATGAACTGAAGACGCTGTACCGGGTGATTGCCGGAGATGAGCGAAATACGGCGGTGCTGAAGCCAGGTCCCTGACTGCCAGGCTCCCACGGCCATTTTGCGGCTGCCCGTATGCCTCGACCCCTGCGGCGTGCGGCGCTATGCTTCCGCTATGCCGCTGCCCTCCACCATTCCTGTGCGCTACACGGACGAAGAAGCGGGGTTCGTGAGCGTGCGGCCGGTGTTGCGCATGAGCCTGCGGCCGGAGCAACTGCTGGAATTGATTCTGGGCGTGACCGGAAAAACCGCAGGGCGCGTGCAGCAAATCCTGCGCAGCGGGAGCGTGGCGGCGGGAGGATATCGCTACTGGTGGGAGGGGGTGGAGTCCGCGGAGGAGGAGTTGACCGCGGCGCTGGCCGGCTTTCCGGATGCAGACCCTTCGCGCCCGTTTGATTCCGCGCGCTGCGTGGGGGTGGTGGCGGAAGCTGCCGGAGCGGCGTCCCTCTGCGGACCGGAGTTTGCCGCCGCAGAGGGCGCGCGGCGCCGGAGATTTCGCCGGCGAAGTTTCTGGGCGGAGTTGATGGAGGCGGCGGCGCCGCCCCGCGGGAATCCCGTTTATCGCAGTTATTCCTATGCGCGGCGCGGAGACCTGTACGCGCTGCAGCTTTCGCCCGGCGCGGCGGAAGCGCTGGCGCAGGCGGCGCGCAGCCTGGGTGTTCCCGCGGTCCGGGCTCATGCGGGGGCACTGGCGCGGGCCGTGCGGCTGGTTTACGTTTGCGCGCGCTGACATGGCCACCATTGCCGTAGGCGATGTGCACGGGAACTACGCGGCACTCGAGGACCTGCTGAGTCAGGTGATCCCGGAACTCGAGGCGCAGGATACCTTGGTCTTCCTCGGTGATGTGATCGATCGCGGGAACCGGAGCCGGGAGGTGGTAGAGCGCATCGTGCAGCTCCGGCGGGAATCGGAGTTTACAGTCGTGGCGCTGATGGGAAATCACGAAGAGTGGATGCTGCAAAGCCTCCGCAATCCCTGCTCCCATTCATGGCTCCTGGGGATGGGGGCCTTAGACACCATCGCCAGTTACTCCCCTGCCGCCGCCAGGACGATCCGTGATGCATTGGAGCATGCTGGATTGGACCTGTTTGAGAAGCAACTGCGCCTGCCCTACGAGTTGTTCTTTGACCTGCTTCCACGTCCGCACCTGGAATTGTTTGAGAGCCTCACGCTGCTGCATCGCACACCCGATGTGATTTGCGTGCATGGCGGCATGAGTTTGGACGGCAACGTTGACGCTGCGGATGCGCAGACGTGCATCTGGGGGCCGGAGGGTTTTCCGGAGGAATACCGTGGCGAACACAAGATTGTCTATGGCCATCACGGCGACGCGGTCGAAGATGCCGAGGGCTGGCCGCGGCCCTGCGTGAATGAGAATCGAACCTACGGCATCGACAGCATCGCCAGGGGGGTGCTGACGGCGATGCGCTTCCCGGACGAAATGGTCTATCAGAGCGCACGCCATCGTGACGGCTAGGAGCGCCGGCTCAATCACGCCCCGCGCCGCGGGGCCCGCGGCATGCACACGATCGCAGCTTGCGCACGCAGGACGCGGGTGCTACCGTGCGGGCCGCTGATTTCGGACAACGTGGCGGGAAGGGCGCGGCTGTGCCGTGCCCCTGCGAGCGGGACGCATCGCGCACGAAGGCCACGCGCGACGGAGGAACGGAGTGGCGGCAAACGCAGCAAACACCGGCAACGCGGCGGGAGAATTCCGCCCGTATGTGGCGGCGGAGCAGTCGCTCGCGGAGTTCACGTTACGCACTGTTGTGTTTGGGATGTTGTTCGGCGTGTTGTTTGGCGCGGTGACTGTTTACGTGGGGCTGCGCGCCGGGCTGACGGTTTCCGCTTCCATTCCCATCGCCGTGCTGTCCATCACTGTGCTGCGCGCCTTCGGCCGGTCCACCATTCTGGAAAACAATATGGTGCAGACCATCGGCTCCGCGGGCGAGTCCGTGGCTTCGGGCGTCATCTTCACGCTGCCCGCGCTGATCTTTCTCGGTTTTCCGCTGGAATACTCGCGTGTGTTTCTGCTGGCGCTCTTGGGCGGATGGCTGGGCGTGCTGTTTATGATTCCGCTGCGCCGGCAACTGATTGTGAAGGAGCACGGCAACCTGGTTTATCCGGAAGGCACGGCGTGCGCGGACGTGCTGGTGGCCGGGGACAAAGGCGGCTCCTTTGCCGGGCGGGTGTTCTGGGGGCTGGGCATCGGCGGCGTGTACACGTTGCTGATGAATTCCGTGGGCCTGTGGCGCGGCCGGCCGGAGTACCGCCCGCTGTGGCTGCCCGGCTCGTCGCTGCGCGCGGACATCACCTCGGAATACCTCGGCGTGGGCTACATCATTGGGCCGAAGGTCGCCGGAACGATCTTTGCGGGAGGCGTGCTCTCCTGGTTTGTGGTGATGCCGGCCATCAAATTCTTCGGCTCGCTGGCGCCGGAGCTGGCGCTCTATCCCAGCACCATTCCGATTCCGAAGATGACTCCCGACCAGCTCTGGGCGATCTACATCCGGCCGATGGGCGCGGGGGCGGTGGCCGCGGCCGGCCTGTTCACGCTGATGCGCACGCTGCCCACGATTCTCGGCGCGCTCAGCTCCGGGCTGAAGGACCTGGGCGCGGGAGCCGGCGCGGCGGCGGGCTCGAAGCGCACCGAACGCGACCTGCCGATGAGCACGGTGGTGATCGGCTCCGTGGTCTTGCTGGCGATGATGTGGGCGCTGCTCACGTTCAAACCGGTGCCCGGGGCTGAAACCGGCGTGTTTTCCAATCTGATCGCCGCGCTGTTTGTGGTGGTGTTCGGCTTTTTGTTTGTGACCGTTTCTTCCCGCATCTGCGGAATCATCGGCACGTCCGCCAATCCGGTCAGCGGGATGACCATCGCCACGCTGATGGCCACTTGCGCCATGTTCCTGGTGCTGCGCTGGACCGGTCCCGCGTATTCCGTTCTGGCGCTGACCATCGGCGGGGTGGTGTGCATCGCCTCTGCGAATGCCGGCGCGACTTCGCAGGACCTGAAGACCGGCTTTCTGGTGGGCGCGACCCCGGTGCGGCAGCAACTGGGGCTGGTGCTGGGGGTGATGGCCTCCGCGCTGGTGATCGGCCTGACCCTGATCCTGATGAACACGGCGCTGGCGCAGTTCACGCCGGCGCAGATTGCCGTGGACGTGGCGCACCTTTCGCCCGGCGTGCAGATCGAACAGCAAAGCTACGAGCACAACGGCAAGAACTTCGTGTTGCTGAATGCCATCGGCTCGCGCGAAGTGCCCGACGGAAAGTATCTGTATGACCCGGCCACGAAGCAGATCGAAATCCAGTGGATTCAGGGCATCGGCAGCGACAAAGCGGCGGCGCCGCAGGCCCGGCTGATGGCCACGGTGATCAACGGCATCCTGAACCAGCGGCTGCCCTGGCGGCTGGTGCTGCTGGGCGTCTTCCTGGTGATCACCATCGAACTGCTGGGGATTCGTTCGCTGGCGTTTGCCGTGGGCTCGTACCTCTCGATCGCCACGACTCTGGCGATTTTTGCAGGCGGGGTGGTGCGCTGGCTGGCGGAGCGCGGCATGCAGCCCAGCGAACATGCAGAGAGTGAAGTGAGCCCCGGGTCGCTCTACGCCACCGGGCTGATTGCCGCGGGCGGCGTCTTCGGCCTGCTGGCCATGGTGCTGACCGTGCTGGGTGATCCGAACTTCAAATATCATTTCCTTCCGGAGAACTTCCTGGGCCGCGGAGGCGCCTGGCTGGCGGAAGCGACGAAAAGCACCTCGCTCGGCGACGTGACGCAGAACAGCGTTGTGGCCGTGGTGATGTTTGCGCTGCTCGCCTATTCGCTCTATCACTCCGCACGCACGAAGCTGGAATAGATTCGACTCCAGCGATCGCAAAACAGGGCGCAGGTGGGGCGGGAAACCGCCTGGCGCGCCTGGGACTCGGAACGAAACTCCGCCCCTTGAGAGACGAGGTACTTTAGCCCGCCAAACAGCCCAACCACCCGCCCGGTTTTCGGTTTTCTCTTTTCGATTTTCCCGGCTAGACTGATAGGCCCATGAGCACGTTTCGCACCTACCGGCCGATGCGCTTCGACTGGCGCCGGCATTTCACTCCCGCCATCCGCTGGCTGATCCTGGTCAATTGCGGCGTGTTCGTATTGCTGAAGGTTGGCTCGCTCACGGTGGGGCCGGAGGTGGAGCGCGCGGTATTCCTGTGGCTGGGGCTGATTCCGTACTCCGTGGTGCACGGGCTGAAGGTCTGGCAGCCGGTGACCTACCTGTTCCTGCACGCCGGGGTGATGCACCTGATCATTAACATGCTCACGCTTTGGATGTTCGGCTGCGACCTGGAGCGCTCCTGGGGGACCCGGCGTTTTTTCACCTACTATTTCATTACTGGGGTCGGCGCCGGGTTGTGCGTGGTGCTGGTGAACGTGTTGCCGGAACTGTGGGGACACCCGCAGGAGCCGGTGGTGACGGTGGGGGCTTCCGGCGCCATCTATGGAATCCTGATGGCCTGTGCCCTGATGTATCCCGACCGGCAGGTGTGGCTGTTGCTGCCGCCCATCGCGCTGCCCATGCGCATTTTTGTACTGCTGTGGGGCGCCTTCGCGTTCTTCAGCTCCCTGGAAGGCTCCGGAAACGGCATCAGCCACATCGCACATCTGGGCGGGCTGCTGGTGGGGTATGTGTACCTGCGGCGCGGGTCCTTTTTCTATCAGGCGCGCAATCGTCTGACCGACTGGCGGCAGCGGCGCCTGCGGCGGAAATTTGAAGTGTACATGCGGGAACATCGCGAGGAGCCGCCGCGAGAGCCGGACCGGTGGGTGCACTGAAGCGCGAAAATCGAAAAACGACAATCGAAATCCGGCTCCAGCCCCGCGAGGGAAGGCGGCGATTCCGCCCCTTCTCGAGTTTCGATGCTCGTTCCTACGCGACGGTATGAAGTTTCATGAAGTTGGTGTGACCGGGGATGCCGAACGGCGTTCCGGCAACGATTCCCACCACGTCTCCGCGGGCCACCAGCCCTTCTTCCAGCAGGCGCGCCGCGCCAATCTCGGAGAGTTCATCAATGTTGCGCACCTTGGCGATGGTGCGCGGGAGCACGCCCCAGTAGAGGCTAAGGCGGCGGCGCGTCTCCTGGTTCGGTGAAAAGGCGATGATCGGGCAGGGCGGGCGGTACTTGGAGACCAGGCAGGCGGTCGAACCGCTCTCCGTGAATACGGCAATCACTTTCATTTTGAACATGGCGGCGGCGCGGCAAATGGCTTCGCAGATGGTCTCGCCCACGGAAAGTGTGGCCGGATGCGGCCGCGCGGCGTCGCGAATGTTGGCCTCCGCCTCGCGCACGATGCGGTCCATCATGCACACGCTTTCCACCGGGTAGCGGCCGGAGGCGGTCTCCGCGGAAAGCATCACCGCGTCCGTGCCGTCGAAGACGGCGTTGGCCACGTCGGAAGCCTCGGCGCGCGTGGGCCGCGGATGTTCGGTCATGGATTCCAGCATCTGCGTGGCGGTGATCACCGGCACACGCAGCTCGCGGGCCAGGGCGATGATGCGCTTCTGGAGCACGGGCACCTGTTCGGGCGGCAGTTCCACCCCCAGATCGCCGCGCGCAACCATCACACCATCGGAGGCGCGCAGGATTTCTTCCAGGTTTTCCATGGCTTCCGGCTTTTCCAGCTTGGAGATGACCGGAGTATCCCGTCCCGCCTTTCGGATCACCGCTTTCGCGGAGAGCACGTCGGCGGCGGTGCGCACGAAACTGACGGCCACATAGTTGGCGCCGGCCTCGAGGGCGAACAGCAGATCCTTATGGTCTTTGGGGGTGACGGAAGCCACCTTCAATTTCACGCCGGGCAGGTTGATGCCTTTGTGTTCGCCGAGCTCGCCGCCGTTGACCACGGTGGTCACCACATCGCGGCCGCGCACCGCGCGGACGCGCAATTCCATCAGGCCATCGGCCAGCAGGATGCGGTCGCCGGCATGCACGTCCCGCGGCAGGCGCTCAAACGTGGTGCTGACGCAGGCGGCGTTTCCGGGCACCTTCCGGGTGGTGATCACGAACTGGCGGCCGGACTCCAGGCGCACCGGCACGCCGCCGGCGAGCGGTCCGGTGCGGATTTTCGGACCTTGCAGGTCGGCCAGAATGGCCAGCGGCTTCTGCTGGCGGAGCGAGGCCTGGCGCAGGGCGCGAATGGCCGCGGCATGCTCGTCGTGCGTGCCATGGGAAAAATTAAGCCGGGCCACGTTCATGCCCGCGGCCAGCAGCCGGTCTGCCATCTCCGGCGAGCGGCTGGCCGGACCGATGGTGCAAACGATTTTGGCGCGGCGGAGAGTGAACGGCGCGGGCGCGGATGGAGATTTACGGCGCACGGACGAAGTCCTCGGTCGCGCGGTAAATGAATTCGATGCCCGGACGGATGGAAGCGACGGGAAGCCGCTCATTGTCGGCATGCATGCGGCCGATCTGCTCTTCGGTGAGCGGGAAGGGCACCAAGCCGTAGCAGGTCACCCCGCGGGCGCGCAGCTCCGCGGAATCGGTGGCCCAGGTGGACATCATGGGCAGCACCGGAGCGCCCGGGAAAACCGCGCGGGAGGCGCGCTGAATGGTGCGGAAGAAATCGGTGTCCACATCGGAAGGCGGCGAGGGACGGGTGTTGATGCTATCCACCTCGATGCGCACCTGCGGGTCGGCCACCACTTTGTTCATCTCTTCCAGGAATTCTCCGGGCAGCTCGCCGGGCAGCAAGCGCACGTTCAGGATGGCGCGGGCCTCGGAAGGAATCACGTTGGCGCGCACGCCGGCCTGCAGAATGGTGGGAGAAACGCTGTTGCGCAGCATGGAGTTCCAAACGGGATTCGTGTTGGAGAGAATGCGCGCGGCATGCTCCTGGCGCTCGGGGGTATCCAGGGCGCGCATCCACTTGCCCAGCTCGGGATCTTCGATCTCCGCCAGGCCCTCAAAGTACCGGCGGGTGATGGAAAGCGGGTGCGCCGGCGGCTCCCAATTGCCGAGCTTTTCGACGGCCGCGGCCAGGTGCACCACCGCATTGTCTTTGAGCGGGATGGAAGCGTGGCCGGAAGTGCCGGTGGCGGTGACGCGATAGTTGACGGAGACTTTTTCGCTGGCCTGCACGCCCACGTAGCTGACCTTTCCATCCTTGACAATGGTGCGGCCGCCCTCGTTGATGCAGTAGGCGGCGGCGATCTTGTCCCAGAGATGATCTACAAGCGCGCGGATGCCGGCCTCACCGGCCTGCTCCTCATCGCCATCGGCCAGAAAAATCACGTCGCGCTGCAGGCGGATCCCGGCGCGTTTCAGGGTGATGAAGGCAGCCAGATTGGCGATGAGCGGGCCCTTGTCGTCCACGGTCCCGCGGCCCCACAGGGCGCCGTCTTTCACCGTGGCGCTGAAAGGATCCTGGGACCATTTGGAGGCGTCTACGCCAACCACATCCATGTGCCCGAGCAGCAGCAGGGCGCGGGAGGGATCGGGGAGCGCTCCGGCCTGAAGCCGCGCCACCACGGCGCCGCGCCCCGGCGCCGTCTCGATCACCTGAGGCGCGATTCCTTCTTTTTCGAGAATGCCGGCCAGGTAGCGCGCCGCGGCCAGTTCGTTTCCGGGCGGATTGACGGTGTTGAGGCGCAGCAGGCCGGAGAGCCATTCGGTAGCCTCCGCGGCCAGCTTCTCGAAATCCACCGCCGCAGCCGTGGCCGGTGGCTGCTGCGGAATCGCGGGGATCGCAGAGAGCCCGGCGAGCAGCGCGAGCGTCAGGATGGTTCGGGGCGAAGTCAAAAGTTCCTCCGTGCCGTTCGTTTGGAGACCGCAAATGTTAACACGCCATTCCGGGCTGCCGGGCCGCGGCCCTGTG
>DATIYQ010000065.1:0-5158 GCA_035517515.1 Binatia bacterium
GCGCCATCGCCGCGCGGCCCTGACCGCGCACCTGCCGCGCTATCGCGAACTGGTGGCCATGATCCACCGTGAGTGCCTGCTGGCCATGGTGGCCTGCGTCGAGGTGGAACTTCCCCGGCGGCTGCGCGCCGGAGGCGCTCCTGCGCGCGCCCTGGCTTCCGGAGAAGATCCGCTTCTGCGGCGGTTCCGCGTCGAGTTTTACGAGCACCTGGCGGAACTGCTGGGCTGGCGCCGCGAGCACCTGGAGCGCTTCTGGAGCGACCTGGACCTCTACACGCAGTGCCGGCGGGCGCAACAGGTCCGCCGCAAAGGAAAGAAGCAGGACCTGGGTCCATTCGCGGACCGCTGCGCATTCATGCTCGATCCCGCCATGCTGGAGCGCGCGCGGCGCGCGGCTGCAAAGTTCCACGGGGAACTGGAGAGCAGGGCGCGAAAAATCCTCACAGCGGCATTTCGCACGTCGCGATAAAACGGATTAATTTCCAGACAAGAACGGGTAATGCGCTGAGGCGGCCATGAAAAACAGCAGTGGAAACGAAAGCCAGAAGCCCAGGCGCGAGGCCAGGTAGGCGCGGCGAGCGAGCACCGCGGCTTCAGGCGGAGGCGGCGTACCCTGTTGCACCGCTGCCCGATTCCACGCAATCAGACGCTTCTGGCAGCGCCACACCATTCCCCACACCAGAAACAGCATCAGCGTGCCCAGGCCGCCCCCGATGGAGATCGAAAGCGTGCGGTTCCCCGTGGCCGGTCCGGCAATCAGCGTCAGCACCAGCCAACTGGCCCCGGCCACCACCACCGTGGACGCGATGGCCAGCGTCCAGCCGTTTTTCATCGCGCCTTCGCTCATCATCAGCAAGCCGTGCAGCAGCACATAGGCCACAATCCACACCCCAAACCAGATTCCCAGCCATTTCCCCAGCAGCGCCGGGTCGCCGGCGTTCACCGCGTCTTCCTTCGCCAGAATCATGAAGTAGCGAAAGCCGGCCAGCCACGCCCCGAGCGCCGACCAGCGGAGCCATCCCATGGCCTGCGGCATCAACGCGGTAAACGCGCGGGCGCGCACCGGCGGTTCCAGCGCCTTCATTCCCGGCGTAATCACGATGTTGAGGAAATAGAGGAAGCCCAGCCACACGATGCCGGAAAAAAAGTGCAGCCAGCGCAGAACAATCTGCTCGGTGATTGAGCCGCCTACGGGAAAGGAGACGCGCGCGGAGAGCATCGCCGCCAGCGGAGCGTGCCACGCCTGGACCATCCGGCCTCCTGGAAAAACTCAGCAGCACATCTTACACGGAGGGCATCGAGAATCGGAGAGCCCGCGGCGGGTACCGCCCGCGCACCTCTCTGCCGCGCGGTTCCCAAGGCCGAACAGGCATTCTTGCCTGTTCGGTTTTACATTGCTCGCCCGCGTTGACAGCCCCCCGATGTCACTCCACTGTCGGCCGCAAAGCGGACAGGCAGGAATGCCTGTCCTACTTCTTCGCCGCTGCGAAGTTGGCGTTGATCGCGTCCCAATCGAGCGTGTTCCACCAGGCTTCCAGGTAGTCCGCGCGCCGGTTTTGGTACTTCAAGTAGTAGGCGTGCTCCCACACGTCCACGCCCATCACCGGTTTGCCCCCGGCCATGATCGGGCAGTCCTGGTTCGGCGTGGAATCAATCACCAGTTTACCGTCCTTGAAGAACAGCCAGGACCAGCCGGAGCCGAAGCGCTTCATCCCGGTATCATTGATCTTCGCCTTGAACGCGGCAAAGTCGCCGAAGGCGCTCTTGATGGCATCCGCCGCCGGGCCGCGCGGCTCGCCTCCGCCGCCCTTCTTCATGATTTTCCAGAACATCGAGTGGTTCCAATGGCCGCCGCCATTGTTGCGCACTGCCCCGCGGATCGCTTCCGGCACGGCGTCCAGATTGCCGATCAGCGCCTCCAGCGATTTCGCCGCGAGGTCCGGCTGGCCTTCCAGCGCCTTGTTCAGGTTGGTCACATAGGCGCCGTGATGCTTATCGTGGTGAATCTCCATCGTCTTGGCGTCAATATACGGTTCCAGCGCGTCGAACGGGTACGGCAATGGCGGAAGAGTGTATGCCACAGGTTGTGCCTCCACAGAAAAAAGATCCGGCGCCGCGATCGCCGCGACACCGGTAGTCATCAGGAAAGATCGCCGGTCCATGTGCGCTTCCTCCCAAGGAATGGATGCGCGGGCTTCGAAAGCGGTGACAGTATACTCTGCGGGGCCGGGATGACCAACCAGGCCCGCCGGGGACCGCTTTCCCCGAGCATATTGAATGAGTCAGAAATCATCAGGGAGGATCGTTTATGAAACGCATTCTTTATGGGCTGGTGGCGGCTGTTCTGCTGGTTGCCGCGGCCGGCGCGCAGGCGCCCAAGCGCCTGGCCATTCATGCCGGAAAGCTGATTGACGGAAAGAGCGACCAGCCGATTGCCAATGCCTGGATCGTGGTCGAGGGCAATAAAATCCTCTCGGTGACCGCCGGAGGCTCGCCCCCCGCGGGCGCGGAAGTGATGGACCTGGGCCACGCCACCGTGCTGCCCGGATTCATTGACACGCATACGCACATCCTGCTGCAAGGGGACGTGACCGCCGCGGACTACGACGAACAACTCCTGAAGCAGTCCATCCCCTACCGCGCCATTCTCGCCGCGCGCAACGCGCACATCGCGCTCTCCCATGGCTTTACCGCCATGCGCGACCTGGAAACCGAAGGCGCCATGTACGCGGATGTGGATGTAAAGACGGCCATCAACCGCGGCGAGGTGCCCGGGCCGCGCATGTTCGTGGCCACGCGCGCCATGGCCCCCACCGGCATGTATCCCCTGCTGGGATATTCCTGGGAGCTGGACCTGCCCCACGGCGTTCAGCCCGTGGATGGGGTGGAAGGGGCCAGGCTGGCAGTCCGCCAGCAGATTTCGCACGGGGCGGACTGGATCAAATACTACTCCGACCACGGATACTTCTACGGTCCCGACGGGGTGCTGCACAGTCACGTGAATTTCACCCCGGAAGAGGCCCGGGCCATCGTGGAAGAAGCGCACCGCATCGGCCGCCCGGTGGCCGCGCATGCCATCGGGTCAGACGGAATTGCCGCGGCACTCGCCGCTGGCGTGGACACCATCGAGCATGGCGACGGCCTGACCGATGAATTGCTGGACCGCCTGGTGCAGCAAAAGGTGTACTGGGTGCCCACCGTCACGGTGAGCGTCTACGTGGCCCAGGGACGCGCCGGCAACTGGCCGAAAATGATTGCCACGCAGCGCGCGGCGTTTGCCAAGGCGCTGCGCAAGGGCGTGACCATCGCCTTCGGCACGGACGTCGGCGGTTTCCCGTGGACCGAAGTCAATCAAGCCAGGGAATTTCGTTACTACGTGGAATACGGCATGACCCCCATGCAGGCCATCCGCACCGCCACCACGACTGCCGCCGCGCTTCTCGGCTGGGGCGACCGCATCGGCTCCATCGAGCCGGGGAAATTCGCCGACATCGTGGCCGTGGCCGGCGATCCGCTCGCGGACATCGGCGAGCTGGAACACGTCGCGTTTGTAATGAAGGACGGGAAAATTTATCGCGACGAGTTGAAGTGACCACGGGTGTTCGGGCTGGGCATCAGCTACAGCGCGGTGTTAGCCGGGTTTCGGGCCAGGACGGTTGGGACGGTAGGACTCCGTCGGCATAAACTGCATTTGGGGGCAGCCGCCGGGATGGACGACAATGTGATCGGGATCGTCGTAGGAGAGCTCGAAGGGAACAAATTCGTCGTCGGTGGTCCCCGCTCGGACTCTATACGTCCCCTCCGGAACGGAGATGTGGAACCAACCCAGATTGTCCGTTAGCGCCTCGTAGGTGTGCTTGTTTCCGGCAGCACGGATTCGCACACCTTGGAAATCGGCAGTGTCGCCCCAGCCGATGCGCCCGGCAATTTCACCCCCGGATTTTGTCTTCCTAATCCGTTCGATTTGACTGATTGCGGCTGCGGATTTCTCCAGAAAGTCCGAGTGTCCGCCGTTGCCAATCTCGAGTCTCCCCTCAAAGCGACGGGCAAATAGCAGGTATTGGAGACCTTTCTTCAAAGGAAATCGTGCGCTGTCATTTCCAGTGTAGACTTCAATTGTTCTTCCTGCGGGACCGCGAAAGCTTTTCCGCACTCGCAAGACATAGAACCAGCCCAATGATCCACCCTCGCTGTCCGGCGGATCCGGGTCACTCCTCACCGCAATCACCTGGCCGGTGAATACTGCATCACTGTCGAAGAACTCGGTACAGACCCTCGGGGGAGGCTGCGAATTAACCGCCCAGAGAGCAGTCGCCAAGAAGAGCGCAGGGGGACTTGCTCTGGTGAGAAGCAGAAGAGTCGAATGAAGTAAGTGGCGGCGAGGGACGCAGCGTGAATCATCGCAACTCATAGGCTCATGTCCTGCGATTATAAGGTTGATTCGTGCGGCAGCGCACGAGAAGGCACGAAAAAAGAGCTGGCTGGAATCCGGCGGTACGAAATCGCGCTACCGGGCAGCGGCGGCGCGCACTTCTTCGGCCACCGATTCAATGGCCTGGGCGACCAGCGCGGGCTGATCCAGCAGCAACCAGTGGCCGCCTTCGCGCGCGATGATGTGGCGCCCGCGCGAGGATTGGCAGGCCATCGCGTCCTGAGTTGCGGCGCGACCGGGCGAGGGATTGGACGCGGTCATCACCACGAACGGCAGATCGCCCAGTGAGCCGCACTCCGCCACTTCGCGCGCGCTTTCCGGCAGATGCTGCAGGTGGTTCGCCAGGCTGGCAAACGGCCCCGGCCGGCTCCAGTGCGCCTGGGCCACGCGCCGCAGTTCCGGCGGATACTTCATCACCTGGCCGATCATGCGGGTGACCAGTTCCAGGGCCGCGGGACCGAACGCTCGCGTCACCGCCACCGGAACGCCCTTCGATCCCCGCCCCAGCCGGTTCAGGCAGAAACGCACCACGCCCACGCGCGCCAGCCGCCCGCCGATGCGCGCGAACAGCGCCCCGCCCAGATGCCGGCGGCGCTGTTCCGCAGAGGGCTGCGCCCACTCGCGGGTATCCGGGCTGTCCAGCATCACCAGCGCGGCCACTTCCACCGGCCAGCGCTCCGCATACAGCCTCACCACATAACCACCGAAAGAATGTCCCACCAGAAT
>DATIYQ010000066.1:0-9908 GCA_035517515.1 Binatia bacterium
CCACCTCGATGACCTCTACGTGGATCTCGGCGCGGCCAGCCGGGACGAAGTGCGCAGAACCGGCGTGGATGTGCTCGATCCCCTCTTCCTCGAGCGCCGCCTCTTCCATCTTTCCAACCGCCTCATGGCGGGAACGGCTACGGGCGACCGCTACGGCGCCGCTGTCCTGCTCGCCCTCGCCAGATTGTTGAACGATCGTAAATTCACCGGCAGCGTCACCTTCGCTTTTGCCACCCAATCCTGGCTGAGCGCGCGGGGATTGCAGCGGCTGCTGATCGAACTGCCCGCCGATGAAATGATTTACGTCGGAAGGTTTCCGGCCCCCCGTGCCGCCGCCGCAAGCGTTGCTCCCCTCGTGCCGGGGTCTGGTGTGCTTCTGGGGGTTGAAGATCCTGCCCAGCCCCTTTCCGGGTTTGCCGCCGAACTTCAGGCCCTGGCCCGCGAAATCGGTGTAGCCATGCACCCTCTGCTCACGGGCGCTTTTCGCTTCGCGACAGCCGGCTCCACGCCGAAGTTTCCGGAACGGTTCGCACATCTGGCGCTGCCCGTGGACTGGCCGCTCACCCCCATCGAGACAATTTCGGGGAGAGACATGGACTCTCTCGTTTCCCTGCTGGAGCGCGAAGTTCGAGGCCAACTCCCGCAGCGCGGCGGCTCTGCCACCGGCGCCGTGGATGGGTTTGCCCAAGCGCCGCCGCACCAGCCGTTGCCCCTCGAAGAAGTCCTGAAACGCCTGTCGGAGAGCTACGGCGCCAGCGGACACGAAACCGCGGTGCGCGAAGAGGTCCAGGCATTGCTCCCGGGCTGGGCGAAAACGGAAACGGACGCGTCCGGAAACCTGATCCTGCAGTTCGGCGGCGCGAACGCCGGTGGGGCAACTCCGCACCTGGTCTTCGTTGCGCACCTGGATGAGCTGGGGTTTCAGGTCAAAGCCATCGCAGACGACGGACGCCTACAGGTGGAATCGCTCGGCGGAGGCCAGCCGCAGTACTACTTCGGCCACCCGGTTCTACTGCGCGGAGAGAAATTCACGCGCGATGCCGTGATTGAGCTTCCTGCCGGCTGGGAGACGCCCCAGTTCACCTGGCCTTCCTTTCGGGGGGAGAGCCTGGCGCGGGTAGACGTGGGCGCGCGTACCCGGGCCGAGGCGGACGCCCTGGGCATCAAGCCGGGCGATTGGATCACCATCGAAAAGCACTACCGCCCGCTGGCCGGCACGCGCGCCAACGCCCGGAGTTTTGACGACCGGGTGGGCTGCACCGCCCTGGTGGCCGCGGTGTGGGCGCTCGGTCCGGCGCTGGCGAACCGCGACGTGACCTTCATCTGGTCCACCGAAGAAGAGGTCGGCCTGCGCGGGGCGGCCGCGGCTGCCGGTCGGCTGAACGCCGCGGGCCGCACCCCGCAAACCGTTTTTGCCATTGACACCTTTGTCAGCTCGGATTCACCCCTGGAAGGCAAGCGCTTCGCCGACGCACCCATCGGCCACGGCTTCGTAGTGCGCGCCGTGGACAACTCCAACATCGTGCCGCGTGCCCTGGCCGATCGCGTGATTGCCATCGCCCGCCGGCACGATATTCCGGTGCAATACGGCGTGACCGGCGGCGGCAATGATGGATCTACGTTCACCCGGTACGGCGCCGTGGACGTGGCCCTGGGCTGGCCGCTGCGCTACTCGCACTCCGCCGCTGAGGTCATCGACACCCGCGATGTCCACGCGCTCGCGGACATCGTCACCGCCCTCTCGAAGGAATGGTAGCCACGGTCAGTGCAGTTCTGACCGTGGACAAGTTCCGGCGTACGTGCCGTTAGCAAGTTCCGGCGCACGCGCAGCTGGCTTCGCAAGGTGTGGGCGGCCGGCGAAACCCACGGTCAGGACACCACTGACCGTAGCTACCGCGTTCATCCGCTATGGCGCCGCGTCCACGTAGGCTTCGATCCGCCGGCGGTCCGCCTCGCTCAAATCCACAAACCGGATGCCCATGTATGCGTCCGGGCTCACGTGCTGCACCGCCCCCGTCACTCGGATCGGATTGGGATCGCCGGGCAATAGAAACTCCAACCGCAACGTGCTGCCTTCTTCCGCCGTGTGCGCCGTTTTCACCAGCATTCCCCCGGCGCTGATGTTGCGGCCGTCCAGCGAATAGGGCGTGCCGCCGGACTCCGCGCGCACCACCGCCCCCAGGGGAACACGCCGGAATTTGCGTTTTTCATGCATTGGTTTGACTGCCCACAGGGGGCCCGGTTTCTCCCGCGTCCCTCAGGCGCCCCTCTCCACCCGCGTCCATCGGACGCTTTCCACGTTCTTCCGTGGAGGGATGGTAACACGCACCCAAGCCCCCCGCCGCGCGCCTCCCTCCCCGTCCTGTGCTCAGGTTTGCAGCCCCGGCTTCACCTGGGAGTATAATCCGCTCGCGCTCGGCCGGAAGGCGGCATCTGGTCCGGAAACATTGGGTCCCGGCCGGGACGTACAGGGGGGAATCATGTCAGAGGAACACGAGAACCATCGGGAAGAAGAAGCGCAACCACAGCACCACCCTCACCACGATTGCGGCAACCTGTTTGGATGCGGAGAAGAAAAGGGCACAGGTGTGCTCCGCGAAGACATCAAGGAAGCGGCGTTCAGCCCGCGCTCTGCAGACCGCCTCTTGCACATGGACGAAATGGACCAGGAACGGCTGGACGGCTATCTCACCGCGCGCGGACGCTCGCGCCGCCGGTTGATCCGCGCCAGCACGTTTATGGGCGCGCTGGCCACCGTGGGGCCATGGTTCAACAAGCTGGCCCAGGCTGCGGATTCCCTGGGCACCGAAACCAGCGACCCGGCACAGGGGCAGAAGAAAAAAGAAAAAGAGCACGAAGGCAAGGTCCACACCGTCGAATCCAACGACCAAACCGTCCACCTGGGCGTTTACGACACCAATCTCCCGCCCGTGGTGAAAATCGATTCCGGGGACACCGTGAGTTTTCCGAATACCTGGTCACATTTCCTGAACAAGATGCAGCCGGGCGTCCCCGTGGACATGCTGGCGAAGTGGCGCGTGGAAAACCCGGGAAAGGGCCCCCACTCGATCATCGGTCCCGTCTACGTGAACGGCGCGGAACCGGGCGATGTCCTGGAGATTCGTTACAAAAAGATTCGTCCGCTCGGCTGGGGCGCGGTCTTCAATAACCCGGCGGCGCTCAAAACCGGATTGCTGGCCGGGGATTTCACCGACGGGCAGGTCAAGTACATGCAGCTCGATCTGGCCATCATGAGCGCGGAATTCGCCAAGGATATTCACGTGCCCCTGCGCCCCTTCCAGGGAACCCTGGGTGTGGCCCCGCCGGACGGCTTTTTCCCTCCGCTCAGTCCGGGTGTGACCACCTCCGTCCCCCCGGGCCCGCATGCCGGCAACACAGACCTGAGCGAAATGACGGAAGGTTCCACCATGTTCATTCCCGTATGGAAACCCGGAGCGCTCATTTATACCGGAGACTCCCACGCCGTCCAGGGAGACGGAGAAATTTGCCTCACCGCGCTCGAAACCGGTATGCAGGAGTTGCGCATCCAGGTGATTCTGCACAAGCAGAAGAATTTCGCCTGGCCCATCGCCGAAACCTCCACCCACTGGATCCTCCTGGGATTGGACAAGGACCTGAACACCGCCATGACCTTCGCGGCGCGCAATGCCATTGATTTTCTGGCCGCGCGCACCCAACTCACCAAGCTTGATGCTTACGCGTTGTGCAGCATTGCCGTGAGCTTCCGCGTCACCCAGGTGGTGGATATCGTGCGCGGCGTCCACGCCATGATTCCCAAGATCCTTTTCGCGCCCGGTCTGCGCGACAGGATCAGGGTAGCCTAGTTTCGCAGTGAATGGCCGGCGGCGTAGGGGCGCTGCTTGCTGCGCCCGGGGACTTCTCTGCGGCCATCCGAGGCTGGTTGATCAGAACCCCGCCGTGCAGGCGACCGAGCGGCTTGCGCTCGGGCGTTGCTTGTCTGGCGAGATCCCGGCCGCTGGCCAACGGCACGAAAGAGAAATTAGAATGGGCTTCGCGCGCAGCGAAACGCATCTGGGACGGCTTGCCGTGAACTGTGAATGCGAGGTTCCTGTTCCAGTAATCCGTGCGTAAGTGAATTCCATTGATTTTCCTGCTCCTGTGTCCGGATTCGCCGGCTCAGGCGTACTGCAGTCCGCTTCCCCGGCTCATTTGTGCTGAATACTCACAAAGTGGTCTGGTCGTAGTTGCGCGTCTGATTCACACGCGGCATGTCAAACCAAAGAATGAAAGGGATGGGTTCATCGATACGCTGGAGCCGCAGCGCCTCTTGCGGGGTAAAGTCACTGCATGTCGGCCCGTCAAGTCCGGTGCGGGCAATCCCTGGACAAGCTGTTCCGATGGGAGTATATTCTACTCATAAAGTGAGGCAAATGGAGTATGTCTAGAATTCAACCCGTTTTGAGTCCCGCCGAATTGGCCCTCGTCGACCAGATGGCGGAACTGACCCGCTCGAAGCGCACCGACGTGATCAAGAGCGCGCTGGCCGTCTACCATTGGTTCGTCCGCCAGGCCCTTACCGGCAGCCGTGTCGTGGCCCGCAAAGCCACGGGTGAGGAAGTGGCACTCGAGACCGCCGAACTCGCCGCCCTGGAGGGCAAAGGCAATCGGCTCAGCCCTGAGGAACTAGGGCTTCTGGCCCGGCAACTTGCAGCCGCGTCACATCCCGCGGAGGCGGCGAGCATCAAGGAACGCATCACGCGCGGCTTTTACGGAATTTAGGCCGGGCCGTGCCAAAAGTCCGCCGCCAGAGTGTCCCCCCGGCGCTCCTCCAGCACCTCCAGGAGCGCATCCAGACCCGCAAGATCTCCGCATCGCAATTAACGTTGCTGGCTGCGTGGCTCGATTTGGAGCCGGAAGTGCCCGAGGGCGCCTGGTTCAAGCGGTTTCCGGGAATGACGGTCTGCGGCGAGGGGGAACTTGTGAAGACACTGTTGCTGCCCGGCCAGCATCCCCATGGCCAGCGGATTCCTTAGCCCGGATCGGCTCGGCGGGCCTCACCCTGAGCATCACATCTTGACAATCAAGAGGAAGGTGCGCTACGCTCCCTCCGTCGCCCCCGGAGGGAAGGAGCGCATGGAACCACCCACCACCGACGTCATCCAGGGCACCCTGGACCTGCTCATCCTCAAAACCCTGAGCCTCGAACCCATGCACGGCTTCGGCATCGCCCGTCGCGTCCAGCAGATTTCCCGCGGCGTCTTCAAGGTTAACCCCGGCTCCCTGCTCACCGCTCTCCAGCGCCTGGAGCGCGCCGGCTGGCTCGATTCTGAATGGCGCCACACCGAGAATTCGCGCCGCGCGAAATACTATCGGCTCACCGGCCGCGGCAAAAAGCAGCTCGAAGCGGAGACGGCGGACTGGACGCGCCGGGCCTCCGCCATCTCCCGGCTGCTGAAGGCGGAGGGCTAGGCGCGTGTCCTTCCTGCGGCAGCTCGCCCACGGCTTGCGCGCGCTCGTGAATCGTCGCGCGGCGGACAGGGATACCGCGGACGAAGTCGGCCATTTTTTTGATTTGGCGGTCGCGGAACTGATCGCCCGCGGCCACTCGCCCGCGGATGCGCGGCGTCTGGCGCAACTCGACCTGGGCAATGCCACGCTCCTGCGGGAAGAGGTTCGCTCCTCCGGCTGGGAGCACCTGCTCGAAAACCTGGTTGCCGACCTGCGTTACGCGGCCCGCCGCCTGCGCCGCAGCCCGGGCTTCACCGTGGTGAGCGCGGTCACCCTGGCGCTGGGCATTGGCGCGAGCACGGCTATCTTCAGCGCCGTCTACCCCACTCTGTTTGCGCCCCTGCCCTATCCGGCGCCCAGCCACATCTTGATGATCTGGGACTCCAACGAAGGGGAACGCTCCGCGGTCACCTTTCACACCTATCGGGAAGTGGCCCAGCGCAATCATTCTTTCCAAACTCTGGCTGCGGCGGATGTGCCGCTCTGGCAGCCTTCCGTGACCTCCGCCACGCAGCCCGAGCGGCTCGATGGACAGCGCGTCACCGCGGACTACTTCCGGGTCCTCGGCGTTGCCCCGGCCATCGGGCGCGACTTTCGCCGCTCCGACGACGTGCTGGACGGGCCCAAGGTGGTCATCCTCAGCGATACGCTTTGGCGCCTGCGCTTTGCGGCTGACCCGGAGATGGTCGGCAGGCAGATCACCCTGGATGGAGATCTCTGGACCGTAATCGGCGTCATGCCCCGCTCGTTCGAAAACCTGATGGCCCCCGCCGCGCGCCTCTGGCGGCCCATGCAGTACGACACGGAGCATGCCAGCAAATTCAACACGCGTGAGTGGGGCCACCACATGAACATGGTGGGCAGGCTGATGCCCGGCGTCTCTCCGGGGCTTGCCCGGCGCGAACTGAACGAAATCGCCCGCGATCCCTTGCCGGTTTTTCCGCGGCCGCCCTGGGCGAATCTGAAATTCGGATTCATTGCCAATCCTCTGCAAGGCGAGATCACCCGCACCGTGCGGCCCGCGCTGCTGGCCATCCTCGGCGGTGTGCTGCTGGTGCTGGCCATCGCCTGCGTCAACGTGACCAATTTGCTCCTGGCGCGCGGCGCGCAGCGCCGGGGAGAAATGTCCGTGCGCCTCGCCCTGGGGGCCGGACGGGAACGGCTGATTCGGCAACTGCTCACCGAAAGTCTGCTGCTCGCTGCCGCCGGCGGGGCCTTGGGACTCCTCGTGGCCAAACTGGCGCTGGGCACGCTCGTGGCCCTCGCGCCGGTGGACTTGCCGCGCATTGGCGCCATCACCATCAACGGCGCGGTCTTCGCGTTCGCCCTGGCCGTCACCACGCTCATCGGAATTGCTGTTGGTTTGGTTCCCGCCCTGCATGCCACGCGCAACGACCTGCAAACCGGACTGCGGGAGGCCTCGCGCCGCTCCGCCGGCGGCCACCAGTTCACCCGGCGCACTCTGGTGGTCGCCGAGGTGGCTCTGGCCCTGGTCCTGCTGGTCAGCGCGGGACTTCTTCTGCGCAGCCTGGAGCGCCTCTTTTCGGTGAATACAGGTTTTCGCGCGGCGCAACTCTTGACCCTTCAGGTGCACGAAGCGGGGCACCGCTACGACGCCGATTCCGCCCGCTTCCAGTTCATCGAGCAGGCTCGGGAGGCAGCCGAGCGCGTGCCCGGCGTCGCCGCGGTGGCCTTCACCAGCCAGTTGCCGCTCAGCGGCGATCAGGATGGTTACGGCGTCGAATTTGAAAACGAGTACAACCCGCAGGATGATGCCGCCGCGCTCCGCTATGCCGTGAGTCCCAACTACTTCGAGGTCATGGGCATCCCGCTGCGCCGCGGACGCCTGCTCACCGCGCACGACGCGGCGGGAGAGGCTCGCGCCGTGGTCATCAGCGAATCGCTGGCCCAGCGCAAATTTCCCGGCGCCGATCCCGTGGGCCGCGGAATCCGCATTGGCCCCGGCAGCGGCAACGTGAAAGAACCTTGGGCCATCATCGTGGGCGTGGTCGGCAACGTAAGGCAGGCCTCTCTGGCCGTGAACGAAACGGACGCGGTGTACACCACCGCTCCGCAGTGGTACTGGGTGGACAATCCCATGTCCCTGGTGATTCGCGGCTCGGGCGATGTGGCCGCGCTCGCTCCTGCGATTCGCCGCGCCATCTGGTCGGTGGACAAAGACCAGCCCATCGTGCGCGTGGCCACCATGGAACAAGTGGTGGCCGCCTCCGAAGCGCAGCGCCATTTTGCCTTCGTCCTGTTCCAGGCTTTTGCGCTGGTAGCCCTGGTGCTTGCCGCCACCGGCATTTACGGTGTGCTCTCGGGCAGCGTTACGGAGCGCACCCGCGAACTCGGGGTGCGCGCCGCGCTGGGCGCCTCGCGCGGGAACATCCTCGGGCTGATCCTTCGCCAGGGCCTGGCGCTCACGGGCATGGGGGCGCTGCTCGGCCTGGCCGCGGCCATGGCGGCAAGCCAGGCCATCGCCTCGCTGCTGTTCGGCATTTCCCGCCTCGACGCCATCACCTATCTTGGAGTTGTGGTGCTGCTGATCGCCGTTTCGGGGCTGGCCTGCTCCCTGCCTGCGTGGCGCGCCGCGCGGATCGATCCGGCCACCACGCTTCGCGCCGAGTAGCCGCCCCGCATCCCTGGCAGCGCCGGCGTCCCGTGCAGGCTCCTCGAGACTCGCCGCCACCGGCGCCCTGGTGCCGCCGTTGCCCCGCGCAACGCGAGACCCGGCCATCGTGCCTCTGCCCGGCCCCATGCCGCGCTTTGTTATACTGGCACCCGCTATGGCCTCGTCCAGCGCTGGTTCCACCTCTCCTGCCTTTCGCCGCCCGCGCTTTATCGCCCTCGAAGGCCCCATCCGGGTCGGCAAATCCACGTTGGCGAAAATCCTCGCGGAACGGCTCCATGCGCGGCGGGTCTATGACTGCGAAGACAATCCTTTTCTTGCCGCCTTCTATGAGGATGTGCCCGGCAGCGCCTTCCGCGCGCAAATGTATTTCCTGCAGGAGCGCCACCGCCGGTTGAAAGCCGCCGCGGTGGACGCGGTTAGCGGCCCAGTGGTCAGCGATTTTCTGCTCGAGAAGGACCGCATCTTCGCCAACATCAATCTGGACAACGAAGAACTGCGGCTCTATGACCGTTACTTCGAATTGCTGGCCAAAGATTTGCCTCTCCCGGATCTGGTAATTTATCTCCAGGCGACGCCGGGGGTACTGCGCCAGCGCATCGGCAGAAAAAAGCAGCCCTCCGAATCGGAAGTCTCCGACGACTACCTGGAAGAGGTCGTGCGCGCCTACGAACATTTCTTCTTCCGCTATACCACGTCCGACCTGCTGGTGGTGAACACCTCCGAGATTGACTTCGTGGAGCGCGATGCGGATTTGCAGCAACTGTTGCGCCGGCTCCAGGAGCCGGTGATCGGCACGCAGTACTACCTGCCGCTGGGCACGTGAGCGGCGTTCCCCCGCGCCGGATCGCCCGCTCCGCCCTGACGCTTACGGTTTGAACGTTTCGATGGTGATTTTTCCGTCGGCGCGAACCACGCCGTGCATCATGCCGTGGGTGTTGAACGGCGTGGCCACGTGGCCCGCGCGGTCCAGCGCAATCACGCCGCCATCGCCGTGCTGCTCCACCAGTTCCTTCATCACCACATCGTCCGCCGCCTGCTCGAGCGGCTGGTGCAGGTATTTCACCCGCGCGCAGATGTCCGCGGCCACCACGTTGCGGATGAAGTATTCCCCCACGCCGGTCCCGGAAACCGCGCAGCTTTCGTTATTGGCGTAGGTACCGGCGCCAATCAGGGGGGAATCGCCCACGCGCCCCGGCATCTTGTAGGTGGTGCCGCCCGTGGTTGTGGCCGCGGCCAGGTTGCCGGCCTTGTCCAGGGCCAGCGCGCCAGTGGTGCCGTATATTTCTCCAGCAGGCATTGCGGAGGCTTTGGGCTTCTCCTCGGCGGCCTGCCGTTCCTGAAACGACTTCCAGCGGCGCTCATTGAAAAAGTAATACGGCGAAACCAGCGCCACGCCCTGCGACCGCGCGAATTCTTCCGCGCCGGCGCCCACCAGCAGCACGTGTTTGGTGCGTTCCATGACCATGCGTGCCAGGCTGATGGGGTGCGCGATGTGCTGGACGGAGGCCACGGCGCCGGCGGCGAGTGTGCGGCCATCCATGATCGCCGCGTCCATTTCCGGCACGCCTTCCCGGGTGTAATAGGCGCCGCGCCCCGCGTCGAATGCGCCTGAATCTTCCATGATGCGCTGCGCCGCTTCGACGGCGTCGAGGCTGGAACCCCCGCGCGCCAGGATGTCGCGGCCCGCCTCCAAAGCCTGGGTGAGGGCCGCCCGCGCAGGTTCCAGGCGTTCCGGCGAGGCATCGGTGTAGCTGCCGGCCCCGCCGTGCATCACCAGGACAAA
>DATIYQ010000067.1:0-2419 GCA_035517515.1 Binatia bacterium
CCTTCCACGGTGGTGATTTCGCCGCCGTCGGCCTGCACGGCAAAAACGGTGCAGGACTTGACGGTTTTTCCGTTGAGGAGAACGGTGCAGGCCCCGCAGTAGGTGGTGTCGCAGCCGATGTGGGTGCCGGTGAGCCCCAGGTCCACGCGCAGGGCTTCCACCAGCAGACGGCGCGGCTCGAGCAGCAGTTCGTGCGGGGTGCCGTTGACCTTCAGCCGGACGCGCACTTTGGAGTCAGAGCGCGGCATATTCATGTCCCATCTCCACACGCTCTCCGCGCGCGCGGGCCAGAGCAGCGAGCAGGGCGCGGCGAGTGAGCGCGCCCACCAGCACGCGCTTGTAGTCGGCGGAGCCGCGCAGGTCCGGCTGCGGATCCGCGGCGGCCATGGCGGCTTCCGCGGCGCGTTCGATGGCCAGCGGAGTGATGGCCTGGCCGGTGAGCGCGGCAGCGGCCTGGGTGGCGACGATGGGGGTGAGGCCCACCGAGCCCAGCGCCACGCGCGCCTCGATGCAGAAATCCTCGTCCATCATGTGGACCTGCACGGCGGCGCTGGCGGTGGGATAGACCGGGGCGCAGCGCTTGAAGGCGGTGTAGGCGCCGGCGCTGCGGCCGGCCTGGAGGGGAACGCGAATCTCGCGGACCAACTCTCCGGGCCGGAGGACGGTGGTGAAGGCATCGGTGATGAATTCAGAGATGGGAACGGTGCGCTCGCCCTCCGGACCGGTGGTGACAATCCGGGCGTTCAGCGCGAGCAGGACGGGCGCCCAGTCTCCGTGGGGATCCGCCTCGGCCACGGAACCGCCGATAGTGCCCATGTTGCGCACCTGGACGTCGGCGATGCCTGCGGCGCAATCGTGCAGGATGGGGAGGGCGGCGGCCTGGGGGGAATCCTCAAGCGCGGAATGCCGGGTCATGGCGCCGATGTGCAACTCCGCGCCGCGCTGTTCAACGTAGGCCGCGCCGGGGATGTGATTGAGGTCCACGAGGGCGGCGGGGCGCGCCAGGCGCAGCTTCATCAGCGGGATCAGGCTCTGACCGCCGGCCAGAACGCGCGCCTCTTCTCCCAGTTCGAGGAGCAACCGCGAGGCTTCCGCGAGCGACGCGGCGCGGTGATAGGCAAAGGGTGCGGGAATCACACGCTTCCTTTCTGGTTGCGGTGCGCGATTCTAGTGCGTTGCGCGGGCAGGCGCAAGGCGGCTGTGGTGCATTCCGCGCGGGTCTGCCGTATATTCACCGCCACGATGACGGCTGGCGCGAGCGCACGCAGGCCCGCTGTGGTTCCGGTGATTCTGGCGGCGGGAGCACCGCGGGGACTGCCGTTTCTTAAAGCCCTGGCGAGATTCGACGGACAATTCGCACTGGAACGCGCCGTGGAGACGTGCCGACGCACACCCGGGCTGGCCACGCCGATCGTGGTTTTGGGTTGCGGCGGGGGCCGCGTGGTATCGGCCCTTCGCCCGCGAGAGGGGAGTAACCAACGGCCGCCCGCGACTTTTGTCCACAATCTCCGGTGGCGGCGTGGGCAACTCTCTTCCCTGCTGGCGGGACTGCGCCGAGTTCCGCGGCGCGCTGCGGGAATTCTGCTCTATCCAGTGGACTATCCACTGCTGACCCCAAAGCTGCTGGGGCGGCTGCTGCGGGCCTTCCGCAGCCGGGCAGAGGAGAAGCAGATTGTGGTTCCGTGCATCGGCCGGCGCAGCGGGCACCCCATTGTCGCGGCGCGGGGGCTGGCTGCGGAATTCCGCGCCTGCGCCCGCCGCGGCGGCACGGCCCGCGACGTGATCTACCGGGTGACCCGCCCGGATCGCGTGCTGCGCGTGGCGGTGCGGGATGCGGCGATCTTCCGGGATTTCGACTCGCTCGCTTCGTATCGCGTGTGCCTCCGCCAGTTGCACCGCAGGCAGGATGGCCGGCCGAACGCGCGCCGAGCGTGCACCCGGCCATGATTCCGCCGGACGCAACCCCGGCCAATTCTCCCGGCACGCCGCAGGAGCGAATCGCCCGGCAAGAAGCGGGACTGGCGCGGCAACTCTCCAGCCGGCAGATGGCCATGATCGCCATCGGCGGAGCGATCGGCACCGGACTGTTCCTGGGCAGCGGCCTGGCGGTGCGCGAAGCCGGGCCCGGGGTGATCCTGACGTACCTGCTGGGCGCGAGCATCGCGCTGCTGCTGGTGGGCGCGCTAGCGGAAATGGCTGTGGCCCATCCGGCCGCGGGCTCGTTTGGGGTGTACGCGGAACTGTATCTTTCGCCGTGGGCCGGGTTCGTGGTGCGCTCCACGTATTGGGCGGCGCAGTCCATCGCCATCGGCGGGGAGGCCATCGCGGTGGCCGTGTATTGCGGATGGTGGTGGCCGCAGGTGCCGCAGTGGATGTGGATCGTGGGATTTTCCGCCGCGCTGCTTTACGTGAACGCGCG
>DATIYQ010000068.1:0-18809 GCA_035517515.1 Binatia bacterium
CTGGTGGAAATCAAGGTGAAACAGATGGAGCGCGCGGGCAAGAAGATCGGCGAGAAGGAGAAGAAGGAGTTGTACGAGAGCATCCGCGCGACCTACGAGCACCAGACCGACCCGCGCTACGCCGCAGCGCGCCTGTGGGTGGACGCGATCATCGATCCGGGCCGCACCCGCGAAGCGCTGATTTGGGCGCTGGAAGCGGCCGCGCTGAATCCGGATGTCGCGGAGTTTCGGACGGGGGTGTTGCAGACATGAGCGTGCTGCGCGCAGTTGACAGTCAACCGTTAAGAGTTGACAGTGTGAGCGCCGCCCGGCGAGCGAAGTGCGCCGGCTGCGGCGTCCGCTGGCCGGGGGCTTCAGGTTGCAGCGATTCATTCAATTGAAAGTATGGGGGCGCAGCCATGCCCTGGCGCTGGCCTTTCTCTCCGCCTTTCGCCTGTCGCCTGTCGCCTGTTAACTGTTGACTTCCATGACCCCATCCGAACACGCGACGATCATCGAATGTCCCCGCGACGCATGGCAGGGGCTGCCGCAGCAGATTCCCACGGAAGCCAAGGTGGACTACCTGCGCGCGCTGGTGGAGGCAGGATTCCGCCACATTGACGCGGTCAGCTTCGTTTCGCCCAAGCACGTGCCGCAGATGGCTGACAGCGAGGAAGTGCTCCGCGGCCTGGCCGGGGCGCTGGGCCAGATGGCCGGACGGCCGGAGATTATCGGCATTGTGGTGAATCAGCAGGGCCTGGAGCGCGCGCTGGCCGCTTCCGGTGTGACCACCATCGGCTATCCCTATTCCATTTCCGCGTATTTCCGCCGGGCGAACGCCAATATGTCCCGCGAGGAATCGCGGCAATTGGTGGAGACGCTTCAACAAAACGCCACCCGGGCCGGGCGCAATCTGGTGGTGTATATCTCCATGGCGTTCGGCAATCCTTACGAGGAACCCTGGGGCGCTGAGATTGTCGCCGACACGCTGGCCTGGCTTGCGGCGCTGGGGGTGCGCTGCGTCTCGCTGGCGGACACGGTGGGAACCGCCTCTCCCAAGGCGGTGGGAGAATTGTACAGAGCAGTGCGGGGCGTGGCTCCTGGGGTGGAACTGGGCGTCCACCTGCACAGCCGCCGGGAGGCGGCCGCGGAAAAAATTCTTGCCGCCTGGGAAGCCGGTTGCCGGCGCTTTGACAGCGCGCTGGGCGGATTGGGCGGCTGCCCGTTTGCCGGAGACGAACTGGTGGGCAACATCCCCACCGAGATTGTCCTGGAAACGCTGGCCGCGCGCGGCGTGAACGCCGGCCTGCAGCCCTCGTGCCTCGGGCCCGTCCTGGAGCTTTCCGAGCGCATCCGGCTGATGTACTCCGGCGCCGGAGCCGGAAAGGTGAACTAAAGCGTATGAACTTCGCGACGCTTACCCTGGCTTACGAAGATCAGCTTGCCCATGTCACCCTCAACCGGCCCGAGAAGCGCAACGCCATCTCCCCGCAGATGATTGATGACCTGCTGGCGGCGCTCGATGCCGTTGACTCCAGCGCGGCGCGCGTGGCCATCCTCACTGGATCCGGAAAGGCGTTCTGCGCCGGCATGGACCTGGAAGTTCTGCGCACCATCTCCTCCCAGACCCCGGAACAAAATCTTCAGGACTCGCGGCGCATGGCCCAGCTCTTCCGCCGGCTGTGGAGTTTTCCCAAGCCGCTGATCGCCGCGGTCAACGGGCCGGCGCTGGCGGGAGGCTGTGCAGTGGCCACGCTGGCGGATTTCACGCTGGCGGTGCCCGAGGCCACGTTTGGTTATACCGAAGTGCGCATCGGATTCGTTCCCGCGATCGTGTCCGTATTTTTGCGCCGGCGCGTGGGAGAAGCGATGGCCCGGGACGTGCTGCTGACCGCGCGCATCTTTCCGGCGGAAGAGGCCCGGGCGCTGGGACTGGTGAACGAAGTCGTGGCGCCGGAATCGCTGCTGCCCCGCGCGCGGGAGCTTGCCGGGACGCTGCTGGCGCACAGCCCGGCGGGCTTGCTGGCCACCAAGCGGCTGATGGTGGAGTGCCAGGAACCGGCCATTGACCGCGAATTGAGCCTGGCCATCCAGGCCAACGCCGCGGTTCGATCCACCGCGGACTTCCGCGAGGGCGTCACCTCGTTCCTCGAAAAGCGCCCACCGAAGTGGAGCGCGTAGACCTGCGTTATCATGCCTTCGTTTTTTTTCCTGTTTCCCGGTTTTTCTCCCAGCGTCGCGTCGTTGGCCCTTTGCGTCCTTGCGAGAAACCGCCGGCTGCGCCGGAACTAGCCTCCGGCCCACGCTTCCAGTAAACTTCCCTGCCGATGACAAACTTCTCCGAAACCACGGTGCGCGTGCGCTACTCGGAAACGGACCAGATGGGGGTGGCCTATCACGGGAACTATTTCCCCTGGTTCGAGATTGGCCGCGCGGAATTCCTGCGCGAGCTGGGCCTGGACTACGCCACGCTTGAGCGCGAGCACGGCTGCTACATCGTGGTGGTGGATGCGCATTGCCGGTACAAGGCCCCGGCGCGCTACGACGACCTGTTGCGGATCCGCACGGAGATGCACAGCCTGCGCGGGCCGGTGATCAAATTCGCCTATGCGGTGTTGCGCGATGCTGACGGCACGCTGCTGGCGGACGGAGATACCACCCACATGGTGACGGACGCGGGCATGAAGCCGCGTTCGCTTCCCGACGCCTATGCCCGGGTGATGGAAGTGGCCATCGCCGGGGTGAAGGAATGATGGGCGGTGAAGCCGATCGCCGCCGGCCCGGCGCGGGACGGGCCACGAGCGAGAAAAAGGACAGGCGACTATGAGCCCCACACCGGGTGCCGGCATGGAAGAAATCGGCGAGCGCGTGCGCAAGGAGTGGGATGACCCGCGCACCGTGGCCGCCTGGCGGAAATGGAGCCGGACGAACGCGGAGACGTTTGGCGGGGTGACCCGGGCGCTGGTGGAAGCGGCCGCGGCATCCCCCGGCCAGACGGTGCTGGACCTGGCCAGTGGCGCCGGGCAGCCCGCGCTGTCGCTGGCGGCCGCGGTGGCTCCGGGAGGAACGGTGACCGCCACGGACCCGAGCGCGGGAATGCTGGAAGTGGTGCAGGAAAATGCGCAGCGCGCGGGACTATCCAATTTGAACTTCCGCCGCGCGCGCGCCGAATCGCTGCCCTTTCCCGACCGCACCTTCGACCGCGTCACCTGCCGCTTTGGCGCCATGTTTTTTTCCGACCCCGGCGGGGCCATGAAGGAATGCCTGCGCGTGCTGCTGCCGCGGGGACGCGCGGCGTTTGCAGTGTGGGGCCCTCCGCAACAGCCGTTTTTCGCCATGACCGCGGGGGTGCTGCGCCGCTATGTTTCCTTTCCTGAACCCGCAGAGGGCGCGCCGCACATTTTCCGTTACGCAGCGCCCGGCTCGCTGGCGGCGGTGCTGCGCGAAGGGGGTTTCTCCGCGGTTCACGAGGAATCGCACCGCATTCCCTGCGAACGTGTGGGCACGCCGGAATCGTTCTGGGAGGAGTTCCGGGAGGTGGCCGCGCCCTTCCGGCCATTGATCGAGGGACTGGCCCCGGAGCGTCGCGCGAAGCTGGACGCGGAAGTGCTTGCCGCCATGGGGCAACACTACACCGGCGACCGGCTGAAATTTCACGCAGATGTCCACGTGGCCCACGGCACGCGGCCCTGACCATGGAGCCTCTCCCGCTCACCGGAAACGACCTGACCTTCGAGGGCCTGGCAGAAGTGGTGTTCGGCGGGCGCGAGGCTACGCTGGCGCCGGCGGCGCGCCAGCGCGTTTCAGCTTCCCGAGGCGTAGTGGAGGGGTTGCTGGTTTCCGGCGAGACCGCCTACGGCATCAACACGGGATTCGGCGAACTCTCCACTGTGCGCATTCCCCCCGACCAGGTTCGCCAGCTTCAGGTAAATCTGGTGCGCAGCCATGCCTGCGGCGTGGGCGCGCCCCTGGCGGAAGCGGAAGTCCGGGCCATGATGCTATTGCGCGGCAATGCCCTGGCAAAAGGATTCAGCGGAGTGCGCCCGGTGGTGATCGAGACGCTCTGCGCCATGCTGGCCCGCGGCGTCCATCCGGTGGTTCCGTCCCAGGGATCGGTGGGCGCTTCCGGGGATTTGGCACCGCTGGCGCATCTCGCGCTGGTGGCGATTGGAGAGGGAGAAGCGGTCTATCAAAGAGAGCGTCTGCCTGGCGGCGAGGCCATGCGCCGCGCGGGAATCGCTCCCCTGTCCCTGGAAGCGAAGGAAGGACTGGCGCTGCTCAATGGCACGCAGGGCATGCTGGCGCTGGGCGCGCTGGCCCTGCGGGAGGCGCTGCGGCTGGCGGATGCCGCCGATGTGGCGGCAGCGCTATCTCTGGACGCACTGCGGGGCAGTCCGGCGGCGTTTGATGCCCGCATCCAGCAGGCGCGGCCGTTTCGCGGCCAGGCGCTGGTGGCGGAACGCCTGCGGCGGCTGAACGAAGGCAGCGAGATTCGCGAGTCCCATCGGTCCGCCCAGCGCGATCCCCGCGTGCAGGATGCCTACAGTTTGCGCTGCGTTCCCCAGGTGCACGGCGCGGCGCGGGACGTGCTGCAACAGGCCGCGGCCACGCTGCAAGTCGAGCTGAACAGCGCCACGGATAATCCCCTGGTATTTCCCGCGGGCGAGCCGGGAGCCGATGCCGTAGTCAGCGGAGGGAATTTCCACGGCCAGCCGCTGGCGCTGGCCGCAGACCAAATGGCGCTGGCGCTGGCCACGCTGGGCGGAATCGCCGAGCGGCGCATCGAGCATCTCACCAACCCGCACAGCAGCCTGCTTCCCGCCTTCCTGGTGACCAATCCCGGGCTGAATTCCGGCTTCATGATGTTGCAGGTGACGGCCGCGGCCCTGGCCAGCGAGCTGAAAACGCAAGCGGCGCCGCATTCCGTGGATTCGATTCCGACCTCAGCAAATCAGGAAGATTACGTCTCGATGGGCATGGCCGCGGCGCGGCGGCTGCGTCCCATGGCGGAGAATCTGCGGAATATCCTGGCCATCGAGCTGCTGTGCGCCTGCCAGGGGATTGATCTGCTGGCGCCCCTCAAAACGGGCCGGCTGGCGCAGTCGGTCCACGCGGCCGTACGCCGCCTTTCCCCCACGGTGGATCAGGACCGCTCGCTGGCCGCGGACATTGGCGGAGTGGCCGAGTGGATCGCCGGCGGGGCGCTGGAAAGCCTGCTTCCCTAGTTCCGTTCGGTTTTTCCGTATTTTTCTGTTTCGCCCTGCCCTTCCCCATTCTTCTCTGCGTCCTCTGCGTCTTTGCGTTTTCGTTTCTCCCTGCTGCTCCGTGTACTCCGTGTCTCCGTGGTAGATTTCTCTTACCTCTCTCATCCCAGCGTTCTCATAAAAAACGACGCGAAGCGCCCGCCCACAATCCACTTGAAGGGCGGCAAACCGAGCGAATAGTGGCCGCACGGCAGCAGCAACCGTTCCACCTCGATGCGGTCGCGTTGCAGCGCCTCGAACAGTTCCTCCGAGTACTCCGGCCAGAACGTCGGGTCGTATTTCCCGCTGACCATCAGCGCGTGCTGGCTGGAGGCCCGGATGCGATGGACGTAGGGGAAGGGGCTGATCGGCGCCCAGAAGCGGATCAGTTCCTCGCGGGAGACTTTTGCAGAGAGCGGCTCCCAGACGTGCATGGTGGTCATGCCGGTGCTGACCACGGCGCCGAAATAGGTGGAGACGTGCAGGAAGACACCCGCGCGCACCGCGGCATCGTGGGCCAGGGTGATGAATCCGATGGATGAGCCGATGCTGGTGCCCAAGAGGCCGAGAGGCCCGTAGCCGCGCTGTTCGAGCCAGCGCAGGCAGGCGCGCGCGTCCGCCACCGCCTGGCGGTTGGCCTGCAGGGTTAGTCCGATGTTGGGACCCACCAGGTAGTAGGCGCGGGAGTGCCCGTCTGCGGCGCGCGAGTCGTGAAAGGGCAGGGTGAGCCGGAGCGCGCTGATGCCCAGCATGTTCAGCCACTCGCAGATGCCTACGTGCTCGTGCGGTTTCGCATTCCACTGGGCCATCACCAGCACCGCCGGCCCGGCTTTTCCCGACGGAAAAAAGCGGGCGTGCACGCGATTGTTTTCCGGCCACGGGGTGTGCACCGTGCTGGTAAAGGTCAGTTCGTCGCCCTCCAGGCGGTAATCCGGTGCCGCGTGTCCGGGAAACCACTCGTCGCTGGTGGCGATGGTGCGCTCGGAAAAGTCGCGCAGCCATCCGCGCGGGTCGGGCTCGTCCGCGCGTCCGCCCACGTGCTCCAGTCCCCAGGCAAACGGATGCACCGCCCGCTGGTCCTTGGACCAGTGGTTGTGCTCGTAGCGCCGGATTCTTTGTTCGAGCCAGCCCATGGAACAAAAGAAACGAGTTTACGGAGATCGCTCGAAACTGTCCAACACCCTGCGGCTGGGGATTCAGAACGGGGGTTGAACGGTCTCTGGCTGGATTAAGCGGTCCGATCGTTGGTCGGCCGAAGACCGCCGAGAGGTGCCTGATTCTGAAGAAGAGCCAGAAATGGACCAGGGCCACGAGTGCCCTGCCATTTGTCATTCGGAAGGCCAGGCACAGGCCTGCGCGAAAAGCGTACTGAATCAGGAGGGCGGGCGCCGGCGCACGGGATAAATTTCCTTCGGCGGGCGATCGGGCCGCGCGTGAGGCACCGGCTTCTCTCCTGCGGAGCTGAAGCGCTCTCCGGCCGGAGGGGGAATGAGCGGCTCTCCGTTCGTGTACATGGCCTCCTGGAACGCGGCGCCAGAATTGGGCCCAGCCACCGCAAATGCGGCAAAGGGCAGCACCCCAAGGTAGGAGGTGGAGATGTAATCCCCGACCATGAGGCCACTGTCGGTGTTTGCCAGCCAGGCCAGCTTCATGGGCCCGGCCATGGCCACCGGAGCGCTCCAGGACTGGCCGCCGTCGTCAGACATAACATATCCCACATAGAGGTCGCAGGACATGCCACAGTCGGCTACCGGATAATAGTAGTAGGTCAAAGTAAGGTGAGCGCCGCCGCCTGAAGTGGCGCGGTCCACGGCCAACCCCGGAATGAAATGGTCCACTGTGCTCGTAACCGGATCGATCGGAATCCGCGCGGGCGAGGTCCAATTGACTCCGTCGCTGGAGGTGCTCAGTACCAGATCGTTTGCGGAACAGTTCATGCGGAAGCGGCAGTCGGGCCAGACGACATATACGATTCCCGCGCCATCCATCTCGGCCGAGGGAGTCGCACTGCTCCGCAGATTGCCCGCTTCGGTATGGAAACTGATCGGTGAAACCTCCCTGGTGGCGTTCCAGCTTGCCCCGCCATCGGTCGAGTTGAACGAGATCACGTCCGTCACATGGAACTTGACCATTGGAGAGATTACCGTCCCGTTCGGCTGCACCAGGGGCTGTCCAGATATTCCATTCACCTTATCCGCGGTTTGCAGCGGGGCCGGCCAGGTCAAACCACCGTCCGCCGAAGTGCTGGTGGCCATGAGCCCTGTGCTGATTCTCCATTGGAGATAACAATGCCCCAGAAATGGGCTACCGGCGGAATCGTCACAAACAATCCAGTCCTTGTCGTAGACCGAGACGGGATTCACAGATATGGGCGGATCCCAGAGAATTCCATCCGGCGAGCGACTGACCAGAACCTGCTCGGTGAGCGGGTTATTCTGCGCGTCCACCTGCACGATGGCAATGGAGGCGACCAGCCACTCGCCATGCGCCGCGTCATAAGCAACGGAGGGATCACTGACCGCCAGCGAGGTGCCTCCTTGAAATGTGGTGATTCCCGGCAGCAATCCGTTCGTCCAAGTGGAGCCGCCATCCGTGGAGGTCGCGAACCCAATGGCCGTCGCCCCGCCGGTGAAACAGCGGCTCACCTGAAAGGCGCTGACCAGGGTGGAACCGTAGGCGAATGTATCGGGCTCTACCGCCGTGCCATTCTGACAGCTTCCGCCATTGAGGGCGCCAGTGCTGAGCCGAATCAAGCCAAACGCGGGAATCGTCACGGTGACGCTCGAAGCAGCCGACTTGCTCGGGTCCGCGACCGAAGTTGCGGTCACCATTGCGGACGTGTTGCTCACCAGGCCGGGCGGGGGGTCATACTCGGCGGACGAGCTGGTCACCTTGCCCAGAGCCCCCGGTCCGGTCAGCGACCAGGTTACGCCTCTGCTGGAAAGGTCATTCACCACCATGGCGGTGATCGGCAGCGGCTGGCCAGAGGCGATCGTCTGGGATGGTCCACTACTCAAGGTCACTGAAATCTGCGGCGGTGCCTGCATGCCGGAACCGCAAGCCGCAATGGTCGCGGCAATCCAGCCCGCGGTTGCAGATAGAATTATCCTGCAAAGGCGTTGGGAGGTCTTCATCGTGCCCCCTTTCGCCCTGGAAAAGGAAACGGAGCGACCCTTTAATCCGAAGTGACTTGCGAACCCCGGTCAGTGAAAGGCAATCGTCCTCCCTCCCCAGTGCGCAACAAACCAGTGGCGGGATGCTACCACAAGGTACTATGACGAGCGAAAAATATGAGTCGCCCAAGGGCGGCCCGGACGGGCGAGAGCCACGGTGCTCGGTTAGGACGGAAGCGGCCAAGTGGCGGCGGATCCGGGCAACTGAGGCACCCGAGTTCACCTACGGAGTTTTCAATTCCAGCTTCAACTGATCGGAGAATCGTTCGCGGAAGCGGCTGCGGAAAGATTGAAGCGGATGACGCCGGACTGGTCGGTGAAGAAGTAGCGTGTGCCCGTCTGGCTCCAGGTAAGCGGGTTGGCCTGGACCGCATAGGCCGGTACCACGTTGCTCACCGCGGCCGACGAGGTGTAGACGAACACGTAGCCGCTCTTCACGCCCGCGGCCAAAGTATTGTCCAGCAGGTCGGCCGAAGCGGGGCCGGCGCCGCCGCTGGTGCCCAGATTGCTGAGCGCGGCCGGAAATCCGATTCCGTAGATGGAGCTGTAGGTGACGCACGCCGCGGTGATGGTGCGCAAGGAGCCGACTGCCGAAGCCTCATTCGCGGCCATCCGCGAACGGAGCAGATTGGGAATGGAGATGGCGGAGATGATCAGGATGATGGCCACCACAATCAGCAACTCGATCAGGGAGAAGCCCCGCCGGCGCTCCTGCGCCGCGGCCACTGCCCCTGTTGTGAATGGTTGCGCTGTTGCTTCCGTTGTCTGGCTTTCGCCCCTGGCCATGGTGACGCGCATGTTAGGCGACCGTTCCGGCGGCGTCAATGCCGCCCGGGGGTTTGCTGGCTGGACGGGAAAACTGTTACACCCCCTGCCCGACGCTCATTTCGCACGGCCCGAAAAGTGAAGTGAGGATAACTTCCGCATTGCCCGCAATAGGCCCGCAAAGCCAGGGGGGCACAGGTTGACGCGCACAGATTCCGATCCGCAATCTCCATGCGGAGTCGCCGGCAGGAGGCTCAGTTCAGCGCGGACTGGGTGGCCTTCACAAGCGTGGCGCCCGTTTTGGTCACGTAGTAGATGCTCGCGGCCTCGGTCTGGCTGCTGTCGTTGTCCACGATAATCCCGCTGGCGCCACCGGCAGCCGCGAGGGCAATGCTGTTGGCATTGACGGCCGGAAAGCCGTTGGTGATGTCCAGGCTCATCACGCATCCCCCAGTTCCACCGTTTGTCGTGGCGATACAGTTGGCGGTGACCCCGGCGAAGAGAAAGTCTTTTCCAAGCAGGGCGTTGTAAAACTCGGTCACCGGAACGGAGTCTGCCATTCCCGTTGCCAAGGCCGTGGAGGTAACGTTTGCGGGATTCAGCAGGCTGCCCGTAAATCCAATTCCATAGAGCGTGGGGAGTGTTCCGGTGCCCGTTCCCGCCAGGTACACCATCGGCGTGCCGGATCCAGAAAACCACGCGTAGTTGAATGCGATTCCGAATGGCCCGGTGTAAAGGTTGCTGGCCGCGCCCACCGGCACGGAGATGGAACTGGCCAGATTCGCCGGGGCCTGCACCAGCAGGGCATTTGTCCCGTCGGAATTGAAGGTGGCATACACCATTTGATTGGTGATGTCGAGGGTCACCGGATTGACAGACGTTGTGCCGTTTGCCAGTACGGGCCCGTAAACAACCGGAGGGGCCGGTCCGCCGGTGTCGGTCACGTAGTCAATTCGCCCGTTGCTGTCCGTAAAAAAGACCTGATTCGAGACCGGGTCGAAGATTGGGGACGACGGAATCGCATCGATGGCCACGCTCCAGGCAATGGACGGCGCCGGCCCCGAGCTGAATACGTTCACGATTTTGTAGAGATAGCCGGAACCACCACTCGCGCTGCTATAGGTGGTGGCATAGGCCACGTCACTCGAATCGTTGTAGGTGTAAACGATGTAAGGCGCATTCGTGGAGCTCTGGTTGGTCATCCCGCCATCCGGCGAAAGCAGGACGGCCTGGTCCACGGCATTGTTCCCGGCGCCCGGGGTGGCTGCCGCGGTCGCGCCGGTTCCGTTGCTTCCGGTGGTCCCGATGGTCAAAACGTGGAAGTACGAGCTGCCCGAGGAGAGGTTTTCGATATAGGCAACCTGGCTCCCATTCTGCGACACGGTGACCGCGTTCGGCACTTGCCCGGTCCCGGAGGCATACGCAAACACGACGCTGGGCCCGGCCGTGCCACAGAGCGGCGCCGGATTCGACGGGCCCTGCGAGCTGTAGAGGTTATTCCATCCCACGATGTTGGCCTGGCCGCCCGCGGCGGGATCCGCGGGGATTCCCATGACCACGAAATCACTCGCGCAGTTGGGGGCCGCGGTTACGTCAAACACATATTTTGCGGGATAGCTCTGGCCACCGCCGGGAGCAACGTTTAGCGTGAGGGTTCCATTGCCGGTGAGTTGCGCTCCATATCCGGCGTTGGTGTGATCATAAAACGAATAGTTGTCCGGGCTGTTCCCCCAGATATTGACCTCCACACCGGGGCCGGTAAAGAGCAGCCCATCCACGTCCAGCGGGGGATTCGTCATGAAGTAGAGCAGATTGTCGTAGATGAAGGCGCCCATGGGACTGGTGGTTACGCCCGGCCCACCGGGGAGAAGGGGAAAGGTGCCCTGGTCGCTACCCGTGGTAACCGTGACCGATCCGGCGGTGGCGAGAAATTGTCCGTTACCCTGGTCCGCGGTATTCAGGCTTCCGAAAGCAGACTGGGGCGGGAGCGAGAAAGTGAAGTCGAAGATCGGTCCAAAAGTCGCCGCTCCCAGCGGAACACTCCAGTCCCTGCTGCTGCCCGATCCTTTCTTGACCCGTCCCCGGCGGTATCTGGTCCACCAATCCGCCTGGTGCCGCAGGAGCCAAGCCTCGCTCCAGCCGGGCTGCTTCTGGTTCCTGGCCATTAGAGATGCTTCCCGGGAATCCGGATAGAGCGCATGGTGGTGGGTCCAATTGGAAACCACAGAAAGGCGCGGCGCGCGCTCACCCAGCAGCACTTGCGCAGTCAGCCCCAGCGCGAGGGCAGCCACCATGGCCCTGCCAAGGCCGAAACGAGCCGGTGACCCGGAAATCGCACTCAAAAATCTCAAAATCGCTCCCTCACTTGTTGATTCGGAATTGCCTTCGTTAAGACCGCAGCCTTCTCATGGCGGAAGTCCCCTCGATGTGAGCTCCGCCCTGAATGATGAATGCCTGATTTTTGCACGATTGCCGGAGGGGGTAAGCGCGAGTTCAAGGACTGTCGCGCAGGAGTTAATGCAAACTCGTTCAGCCCGCCGGTGAGGTGGAACGCACCGGCGATGAAGTAATAAGACCCGGCCTGCGGGTGGCTGCGAATCGCCCGCCGGCCATAAGGGCGCCGCGCCGCCGCCCGCCCTCCATGGCTTGTTGACTTAAAACTTTCAGCCGCGAACTTTCAACTTTCGACGACGCGGACGCTGTGTCACAGTCGAGCCATGACCGCGCCTCTGGTGGCCTTCGCCTTCGTGCTCGGCCTGGTCGTCGGGAGTTTCCTGAACGTGTGCATCCTGCGGATTCCTGCGGGCGAATCGGTGGTGCGCCCGGCCTCGCACTGCCCGCAATGCTCCCGCAGCATCGCTCCCTACGACAACATCCCGGTACTCAGTTGGCTATGGCTGCGCGGCCGCTGCCGGAATTGCAAAACGTCCATTTCCCTGCTCTACCCCGCCGTGGAATTGCTCACCGGCGTGTTGTTTGCGGCCTGCGCGCTCGCGTTTGGACCAACGCCGGCAGCTTTGAAGTGGGCCATGTTTTGCGCCCTGCTGGTGGTTCTGGCCATCACCGACCTGCGCGAGCGCATCCTGCCGGACAAAGTGAATCTCACCGGAGCGGTCCTGGGCCTGGGCTGGAGCGTGGCGCTGCCGCTCGACGACGGCACGGCCCACTGGCTCTCCAGTCTACTGTTTTCGTTCCCGCCGCCAGGGCGGGCACTTTCGGTGGTGGACGCGCTGCTGGGGGCCGCAGCCGGCGCCGGCATCCTGTGGCTGTTTGCCGAAGGCTACTTCCGCCTGCGGGGACGCGAAGGCATGGGACTGGGCGACGTGAAAATGATGGCCATGGCCGGCACCTTCCTGGGAGCACGGGCGGCGGTGCTCACCATCATGGCCGGAGCGCTGCTGGGCAGTGTGCTGGGCGCGGCTTTCATGCTGTTTCGCCGCACCGGCAGTGAATACGAACTTCCATTCGGCACTTTTCTGGCGGGCGCAGCCCTGCTGGCCGTGTTCTACGGGCCTCCGGTGCTCGCCTGGTATTTCGGCAGGCTGCAATGATCTTGCCGGGACGCGCCCTGCCGCAAGTTTTCCTATCGCCGAGCGGCGGCCCGCCCTTTTGGATGAATGCCAATTTCTTCTTCGGGCTGGCGGTGTTCTTCGGCCTGATGCTCCTGCTGCGGTTCGTGTTCCGGAACCTGCGCGGCCGCGGACCCTCGGAAGAAAACCTGGATCAACCGCTGCCGCGGCCGGCTGCCGCGGGCGAATCCGCGTTTGCCGCGGCCTCCGTGCAGGCGGTGATCCGCCGGCTGCGCGAACAGGAGCGCGAACTGGACCGGTTACATCGCGAACTGAAGGCGCGGGCCTCGGAAACGGAGCGCTTGTCGGAAGCCGTGACCCGGCAGATGCCCACCGGGCTGCTGCTGGTGAATGCGCATGGGCTGATCAACATCTGCAATCCGGCCGCGGAGCAGACCCTGGGCCTGGGCGCGTTGCAGTACCGCCGGTATTCGGAAGTGCTGGGGCCGGAATCCACGCTCACCCGGCTGCTGGAAGCGTGCCTGCGCGAGGGCCGTACCTACCAGCGCGAGGAAATTGAGCACCGCACGGCCTCCGGCACGGTGCGGCATCTGGGCCTGACCATCTCTCCGGTCACCCGGGAGGAAAACAAGGTGGCCGGGGCGCTCTGCCTGCTGAGCGATCTCTCCGAGCTGACCGCGCTTCAGCGCACCCTGCGGCTGAAGGAAAGCCTGGCGGCCCTGGGAGAAATGTCCGCGGGCATCGCCCACGAATTCAAAAACGCGCTGGCCACCATCTCCGCCCATGCCCAGCTGATCCAGCAGGAAGAGCCATCGCGCGAAGTGGCGGAAAACGCGGCGAAAATTTTGCAGGAGGCGCGCACGCTGACCCACGTGGTGACGGAATTCATGCGCTTCGCGCGGCCGCTGGAAGCGGCGAGCGGCACGGCAGCACTCGAGCCGCTGGTGGAGCGCGTGATCGCCGAAGCTCGGGAAAGCCATCCGCGCGTGGAGTTCCGCTCCGAAGGAAACTTTCCCGCCATTCCCGGCGACGAGAGCCTGCTGCGCCAGGCGCTGCTCAATCTGGTGCGCAATGCCGCCGAAGCGGTCTCCCAATTCCGCCGGGAGGGGGCGCTGGCCGGCCACGTGGTGCTGCGCGGCGAGTTGCTGGAGGCGGCGGGGCGCCCGGCGCTGCGCATCGTGGTGGCGGACGACGGCCCGGGTATCGCCCCCAACGACCTGGAGAAGCTGTTCCTTCCCTTCTACACCACGAAGCCGGACGGGACAGGACTGGGCCTGGCCGTGGTGCAGAAGATCGCGGTCCAGCATGGCGGCAGCGCCGAGGCCCAGAACCTTCCCGAAGGCGGCGCGGCATTTATGCTTACGCTACCCGCCGGAGTCCCCGAGGCCCAGGCAGTTGCTTGAACCGCTTCCGGCATCTAAACTATCGGCAGGTGTTACCCCGGCGAACACTGCGAAGGCGGTGGCTATGTTGAGAAATCCTTTGGGTGTGATTTTGTCCACAGCGATCTGCGCGACTGTGCTGGCGGTGCCGGCCGCGGGGCAGACCGGTGATAACGTGGCGCCGCAGCAGGAGGTTTCCCTGGCCGACGCCGCGCGCCGCGCCCGCGAGCAGAAGAAAGAAGCTCCGCCGGCCAAGCAGGTGTGGACCAACGAGAATATTCCCCAGGTTCCAAAGGAAGAGCCCGCGGCCGAGAAGGCCGCCGGGGAGGAAGGCAATGCCGCGGCCGAGGGTGACCAGTCCAAGGCCGCCAAGCCCGGCAAGGAAGAAGAAGACGCCAAAAAGGCCGCGGAGCTGGAAGCCCAGTGGCGGCAGAAGTTCACCGACGCGCGCAAGAAGCTGGCCGATGACGAGAAGGAATTGGACATCATGCAGCGCGAATTCGGGGTGAAACAGCAGCAGTACTTCTCCGACCCCAACCTGGCGGTGCGCGACCAATACCAGCGCGACTCCGGGCCGGGCGGCGGGGGCGAGGTGAACAACCTGGCGATCAAGATCGAGGAAAAGAAGAAACAGATCGAGGCAGACCGCCAGGCGATTTCCGATCTCGAGGATGGCCTGCGCAAGGCCGGACTGCCTCCCGGCTGGTCGCGGACTCCCTGAGTCCAGGCGGTTGCCGGGTCCCCGGCGCCGCGCGTCACCGCCCGTTTGCTCTTCGCGGCGCGTTGCCGTTTCTTCCCACCGCTGCCGCTGGGCGCCCGGTTATACTGCGAGTCGGCGCGCCCTGAATCTGCCGGTAGCGCCCTTGCGTGCCGCGAATGGAACCTCTCCTTCTGGTGGAAGACAAAGCGGAGTTGCGCGCCGCGCTGCGCAAAGCGCTGGAACGCGCCCGGTGGAGAGTCGAGGAAGCTCCCGACGCTCCCGCGGCCATCGAGAAAATCCGCGCGGTCCGCTACCTGGTGGTGCTCACCGACCTGAAACTTCCCGGCGGCTCCGGCCTGGACGTGCTCCGCGCGGTGAAAGAAGCGGACCAGGACATCCCGGTGATCCTGATGACCGCGTATGGCTCGGTGGAAGAAGCGGTCACGGCGATGAAAGAGGGGGCATTCGATTTCATCCAGAAGCCGGTGGATCTGGATTACCTGAAACTGCTGGTGGAGCGCGCCGCGCGCCAGCAGGACCTGTTGCGCGAAAACCTGGTGCTGCGGCAGGAGTACGCCGCGCAGTATGGCTTTCCGCGCATCGTGGGGGAGCACGCCTCGATCCAGGCCGCGGGCCAGCAGGTGCAGCGCGTGGCCCCCACGGACTCAACGGTGCTGCTGCTGGGGGAAAGCGGCACCGGCAAAGAACTCTTCGCCCGGGCCATCCATCACCTTTCGCGGCGGCGCGAGCATCCGTTTGTGGCGTTGAACTGCGCGGCCATTCCGGAAGGCCTGGTGGAGAACGAATTATTTGGCCACGAGAAGGGGGCATACACCGGCGCGGGCGCGCGCAAAATCGGCAAGATGGAAATGGCCAACCGCGGCACGCTGTTTCTGGACGAGATCGGCGAGCTGCCGCTGATGACCCAGGCGAAGCTGCTGCGGGTGCTGGAAGAGCGCCAGTTCGAGCGCATAGGAGGCACGCAGGCGGTGGAGGTGGACGCGCGGCTGCTCTTCGCCACCAACCGCAACCTGGAGGAAGCGGTGGCCGCAAAAACCTTCCGCGACGACTTGTATTTCCGCATCGCCGCAGTCCCGCTGACCATTCCCCCGCTGCGCGAGCGCGGAAACGACGTGCTGCTGCTGGCCGCGCATTTTTTGGAGCGCTTCGCGCGCGAACTGGCCAAACCGGAACTGCGCCTGGACGACGCGGCGCGAGAGGCGCTGCTGGCCTATCACTGGCCGGGGAATATCCGCGAATTGCAGAACTCGATCGAGCGCGCGGTGATTCTGGCCAGTGGCCCGGCGATTACCGCGCAGGACCTGCGCATCCCGGCGGCGCGTCCCGCGGCCGGAGAGGTCCCAGCCGGCTCGCTGCCCGCGGATTTTTCCTGGGAAGGAACGCTGGGAGAGGTGGTTTCCCGGGCCACCACCCACGTGGAGCGCGCGAAAATCGAAGCGGTGCTGCGCGGCTGCAAATGGAACAAGACGCGCGCGGCGGAGCAACTGGGCGTCTCCTACAAAACCCTGCTCAACAAAATCCGCGACCTGGGCCTGGAATCCTGACCCCCGCCTGCCGCCGTGGGGCGTGCCGTCGCAGGGGCGCTGCTTGCTGCGCCCTCTGTCTTTCCGCCTCTTCAACGCCGTCTGGGCGGTTCTTGCCGCGCCCATCCTCTCTACAACTGTCCCCCCGGCCTGCTCCCGGTATGCAGCGCCACCGCGCCACCGGTCCACAATTCGTACCCGGATTCCGCGAATCCCGCCCCGCGCATCATCTCCACGAGGGATTCCGGCGACGGAAACTTCTCGACGGATGCCGGCAGGTAAGAATACGCTCCGCTGCTGCCCGAAATGGCCCGCCCGATCCACGGCAGGATTCGCCGGAAGTAGAAGCGGTAGAGCCGGCCAAACAGTTTCCCGCGCGGCTCCGCAAACTCCAGAATCGCCAGCGTACCGCGCGGACGCAGCAGGCGGAAAAACTCGCGGAGTCCCGCCTGGTAGTTGGCCAGATTCCGGAAGCCAAATGCCACGGTGACCAGGTCAAAGCTCGCGTCCGGCAAAGGCAGGCGCAGCGCGTCTGCCTCGAAGAAGCGGAGGCCGCGGGTTCCGCCGGCCGCGGCCCCGCCGGCGGCACGCCACTTCTGCGCGGCCCGCACCAGCATGGGATGCGCGAAATCGCTGGCACAAATCTCCGCGCCCGGGCTGCAGGAGTGTGTCGCCTGCCGTTTCAGCGCCAGCGCCAGATCGCCCGTGCCGCAGCATACGTCCAGCACCCGCGCATGGGGCAGTCGAAGAATTCGGTCCAGCGCGCGTGCCGCGCGCCTTCTCCAGAGCCGGTCCAGGTTAGCGGAAAGCAGGTGGTTCAGCAGGTCGTAGCGCGCGGCGATGTCGCTGAACATTCCGCGGATGGCGCGCGCGGCTTCCTGCTCGTTCTCTGCGCCCGGCGGGCGAGTGCCGCGGAGTGGTGCGCGTGGATCGGTGCCCATGTGGAGCGATTATCGAGAATCACCCAGGCCGGAAAGCACCGCCGCCAGCGCCCTGGCCGGTGCGTTTTCGGCCGCGCGCACCTGGCCGATTTCGTGCGGCAGGATGAAGCGCAGCCGGCCGGCGCGCACCTTCTTGTCTCCGCGCATGGCGGCGAGCCAGCGGGCGGGGGGGATGCGCGGCAGGGGCGGGAGCGGGCCCGCTTCCCGGACCAGCGCTTCGATGCGCCGGGCTTCCTCTTCGCCCAGCCAGCCGATGGATTCCGCCAGCCGGGCCGCGGCGATCAGTCCCCAGCCCACCGCTTCTCCGTGCAGGAAGCGGCGATAACCGGTGAGAGATTCCAGGGCGTGGCCAAAGGTGTGCCCCAGATTCAAGCCCTCCCGCGGGCCGGCATCGCGCTCGTCGCGGCTGACGATTTGCGCCTTCAAGCCGATACAGCGTGGAATCACCCAATCGAGCGCGGAGCGCTCCCGCTCGCGCAATGCGGCCATGCGATGCTCGAGGTAGTCGAACAGGTGCCGGTCGCCCAGCACCGCGTATTTGATCACCTCAAAAATTCCGGAGCGAAATTCCCGTTCGGGCAGGGTGGAGAGCAGTGCCGGGTCCGTGATGACCAGCGCCGGCTGGTGGAACGCGCCCACGAGGTTCTTCCCTTCCGGCAGGTTCACCCCGGTTTTTCCGCCGATGGCGGAATCCACCTGAGCCATGAGCGTGGTGGGAACGTGCAGCACGCGGATGCCGCGGAGGTAGGTGGCGGCAGCAAAGCCGGCAACGTCTCCCACCGTGCCACCACCCACGGCCACCAGCAATCCGGCGCGCTCCAGCCGCGCGCGCGCCAGCGCGCGGCACAGCCGCTCGTAGCTGGCCAGCGTTTTGGCCGTCTCTCCATCGGGAAGGAGCGCCAGCGAGGGTTTGCCGACTGCCCTGCCCGCGCGCGCGAAACCGCGTTGGACGGCGCGGCCGCAGTGCTTCCACACCCGCGGCGAAGAGACCAGGCACACGCCGGTAAAATGGCCCAGCGCCGCAGTCAGTTGCGCCGCGCCGCGCAATGCCCCGTGCCCGTATTCCACCAGGTATGGGCCGGAGGGAGTTTCCACAGGAATGGAAGCCATGGCGAGGCAAAACTGTACCACGACTCGCTCAGCCCCTCTCAGCCGCGCGCGTGCGGTCCCCGCAGTGGCGCTGCTTGTCGCAGATCCTGGCGCAGGAAGGGCTGCGCGCTCGGTCCGCGCCCGCTCACTGGAAGGAATGCCGCCTCTGCGTGCTACCATGCGCTGTTGCGGTCGGCGCCCGGCGATCCATGTCTGCCTCTGAAACCATCAAGACGGATTACGTGGTGGTGGGGTCGGGTGTAGCCGGCCTGCGCATCGCCATCGAGCTGGGCGCGGCGGGCGCGCGGGTGCTGGTGCTGGCCAAATCCGGGCTGACCGATTCCGCCACGGAATGGGCCCAGGGCGGAATTGCCGCCGCGCTCTCCGACGAAGATGAAGTGAGCCTGCACGTGGAGGACACGCTGCGCGCCGGCGACGGCCTGTGCGATGCGGACGCCGTGCA
>DATIYQ010000069.1:0-5778 GCA_035517515.1 Binatia bacterium
TTCCACGTGTTCCACGGGTCGGCGGCGGACTATTCCGAAATCTATTTCCGGGATCTGGCGGCCAACGGGCCGGTGACGCCGCTGGTGAAGGGCCTGGCGGCGCAGTTCACGGCGGAAGTGGTGAATGGCCGGGCGTATCTGGAAACCAACTGGAAAGCGCCGAAGCGGCGCATCCTGGCGGCGGATTTGAAAAATCCCGCGCCGGAAAACTGGCGCGAGGTGGTGCCGGAGGGGAGCGCGGTGCTGGAGGGCGCGCGGCTGGCGGGAGGAAAGCTGCTGCTGCGCAGTGTGGTGGACGCGAGTTCGCGGCTGCGTCTCTACGATTTGGATGGAAAGATGTTGCGCGAAATCGCGCTGCCCACGCTGGGAACGGTTTCCGGAGTGAGCGCGCGGTGGGACAGTCCGGATGTGTTCTTCGCGTTCCAGTCGTTTGCGCTGCCGCAGGCGGTGTATCACCTGGATCTGGCAAGCGGCGCGGAAACGGTGTGGGCCAAGCCCGCTGTGCCCCTGGACACGGCGGCTCTGGAGACGGAGCAGGTGCGCTACGCCTCCAAGGACGGAACGGAAATTCCGATGTTCCTGGTGCATCGCAAGGGAGTGGCGCGGGACGGGGCGCGTCCGGTGCTGCTGACCGGCTACGGCGGATTCAATGTGAGCGAAACGCCCACGTTTTCCGCCTACGCGGTGCTGTATGCGGAGCGCGGCGGCGTTTACGCCTTCCCCAGCCTGCGCGGCGGCGGGGAGTATGGAGAAGAGTGGCATCGCGCCGGGATGAAGGAAAAAAAACAGAACGTGTTCGATGATTTCAACGGCGCGGCCGCCTGGCTCATCTCCCAGCACTATACGCAGGCGGCGAAGCTTTCGATTCGCGGGCAGAGCAACGGCGGGCTGCTGGTGGGGGCGGCGCTGACCGAGCGGCCGGACCTGTATGGCGCGGTGGTGTGCCGCTATCCGCTGGAAGATATGCTGCGATATCAGAACTTTCTGGTGGCCAAGTTCTGGGTGCCGGAGTATGGCTCGTCGGAGGATGCGGCACAGTTTCCCTACCTCTACGCGTATTCGCCGTATCAGAACGTGAAGCCGGGGACGAAATATCCGGCGGTGCTGTTTGTGACCGGGGATGGAGATACGCGCGTGGCTCCGCTGCACGCGCGCAAGATGGCCGCGCGGCTGCAAGCGGCCACCACTTCCGGCAAACCGGTGCTGCTGCTTTACGACACGCAGTCGGGCCACTCCGGCGGGCGTCCGCTGGGAAAGCTGATTGAAGAAGCCACGGATGAAATGGTGTTCCTGTTCGGAGAGCTGGGGGTGAGCGGCGCGCCTTGAAGTCCACGGTCCTTCAGGCCAGTTGAATCGGTGTGATCGTGTCCGTCGCCGAGCGACTGCTCAGCAGTCATCCCAGCTGCGCCAGCGCCGCTTCCAGCGCGGCGGCGATCTGGCCGGCCTCTGCGTCGGTCAAGATGAACGGCGGGGCCAGGAGCAGGTGGTCTCCGGCGGCGCCGTCCACGCAACCCTGGATGGGATAGACGGCCACGCCGTGTTCGTAGGCAGTCTCGCGCACGCGCTCGGCGACGCCCAGCACCGCAGGAAACGGCTGGCGGGTTTGGCGGTCGCGTAACAGCTCGACGCCCAGCAGCAGCCCGCGCCCCCGGATGTCGCCCACAAACGGCGAAGCGGTGAGCGGCTGAAGGGCCAGGCGCAATGCCGCGCCGGCGGACTGGACGCGGTCAAACAACTTTTCGCGCAGCAGGATATCGAGCACGGCGTGGCCCGCCGCCATGGCCACCGGATGCGCCTGGTAGGTGAATCCGTGGGCGAAGGCGCCGGAACCGGCGGCGATGGCTTCCGCGACGCGCGGGGCCACCAGCACCGCGCCCAGCGGGGCGTATCCGCTGGCCAGGCCTTTCCCCAACAGGATCATGTCCGGAGAAACGGCCCAGTGGTCCACGGCAAAGGGCCGGGCGGTGCGGCCCATGCCGGTCATTACTTCGTCGGCAATCAGCAGGACTCCGTGCTGGCGGCAGATTTCCGCGATGCGCTGGGCGTAACCATCGGGCGGCTCGGCGGCTCCGAGGGTGGCGCCGGAAATCGGCTCGAAGAAAAAGGCGGCCACACTGGAAGGCTGCACTTCTTGGAGCAGCGCTTCCAGATCTTCGGCGCAGGCGATGGCGCAATCCGGGTAGGTTTTTCCAAACGGGCAACGATAGCAATAGCACGGCGCGATGTGGCCCCATTCCGGAAGCAGGGGCTGGTAGGGCGCGCGGCGCGCCAGATTTCCGGAGACGGCCATGGCTCCCAGGGTGCTGCCGTGATAACTCTGGCGCCGCGAGACCATGCGCACGCGGTCCGGTTCGCCGCGCTCGAGGTGAAACTGGCGGGCCAGCTTCAGGGCGGTCTCCGCGGCTTCAGAACCGCCGGAGGTGAAAATCACGCGCCCGCCTTTGCGAAACGGCGCGGGGGCGAGGGCCAGCAGGCGTTCGGCCAATTGGCCGGCAATCGCGGTGTGAAATTGTGAGGTGTGCGCAAAGGCGAGTTGCGCAGCCTGCGCGGCCATAGCATCGGCAACTTCCTTGCGCCCGTGGCCAACGGAGACGACGGCCGCACTGCCGGCGGCGTCCAGGATGCGGCGGCCGTCTGCGGTGATCAGGGTGCAACCCTCTCCGCGCACCGCTTCGGGGTAGGCTTTTCGAAAGCTGCGCGGGAAAAGTGCCTGGGTCATCGAATTTCGCAGTGGCGCAGCAAACCGGGCTGTGGCCCGCCCCGTCAGAGGCGGGGATCGTTCAACTGTCCGGACCGGCGCCGATTCGTTCTCGCACCATACGCCCGCGGATTCTAACAGAATGGCGGGACGTGCCGCGGTCTCCGCCGGATGCGCCGCTTCTGTTGACAACCGCCGGGGATGGGCATAGCGTCCCGTCGCTTCGAGAGCCGGAGTCTCCGGCGCGCGCAGAGCGATGGCCACCAGTCCACAGCCGCAACTGATCCGCGCCATCGGCCGGTTGAGCCTTACCGCGCTGGTGGTGAACGGCATCGTAGGCAGCGGAATCTACGGCCTGCCGTCGGAAATCTCACGGCTGCTCGGGACCTTCGGTCCCTGGGCGTATGTGGCCGGCGCGGCGGGTATCGCCGTGGTGATGGCCTGCTTCGCGGAGGTGGGCTCGCAATTTCCCGAGTGCGGCGGGCCCTATCTCTATTCCTGCGTGGCGTTCGGCCGCTTTTGGGGAATTCTGATGGGCTGGCTGAACTGGCTGGTGCGGCTGACCTCGGCCGCAGCCAACGCCAATGTGTTTGTGGCCTACTTCGCGCAGTTTTTTCCGCTGGCGAGCGAACCCACACCGCGTGGCTGCCTGCTGGCCGTGCTGCTGGGGATTTTGGCGGTGATCAACCTGCGCGGGGTGCGGCTGGGCGCGGGGGTGAATACCTTTCTGGCGGCGGCGAAGCTGGCGCCGCTGGCCATTTTCATTCTGCTGGGCCTGGCGCTGGCGCGCGGCCCCGCGCCCGCTCCGCTTCCGGAAGTCTTCGCCGCCGGCGGGCCGGCCTGGGGGAACTGGTTCACCGCGATTCTGCTGCTGATCTTCGCGTATGGAGGATTTGAAATCGCCACCTTCGGCATGGCCGAAGCGCGAAACACGCGGCGGGACATGCCCTTCGCGCTGTTCGCGGGAATCGGAAGCGTCTTCGTGATCTACACGCTGATTCAGGTGGTGGTGTTGCGCGCGCTGGGAGGCGCGGCGGGCGGCTCCGCGCCGATCGCGCAGGCGGCGCGCGTGTTCCTGGGGCCGGCGGGCGCGGCCTTCATGAGCGTGGGCGCGCTGCTCTCCGTTTACGGAAATCTGAGCGGCAGCCTGATGAACGGCCCGCGGCTCACCTATGCCATGGCGGAACGCGGCGACTTTCCTCCGGTGCTGGGCGCGGTGGGCCGGCGGTTCCGCACGCCGTACGTGTCCATTGTGCTTTACGCGGTGCTGGTGTTCGCGCTGGCGCTGTTCGGGTCATTCAAATGGAATGCGATTCTTGCCGCGGTGGCCCGGCTGTTCACCTACGGCACGGTTTGCGTGGCGGTGCTGGTGCTGCGGAAGCGGCGGCCGGATGCGGACGCCTTCCGGCTGCCTGTGCCGCAGCTTTGGGTGGGCGCGGGGGTGCTGTTTCTGGGCGCGGCGGCCACGCGGATGGACCGGGGGAGCGTGGCCATTCTCACCGCGACGTTCGCGGTTTCGCTGCTGAACTGGCTGTGGGCGCGGGGGCGTCCGGGGACGCACGCGACATCCTGACGCCGCGCTGTCCTGACAAAGGCCGCGGTGATAGGCTCTGGTGGTGAACCGCCGGATTGCGTTCGCGGGCTTGCTATTTCTTCCGGCAGCGCTGTTTTCGCGGGCCGCGCCAGCTGGACCGGCGGGTCCCGCGCCGGCGGGGGTGAAGCGCGAATTCAACGTGGCCGTGCCGATGCGGGACGCGGCAGTTCTGCGCGCGGACCTGCTGCTGCCGGATTCGGGCGGGCCGTTTCCCACGCTGGTTTACCGCACGCCGTATAACAAGACGGCGGCGGAAGAAAACTCCACACTCTTTCTGCACGCGGTGGAACGCGGCTATGCGGTGGTGGTGGAAGACGTGCGCGGCCGGTACGCCTCGGACGGCGAGTTCCTGCCGTACATGCAGGAAGGCCGTGACGGTTTTGACACCATCGAGTGGGCGGCGGGCCAGCGGTGGTCGAACGGCGCGGTGGGCACGATCGGCCTCTCTTATCCCGGCGCGGTGCAGTGGCTGGCGGCGGTGGAACATCCGCCGCATCTCCGCGCCATGGCCCCGGCGATGACATTTTCCACTCCACGCGATTTCTTTTATGCCGGCGGCACGTTTGATCTTTCCTGGGCGGAGTGGATTCTGACCAACATCGCGCCGGACGTGCGGGAAAAGAAGGGGCTGGCCGGGCCACGCACCGCGGAGGAAGCGCGCCAGGCGTATGCGCGCGACGCGGCGCGGATCCTGAACTTTCTGCCACTCTCCGGGCTTCCCGATTTGCAAGACGTGGCGCCGTGGTACTACGAGTGGCTGCGCCATCCGCCGGAAGACATCTGGTGGAACTGGGCGGAGATTCGGGGAAAGTACAGCGCGGTGACGGCCGCGGTGCTGAATCTTTCCGGCTGGTACGACGAGTTCTATGGCCCCGAAGGCGCGACGACCAATTTCGGCGGCCTGGTGGGTGCGCGCGCAAAGGCGGCAGCCGCTCCCAGCCAGCCTGCCGTGGACGCGCATACCGCTCTGGTGCTGGGTCCGTGGGCGCACGGCGTGAAGGCCACGGCCAGCACGGCATCCGGCGAACGCGAATTCGGGCCGGCGGCAGCCATTGATTACGACGATGTGGTGCTCAGTTGGATGGACTTGCAACTCAAAAACGATGCCACCGGCTGGAAGCAATCGAAACCGGTGCGTTATTTCGTGATGGGCGAAAATGCGTGGCATGATGCGGACACCTGGCCGCCGCCTTCGCACATGGTGCCCTATTTTCTGGTGGGAGCGGCGGAGGGCGGCACGCGCGGGTCGCTCTCCCCCAGCCGGGGGCGCGGCGCGCCCACGAGCGCTTTCGCCTCGGATCCCGCGCATCCCTTCACCGATCCCTACGGGAACGCGCCGGGGGCGCACGACTACCGGCGGGTGCAGCGGGGGGGACGCGACTCCGTGATTTTCGAAACCGCGCCGTTCGAAGCGGATCTGGACGTGGCCGGGCGGATCACCGCGGAAATTTATTTTTCCTGCGACGCTCCGGACGCGGACGTGTGG
>DATIYQ010000070.1:0-4302 GCA_035517515.1 Binatia bacterium
GCGCGGGCCCTCCGCGAGCACCGTCACTTTCGCACGCAGCTCGTAGCCCGGCGTGTAGTTGGATTTGGGTTTGCCGTTCTTGTCCAGGCCCTTGTCGTCGCTGATCACCCCGGCGATGCCGTCGCCTTCGAAGATCAGCGAGGCCCCGGCAAATCCGGTGAACAGGTTTACGCCGGTTTTTTCCACCAGCCCACCCAGCCATTTCGTAAGCTTGCTCAGCGACACGATGTAGTTTCCGTGGTTGCGCAGCGGGGGCGGAGTGATGGGAAACTTCCATGCGCTCTTCGCGGTGAAGAAGTACGCGGCATCGTCCTTCACGGGGGTATCGAGCGGCGCGGTCTTTGCGTAATCGGGCACCAGTTCGGCCAGCCCGCGCGGGTCCATCACCGCGCCGGATAGCTGGTGCGCGCCGATTTCGCGCCCCTTTTCGAGCACGTAGATGTTTTCAGTGGATAGTTCCGGCTTTGCGCCGGATTCATTGTGCTTGCGGATCAGGTTAGAAAGGTGCAGCGCGCAGGCCAGCCCGGCCGGCCCCGCGCCCACAATCAGCACATCCGCTTCCAGCGTCTCTCGCTGTACCGCCACGCCGTCATTTTACTTTACACCGGCACTCCGAGGCTGGACATTTCGGGCAATCGCCCGGTTTTACAGTCTGCGGGTTTGAGTCACCTCTGCGATTGCAGATCGCCTTTCATCTGCGGCATACTGTTATGCGTTACATGACGGATTACGGCGAGCCATGATCCGGTCGATTCGGCACAGGGGCCTTAAACGCCTTTACGAAGACGACGACCGCCGGGGAGTTCCTGCTGAGCATCTCTCCAGGCTGCGTGACATACTCGCCCGGTTGGACGCCGCGGCGAAGCTAAATGATATGGACCTGCCCACCCTGCGCCTGCATCCCCCGAAAGGGGAATGGAAGGGCTATTGGGCGGTCACGGTTCGCGCCAACTGGCGCGTTGTGTTCCGGTTCGAAGCGGGCGACTGTTTCGAGGTTGACTTGGTGGACTACCACTAGGGCGGAGGAGGCCATGCCGATGAAGAATCCCCCACATCCGGGCGGCGTTGTGTTGCGCCTGTGCATTGAACCATCCGGACTGAGCATTACCCAGGCCGCAGCCGCTCTCGGGGTTACTCGCACCACCCTCTCCGAGCTCGTCAATGAGAAGCGCGGGATTTCTCCGGAAATGGCCGTGCGGCTCTCCCAGGTGTTCGGCGGCAGCGCCGAAAGCTGGCTGACCCAGCAGGCCCATTATGACCTCGCGCACCTGCGCACCGGCCGCATCAAACTCAAACGGCTCCAGTTCGCATGATTTGGGATTGTAGAACTTGTGGCTGGTGTTCATTCGTGCTTCCGCGGACCAATTTCTATCCGGGTGTTCTCAATTCCCAGATCCCTCGTCCGCTCGCTTAGGCTTGCCGAACGACGCCCGCTTTTGGAATGCCTATCAGAATGGTTCGCATTGCTTATTTATCCTTTGTTTTTTCCAATTCTGCAGTTAGGGCAGGCACGATTTCAAAGAGATCGCCGACAATGCCGTAATCGGCCACTTCGAAGATGGGGGCGTTGGCGTCTTTATTGATGGCCACGATGGTTCGCGAGCCCTTCATGCCCACCACGTGCTGGATGGCTCCGCTGATGCCGATGGCCATGTACAACTTGGGCGCAACGGTCTGGCCGGAGCTGCCGATTTGGCGCTCGAGCGGTAGCCAGCCTTCGTCACAGATGGGGCGCGAGGCGGCAATCTCCGCGCCCATGGCGGCGGCCAGCTTCTCCACCAGCGGGAGATTGTTGGGCTCCTTGATGCCGCGGCCGATGGCCACAATGATGGGCGCCTGCGTCAGGTCCACGGCCTGCTTGGCTTCACGGAATAGTTCGAGCGGCTTGGTGCGAATCTGCTCCGGTTTCAGCTCCACGGCCACACTGCGCACCGTGGCGGCGCCTCCGGTTTCCACTTGATCGCCGCGGAAGCATCCGGCCTGGAAGCTGGCGAACCATGGCGCGTCGCCCTGAAAGGTGACGTCCGCGGCCGTTTTGCCCTGGAACATCTGGCGCACAAATACCAGCCGGCCGTTTTCGTGGCGCAGAGCAATGCAGTCCGCCACCATTCCGCGGCCCAGTGACGCGGCCAGCTTGGGCGCGAAGTCGCGCACCTGGTAAGTATGCGGAAAAAAGACGAAGTCCGGCTTCTCCGCCGCCACCACTTGCTTCAGTGCCAGCGTGTAGCCATCCGGCGTGTACTTTTCGAGCAGGTCGTGCTCAACGCTGATGACTTCGGCCAGCTTGTACCCCACCAGCTCCTTGGCCAGTGCGCCCACTCCTTTGCCCACTACAGCCGCGGAGACGCTTGCACCGGTATCGCGCGCGGCCTGCTGCGCGGCGGCCAGCGTTTCAAAGCTGGCGCGGTTCCATTGACCGTCGCGTTGCTCGGTGACTACGAGAATTTTCATGACTTGCCTTTCCGCAGTAAGGCCCACCGAAGGGCCGGCGCTGCATGCCTTCTACAGCACGCGGGCTTCGTGCTTGAGCTTTTCCACCAGCTTGGCCGCAGATTCCTTTGCCGTGCCGGTCAACAGCTCCGTCTTTTTAGTCTTCTTGGGGACGTAGATGCGCTCGATGCGCTGCGTGGGCGCGAGCCCCCCGGCAGGGTTCAGGTCCGCGCGCGTGAGCGTGGAGATCTCCTTTTTCTTCGCGGCCATAATGCCCTTGAGGGTGGCGTAGCGCGGCTTGTTGATCCCGGATTGGATGGAGAGCACCGCGGGCACGGGCAATTCCACCCACTGGAACCACCCCGCTTCCAGTTCACGTTTCAGCCGCAGGCGTCCGTCCTGCGCTTCGATCTGCATGATGATGGTGGCGTGGGGCAGTCCCAGGAGTTCGGCCAGCAGCACGCCGGTCTGACCGAAGCCGTGGTCCTCGCTCTGCAGCCCGGTGAGCACCAAGTCTGCCTTTTCGCGTTCGATCGCCGCGGCCAGGCATCTGGCGGAGCCCAGCGGGTCGAGCTCGTAAAATTTATCGTCAGAGACATGCAGGCCGCGGTCCGCGCCTTTGGCCAGGGCCTCCTTGATGGCCTGTTTGGACCTCTCCGGTCCGAGCGACACGGCCACCACCTCGCCGCCGTGTTTTTCCTTCAGGCGCAGGCCCTCTTCGAGCGCGTAGCCATCCGGCTCGTTCAGCTCAAATCCGATGTCGGATTCGCGGATCCAGGCGGCGCCTTCCGGAATGGCCAGCGGCGCGTCTTTGGCCGGCACCTGCTTGACGCAGACGACGATCTTCACAAAAACCTCCTGGGCAATCACCACCAAAGGGAGAGACATTTTACGACGCGAGGGAGCGAAAGTCTCTCCGGCCCTTTGTGGCCCGGCAGACCTCCGGAGAACTTAATGCGCCCAACGCTTGAAGAGCAGGCAGGCGTTGGTGCCGCCAAAGCCGAAGGAGTTCGACAGGGCATAGTTGACTTCGGCCTTGCGCGCGTGAAGAGGGACGTAGTCCAAGTCGCACACCGGGTCGGGGTTTTCCAGGTTGATGGTCGGCGGCAGGATCTGGTCGCGCAGGGCGAGCACGGAGATACCGGCCTCCAGTCCACCCGCCCCGCCCAGCAGGTGCCCGGTCATGGATTTGGTGGAACTGACCGGCACGCATTTGGCGCGCTCCCCGAAGAGCCGCTTCATGGCTGCGGTTTCGATCGCGTCTCCCAGGGGCGTGGAGGTGCCGTGGGCATTGGCATAACCCACCACCTCCGGTCCCACCCCGGCATCGCGTAGGGTCCGCATCATTACGCGATAGGCGCCGTCGCCGCCCTCGGCCGGCTGGGTAATGTGAAAGGCGTCGCCAGTCATGCCGTATCCCACCACCTCCGCAAGGATGCGCGCGCCGCGCCGCCGGGCGAATTCCAGCTCCTCCAGAATCAGGATGCCGGCGCCTTCGCCGATGACAAATCCATCCCGCTGAGCGTCGAAGGGCCGGCTGGCGCGGGTGGGCTCTTCGTTACGCGTGGAGAGCGAGCGCGCGGCGGCGAATCCGCCAACGCTGAGGGGGGTGATGGCCGCTTCCGCGCCGCCGCAGATCATGGCATCCGCATCATTCCGCTGGATGATTTTGAAGGCATCGCCGATCGCGTGGGCGGAGGCGGAGCACGCCGTGGCCGTGGCCGAGTTCGGCCCGCGCGCGCCGTAACGGATGGAAACATGCCCGGCGGCCAGATTGACGATGGTGGCGGGGATGAAGAACGGGGAGATCTTGCCCGGCCCGCCATGCATCAGCTTGGTGTGCTCGCGCTCAATTACGTCGAACCCGCCGAT
>DATIYQ010000071.1:0-7812 GCA_035517515.1 Binatia bacterium
CAGCAGCGCGGGAGGAATGCCGATCGGGACCACGCCCAGCGTGCCCACGGAATTGCAGTTGGGAGCCAGCAGCATGCCCAGCTTTGGCGCCGCAAAGGAGAGGGTGGCCCCGGCACGAACCACCGGCCCCGGGGAATCTCCCGTGTCGGAAGCCATTCCGGAAGGGATGTCCAAGGAGAGCACGCGGGAACGGTGGCAGGCAGAGTTGACATGTTCGATCACCGCGCCCAGTAGGCCCTCGACGGGGCCGGCGAGGCCGGTGCCCAGCAGGGCGTCCATTACCAGCGGCGCGGAGGCAACCGCGGCGCGCTCCTTTTCCCAGGCGGAGGCGTCCGCGACCACGCGGATTGTGCCCCCCGCTTTTTGGAGCCGCCCGAGGTTTGTGGCCGCATCGCCCTTGAGCGTGTTGGCCGCGGCGAACAGCAGCACCAGGGGCTGTGCGCCGGAAATGCGCTCCTTAATCTGCCGGGCGGCCACCAGTCCGTCGCCGCCATTATTCCCCTTGCCGCAAAGAATCACGGCGCGGCCCGCGGCTTCGGGTCCATAGCGCGAGATGGCCAACTGCGCGGCCGCCGCCCCGGCGTTTTCCATCAGCGTGAGGCTGGGAACTTTGAACTCGGCAGTGGCCCGCGCGTCGGCTTCGCGCATCTGGGCGGCAGTCAGGACTTTCATGATCGAGAGACATGATAGCGCGGGTGGGCAGGAAAGACAGTTGGCACAGTCCCGCGCGTCGGGCCTAGGCAAGCAATCAGCACGGTCGGGAAGTGATCACGGAAGACCGGGATCCGAGACCAGCGGGCTGTGCGTTTACGCCGCCGGCCCAGGGTACTCCGGCACCAGGGCCTGACCGCTCATCCTGCGAAACTCGACGGATGGAAACGTCCTACTGCACCGCGGCGATGACCACGGTCATGTCGTCGGCCTGCTCGGGAGTGCCGGCCCACTGGTCCACGGCGCCCAGGACGGCGGTCAGGACCTCTTCCGGCTTCTGGCTCCGGCTGCGCTGAAGCACTTCAATCAACCGCTGCCGCCCGAACTGTTCCCCATAGGCGTTTTCCGGCTCGGTGATGCCGTCCGAATACGCCGCCAGGACGGAGCCGGGCTCCAGGGTCACGCTTCCCTCTTCGTACTCACAGTTCGGGAACATGCCCACGATGGTGCCGCCCACTTCCAGTTGGGTGACCCCGGAGTCAGTGACGCAGAGCGGTGGAAGATGTCCCGCATTGGTGTAGCGCAGCAGGCGCGACTGGGCGTTGTAGATGGCCAGAAACATGGTGGCAAACCGATCTTCCGGGGCCGTGGCCACCAACTGGCGATTCAGCCGGGCCACCACCCCGGCAGTGGAAGCCACCCGGACGCCATCCAGCAACTGGCTGCGCAGCGCCGCCTGAAGATTGGCCATCAGCAGCGCGGCAGATATTCCCTTTCCGGCGATGTCCGCCACGATGATGGCCAGCTCATCCGCGCCCAGCGAAATGAAATCGTAATAGTCGCCGCTGACCACGCGCGCCGCGCGGCAGGAAGCCACCAGGTGGAAGCCGGGCACGCGCGGAATGGTGCGGGGAAAAAGCTGGTTCTGCACCTCGCGGGCGATGGCCAGCTCGTTTTGCAGACGCTCGCGCTCGCGCTGCTCCTCGATGGAGCGGGCCACGGATACCGTCATTTCATTGAACGAAGCGGCCAGGGAACCGAGCTGGTCCTCGCGCACCTCGCGGATGCGGTGGGAAAAATCGCCGGCCTTCACGCGCTGCGTGGCCTTGTACAACTGGTCCACGGAGCGCGTGATGGTGCGGGTCATCACCGCGCCGGTAATCAGCGCGCCCACTTCAATCGCCAGAAAAAGAGCGCCCGCGGTCATCAGGATGACAAACGGAAGGCTGCTCAAATCTCCCAGCGATGAAAACAGCACGCGGTTGAGCCGGGAGGGGCGGGCGTAGAACGAAGCGAAAACGGGAAGCCGCTCGCGGTGGCCCGCGGGAGCGCTCAGATCCACGGCCTCCAGGTTCGAATAGCCGATGATTTCCTGGTCCAGCCAGTGAGCCTTGGGAGGAAGCACGCGCCGGCGGCTGGAGATGCCGCGCACAGGAATGTAGCTCCAGGTGTCCAACCCGGAGCCGACGGTGATGCGGATGCCTGCCTTGCCGCGCTCCGCGGAAAGCTCGCGGCGGACCAGATCCCAGCGGATCAGCCCGAGTTCGAGGGAGAAGCTGTCGAGCAATTCCGGCGCGACGGGCACGGTAACCATCACCACGCGATCGCGGCCGCCCACAGCATGGCAGGCCACAGCACGCATCCAGAGCTGATCGCCGCGCTGGACCAGACCGGCGAAGGAGCGGTCCCCGCCCTGGCCGGCTTCGGGCAGCAGATCCTCCCCTGCCCCGGCGCGGATTTCCAGCCCGGGAAGATCCAGGGCCAACTTCGCGGCGGAAGAGCTGTTGATGGCCGTGCTCTCCGCAGACCCCGGGTTCCCCGGAACTGCCGCCAGGGATTCCGCGAGATCTTTCAAGCGGCCCAGCGTGCGGTTGACCTCTTCCGTGAGCACATAACTGCCGAGCTGCGCGTAAAGGATCGATGCGGAAATCGCGGCCATGGCCAGCAGCAGCAGGATAGGCACCACGGCGATGAACACATAGGCCACCATCAGCCGGTTGCGGAGGCTCCAGAGCAGGTGGCGGCGAATCCAGCCGAACAGCATCAGGAACCAGATGAACAGCGCCCAGGAAAAAAGGAAGCGGAGCAGCCCGATACCCGGCACGCGCAGCCCAGCGGCCTCGAAGCCGGCGGCGAGAGCGTAAAGCACGGTGATGACCGCAGCGACGCGACGGTTGGGAGTCAGGCTGCGCCAAATCGAAAGCACGCGCTGGAGGGGAGCGGTGGGCATGAGAACCGGACATTGTATCGTGCGCGCCCGAAAATCAGGAAAAAGGCCGCCAGCAGGTGCCGCCGGGCGCGGGAAAACGGCCCTCTGCCCGGCGCATTCTGTGCCGCGGAGGGCTGACCAGCGGGAGAAACCGCGCCGAAAGCCCGGCCATCAGCGCGGAGACTGGCTGCGGATTTTGCTGTGCTTTACGCCGTACGTGAAGTAGATGACCATGCCGATGATCAGCCACACCACCAGGCGGATCCAGGTGACGCCGTTGAGACCAAGCATCATGGCCAGGGAAATCAGGATGCCCAGGATGGGGATCACGGGCACCCACGGCGTGCGGAAGGGCCGCGGCACCTCGGGTCGCGTGCGGCGCATCACCCACACGCCGGCGCAAACGATGACGAAGGCCATCAACGTGCCAATGGAAACCATCTGGCCCAGGTCCCCGATGGGAACCAGCGAGCCGGTGATGGCCACGAAAAGGCCGGTCACCGCGGTGGATTTCCAGGGCGTGCGGAATTTTGGATGGATGTCCCCGGCCCATTTCCACAGCAGGCCGTCGTGCGCCATCGAATAGAAGACTCGCGACTGGCCGAGCAACATGACCAGCATGACCGTGGAAAGACCGGCCAGCGCTCCCGCGTTCACCACGTAGCTGCCCCACTTCACGCCCGTCTCGCGGATGGCCAGCGAAACCGGAGCGCCGATATTCAGACGCGAATAATGCACGGTGGCGGTCAGCAGGCCGGACACCAGCAGGTACAGGATGGTGCAGATGACCAGCGAGCCGAGGATGCCCAGGGGCATATCCTTCTGCGGGTTCTTTGCTTCCTGGGCCGCGGTGGAGACGGCGTCGAATCCGATGTAAGCGAAGAACACCACTCCCGCGGCGCGCAAGATTCCGGACCATCCGTACGTTCCGAAGCTTCCCTGGTTCGTCGGAATGAATACCGCCCAGTTCTGGTGCGCCACGGCGGGATGCCCGAAAACATACATCCCGGCGACCACGATGAACACGATCACTGCGATCAACTTGACGAAGACGATCGCGGTATTGAAGTTCGCGGACTCCTTGATGCCGATGATCAGGATGGCCGTGACCATGATCATGGCGAAGAAGGCCACGAAGTTGGCGACGGAGCTGGCGTGCTGCGTGGCGCGCAGGAGCTGCTCCGCGCTCCAGGTGGATTCGGGAGCCCAGCGGCCGTCCACCATGGCCCATTTCGCGCCCGGCACGTCGCACAACTGCGGCGGGAGATTGATGCCGTAGTCCTGGAGAAAGGCCACCAGCGTCGAGCTCCAGCCGGAGGCCACCGTGGCCGCGCCGAAGGCGTACTCAAGAATCAGGTCCCAGCCGATGATCCAGGCGAAAATCTCACCCAGCGTGGCGTAGCCGTAGGTGTAAGCCGAGCCCGCGATCGGGATCATGGAGGCGAACTCGGCGTAGCACAAACCGGCGAAGGCGCAACCCAGTCCAGCCACCACGTAGGAAAGCATGATGGCCGGGCCGGCATATTGTGCCGCCGCCTGTCCGGTGAGCACAAAGATTCCGGCGCCGATGATGGCGCCAATGCCCAGGGTGATCAGGTTGATCGGCCCCAGGGCCCGCTTCAGGGTGTGTTCCCCCTCCTCCCGAGACTCTTTCAGCAGCAAATCGAGCGGCTTCTTGTCGAAGATTGGATTACCCATCCCCACCCCTCTCGCGCGGACCCGGCTTGGCTCTCCGTCCGTGACTGCCGGTTGGCCCGCTGCACCCTGCGTGTTGCTTACCGCATTCACCGGAACGGCCTGCGGGGCTGGACGCCTGCCGCGACCCTTCGATTCCGGCACGAACTGTACCGCGATTAAACCACTGATGGCCCGGATATTGAAGAGGAGAAGCATCGAGATGCCGGGAAAAGGCAATCCGGGGGATCTGCAGAGCCACGGAGAGGACGGCGTGGGGCGCCTGGCCGGCCCCGCCGCACACCCAAAAGCGCCGAGCGGCGCCTAGCCACGAGGCGCAAGGCGGGGAACTGCCGGGTAGCCGGCGGAAGACGGGCGCGGCAAGCAGCGTCCCTAGGCGCGAGACCCGGCGGCGCGGAGATACTCGCGCACGCGGGCCGGCAGGTCTGCGGCCTGAACGAGATCGCTGATTACGGCGAGGGAATCTGCTCCGGCGGCGTATACCTCCGCGGCACGTTCCGCCGTGATTCCGCCGATGGCCACCAGCGGTTTGTTGGTCAGCGCCCGCGCCTGACGCACAAAATCGAGTCCCACGACAGCGTCGGGATTGGCCTTCGAGCCCGTCTGGAATACCGGCCCCACCGCGATGTAATCCGCTGAAGTGGCCGCCGCAGCCCGCAACTGCTCCAGATTGTGCGTGGAGACTCCCACCCAGCAGGCAGGCCCGCAGACACGCCGAGCTGCTTCCACGGGCAAGTCTTCCTGTCCCACGTGCACTCCGCCCGCGCCGGCAAGCAGGGCGATATCGGCGCGGTCATTCATGACAAAGCGAAAATCGTGGGCTCGCGAGAGCGCACTCAGCCCCCGCGCCACCCGCAAGAGTTCCCGTGAACTGGCCTGCTTGTTCCGATATTGAATCAGCTGCACGCCCGCATCGGCCAGCTTGCTCGCGCAGTCCTCCGGCTCCCCGGGAAAAAGATCGGCGGAGAGGACGGCATAGAGCGGAGGGATACCGGCCTTCATCGAAAGCGGCTCGCCCTCATTCTCACACGAATCGCGGCGAGTGGCCCCGGTTCGTTCCCTTCGCTCTCCGGCCGCTGGGCACCGTGGGATGGACTCACCGCAAGAACTTAAGGCCGGTTGTAAAAGGCGGGAGATCCCGTGCAGTCAAGGCTCAGGCAAGGCGCAGGCCCCGGCAAAGCCTGCGCCCCTGCTTAAGCTCTCAGGAGGGCTAGCGGCCCGCCACTGCTGCGGCTACGGACCGGGTGTTCCAAGTCTCGAAACGGGTTTCGCTGAGTCGTGCGTTCTTGCCGGGAACCAGCGTGTTCTGGCTGATTTTCGCCCCGGAGTAAAGCGCATTCCGGTCGGCGATGACTTCGCGGTGGTCTCCGAGGGCGGCCAGGCGCTGCCGGACAAGTTCATCCATGCGAAACCGTTCCGGCCCGCCGATTTCGACAACTCCGTTTGCCGGCGGGCCCACGGCGAGCCTGCCCACCGCAACCGCCACGTCGTCGGCAGCCATCGGCTGGAACAATACCGGGGGCAAATGCACCTTGTGGCCATCGAAGGAAATGTCGGCAAGCCCTTTGAGGAATTCGAAGAACTGCGTCGCTTGCACGATGGTATAGGGGATGGAAGATTCTTTGATCAGTTTCTCCTGGGCGATCTTCGCGCGAAAGTAACCGCTTTCGGCCAGCCGGTCGGTTCCCACCACGGATAGGGCAACGTGATGTCCCACCCCTGCCGCCCCTTCTGAGTTGAGAAGGTTGCGGGTGGAAGTTTCGAAGAACTTCAGCACCGCTGCGTCTTCCCAGGTGGGAGCATTGGAGACGTCAACGACTACCGAGGCGCCTTTCAGCGCTTCGGCCAGTCCCTGGCCGGTGACCGTATTGACCCCCGATCTGGGTGATGCCGCTACCGCCTCGTGCCCATGCTCCCGCAGCTTGGGAACGAGCTTCGAACCGATCAGTCCACTGCCGCCGATCACTACGACTTTCATGAGTGCACCCTCTTCCCGACCTGGAGGTTTTGGTACTTCCTGCCGGACTCGCTCAGGGAGCAACCGCCTTGCGGAAACACCTGCGTGGGATTCCAATCTCCAGGAGAAATCCTACTCCACCGGGTCACGAACCGCAACCCAGGCAAGAAGCTGCCTGGCGAAATATCCGCGCGCCAAGTCTCACAACTTCCGTTGGTATTCGGCCGGACTGGCCGGGCCGTGACGGAAGAACCGCAAGCGGACTCTATGCGTGCTCCGCGCGAGCCAGCAGGTGGTCCAGAAACCCTGTATGCAGGTCACCACGCTGGAATTGGGGGTCGTCCATGATGCGCCGCTGGAGGGGAATGGTGGTCTTCACTCCCTCGATGATGAACATCTCCAGAGCGCGGCGCATGCGCGCGATGGCTTCCGGGCGGGAGGGAGCGCGGACGATGAGCTTGGCAATCAGCGAATCGTAGTGCGGGGGCACCACCGCGTCGCTGTGCATGGCGGTATCCACGCGCACTCCGTGGCCGCCCGGCGCATGAAAGGCGGTGATGCGCCCGGGCGAGGGCGCAAAGGTCTCCGGGTCTTCGGCGTTGATGCGGCACTCGATGGAATGGCCCGACAGGGTGTAGCGCGGCACCACATCCGCCAGTTTTTCTCCCGCCGCCAGGCGAATCTGGGCTTTCACCAGGTCCACCCCGGTCACGCTTTCCGTCACCGGGTGTTCCACTTGAATGCGCGTGTTCATCTCGATGAAGTAGAATTCGCCGCGGGCGTCGCGAAGGAATTCCACGGTCCCGGCTCCGCTGTAGCCCAGTTTTTCGAGCGCGGCCACCACGCGCGCGCCCAGAGACTCGCGGACGGAATTGTCCACCGCCGGCGAGGGCGCTTCTTCAATCAGCTTCTGATGGCGGCGCTGCACGCTGCACTCGCGCTCGCCCAGGTGCATCACCCGCCCGTGGCGGTCTCCCAGCACCTGGAATTCGATATGCCTGGGTCGCTCCACGTATTTCTCGATGTACACGTCGGGAACGCCGAATGCCTGTCCGGCCTCGTGCCGCGCGGCGCGAAACGCGGGCAGAATCTCCGCGGGGCCGCGCACAATGCGCATGCCGCGGCCGCCCCCGCCGGCGCTGGCCTTGAGCATGAGCGGATAGCCGATTTCTTCTGCCGCGCGGAGTGCGGCGTGCTCATCCTCGACCACCCCGGGCGTTCCGGGAATCACCGGGAGGCCGGCGGCCGCGGCTTCGCGGCGCGCCCGGTCTTTCTCCCCCATGATGCGGATGACCTCCGC
>DATIYQ010000072.1:0-2142 GCA_035517515.1 Binatia bacterium
GCGGAGGTGGAGCTGGCAGAGCCGCTCGTTCCGAGGTTGCTCAGCGCGGCCGGGAAGCCCACGCCGTAAGTGGATGAATAGGTGACGCACGCAGTGTTGATCGTACGCAGGGAGCCCACGGCAGAGGCCTCATTGGCCGCCATCCGGGAGCGCAGCAGGTTCGGAATTGCAATCGCCGCGATGATCAAAATGATCGCCACAACGATGAGAAGCTCGATCAGAGAGAAACCCTTGTCTCGATTGCGCATCTTTTCTCCTTGAATTCTCCGCGCCTCACGCTGGAGTTCACAGGAATGGGGGCAAGTGACGGGCCATCTATGGTCCGCGGCAAATTGCTTTTGAATTTATGCAACTCACTTGTCTTCAATGGCTTGCGGGTGGCCTGCGATAACTGCAGGACCCTGAGCGACCAATCTCGGCCCGCGTTGAAGAAGGAAGTGACACGGATGGGCGTCTGCGGCGACAAAATATGGCACCCGATCCAGGAGCGTGCGCACCCTATTTCAAGCCGAGTCTGGGATTTCCGGCCAGAGCACCGGGCGCGTTGGCCTTCCACAGTTTCCGGCCGAAGAACAGAACTCCCGCGGACTGGAAGGCGATACCGAACCAGATGGTGGCCGATGCCACTCCGGCTTTGGGGAGAAAGACAAACCACCGGTCGAAGCCGCGTCCCATGGGCGCCTGCGCGCCCTGCCGCAGGTAATGAAGTAGAAGCTGCGTCTGGCTGAGGAGCGGGGCATAGGTCATGCGGTAATTCCAGTGCGCGTCGTAATACGCGCCGGTCGCCTGGTCCTCGAGAAAACTGGTGGACATGCCAATGGCCTGCACCAGAAAACCGGCAACGGCCAAGACCGCGAGCAGAAAGAGCAGCGCACGGTTTCCGGACGCAAAGACGGGGGCGAGCCCCAGCGCGAGCAGCGGGATCACCGGGAGAAGATAGCGCGGGCCGAAACAGTAGCCACCCTCCCACTGGGTGTAGCGGGCAAAGAAGAGCAAATAGATCGCGGGGGTGACCGCGGCAAGCACTGCAAGTGCGTGGCTTCGGCGGGCAAGGGGCCATAAACCCGGCAGCGCCAGCAACAGGGGTGGAGCGAAGAGGAACAGGGATTTGCCGGGCGAGAGCAACAGTCCATACAGGCCGGTGAGGAGAGGCGTCTCGAAAGTATTCAGGCGGCGTCCGCCTTCGGCGGCCTCCGGATAGCCGAACTCGAGAAACCGGCCGAATAAGGATTGGTTGCGCAGGAGATAGCCGGCCGCGAAGATTCCGGCGACCAGCGCAACGATGGCCGCCGAGCGCATCCCGCGGCCGCGGCCGCGGACCGCCGCGGCGAGCGCAAATGGCGGGATGGCCAGGGCATGTGTGGGCCGCACCCAGACGGCAAAACCCAGGGCCACGCCCGCTAGAACTGCGCGGCGAACTGAAACGTCCTCGACAGAATCCGGAGGAAATAGCGCCACGGCAGCCGCCAGGAGCAGCGCGGCGGCCAGAGGCTCGGAAAAAAACCAGGAAGAGTATGCAAAGACCGGAGTGGCCAAGGCCAGCACCATCGCCGCAAGCACTGCCGTGACGGAATCCAGGCCGATCGAGCAGAGCAGGACGTAAAAAAGGGACACCGCCAGCGCCGCATAGGCCGCGCTGCCGGCGACGACAACGGCATCGGCGGCCACGTCCCGGGCCTGGGCGGGGATGCCGGGGAGCACCGCCACCATCAGACGAGCCAGGGCGAAGCAAGGGACGGTGGCGATGGCCTGGCCGGCGCCGTAGGGCGCCTGAGGCTGGCCGTAGCGGTCAATTTTTCCGTAAAAGATGCCCGAGGCCACCGCCTGGGGGACGGAGAGGGTGCCCCGAGTGACCAGGCTCTCCGTTTCCAGATCTGGCAAGACTTCGTCGAGGGTGCGTACGCGCCCGCTGGAAGTGAGCAAGTAGAGCGAGAACAGGAAGCCAAAAAGGGCGAGGGTGGCGCGGGGCCGCTGTGGTGAAGACTGCGCGCTGGCCATAAAAACATCTAAGCACGCCGCGGCCACGGAACGCATTCTCCACCGCGCAGGCAGTTTCCTCGGCGGCATGACGGCGCGAGGGGATGCGGCTTCTCCGGCGCGGAGGCGTTGGAAATGGCGCGCGGTTATCTTTTTGCACAGTCC
>DATIYQ010000073.1:0-2557 GCA_035517515.1 Binatia bacterium
TGCAACCCAGGCGGCGGCTTCATTGCCGTCCACAACCAGACTCTGTGAGGCCATGCGATCTCCTCCGTATCACTCCCTTATGCGCCCGCCTGCGGGGGGATTCGGTGACAGCCGTCACATGGAGAATATTCCGGCGTCACACCCCAGGAGTGATTGCAGCGCAATAGGTTATGGAGGTAGTGAGGCCTGGAGGCGATGTTCTCGGGTTCACGCGGACCCGTTAGGCAGGCACATCCGGAGTCGCGCCCTCGTGCCATGCGGCATCGATTGCAGGCCCGCTCACTTCCCAGTCGCCCGGGGCAGGTGCAGTCCGCCCAAAGGTGGACTAGAATGCCCTCAGAACCCGCCCCCGGCGCGGTCTGGCCGGTTGGGCGCCCGAGCGGAGGAAATCATGCGTGCAGATCGCGTGGAGATCTCCTGGGACGAACAGAAATCCAAGTGGCTGGTGCGCGTTGTCAGCGGCGACGAGGTGATCCGCCGCCATTTGAGCGAAGCGAAAACCGCGGACGAACAGGCTCTGCGCACCGCCGCCCAGCGGACGCTCCAGGACGAAGGCTACGAGCCGGAAACCACCATCAGCGTGAAGAAATAGCCGGAGGCTGGGGGCGCCCCACAACTCCGGCGGCCGGCGCTGGCACGTGTGGCAATTCGTGGCGCAGCACCGAGTACACCCAGGGAATCCCCACCAGCCCGGGCTCTACGCGCACTTCCACCACGTCCCCGGGACGGAAGCGGGAATAGTCGTCCTCATCCACCGGCAGCCGTTCCACTCCCCTCTCTGGGCGCCAGGAATGCACAATCAACCGGTGCGGCCGTACCAGTCCGGGCATGGTGAATTTGGAAACCACCGCGGTCGAATGCACCATGTAAGCCGAGTTGTCCAGCCTCCCGTTCACATACAACAGCAGGCTCAGCATCCAGGGCAGCGGCAAGAGCCCCCGGAAGATTCTGCGGACCACCTCCAGCGGCTGGCCGCGCCGCGCGCGAAGGTCCAGCAGGATGGCCAGGACCATGTTCAACCCCGCGATCACTCCCAGAAACACCAGCATGCCGTCCAGGTCCAGCGGGGGATAGCTTTGCGCCGCCGGGAGAAACACCATTACCCCCAGCAGGAAAATCGCGGTCAGGTACACCAGGCGGCGGCGGAAGATGAAGGCGGCGAGCTGTCCCGTGAATCCGCAGAAGTCGCACGGCTCGGCGGGATTTTCCGCGCCACAGTTCAGGCAATAACGCATGGGACCGCAGGCCCTCAGGAGACGGCGGGAAGCTCGGAGACCAGTTCGGGCACGTCGATCCGCACCAGCGTGCCGCTGCCCAGGCGGCTGGTGATTTCAAAGCGAAAATCCTCGCCGTAGAGCAGGCGCAGCCGCTCGTGGACGTTGGACATGCCGATGCCCTCGTCATGCACCCGCGCCAGCCGGGCCTCGGTCATTCCCAGGCCGTTGTCCTCGATTTCGATGCGCATTCTTCCGTCCTCCACCATGCTCCGCAGGGTGATGACGCCGCCTTCCAGTTTCGGCGCCAGTCCGTGGCGAATGGCGTTTTCCACGATGGGTTGCAGCAACATGGCGGGGACGAAAGCCTCGAGAGAGGCGGGATCGATCTGCTTGGCAATCTCCAGCTTGTCCCGCCCGGAGCGCGCCACTTCGATGTCCAGATAGTCGTCCACAAAAGCCAGTTCCTCGCGGAAAGGCACAAAGTTCTCCTGCTGTCTTAATAGACGCCGCAGGATGTTGGAAAGTTTGAGCACTACCTCCCGGGCCATATCCGGCTCGGTGCGCACCAAGGCGGAAACTGTGTTCAGCGTGTTGAACAGGAAGTGCGGGTTGATTTGATTGGAAAGCGCGTCCATGCGCGCCCGCAGCAGCATTTTCTGATGCTCTTCGAGGTTGGCCTCCACACGAATCGTGTTCCAGATTTTGATCGGCGCGGCCACCGCGATCATGGAGGCAAACACCTGCGGCACCCAGCCCCAGCGCTTGTCCGAGGCAAACATGAACAGCCAGTGCCGGGCATGGAACGCCGATCCCAAGGCCAACTGCCCCAGTTCCAGGGTGACGCAGCCGGCCAGGGCCAGCATCTCCCAGTGGCGTTCCAGTTCCCTGCCCCGCGCCCAGCGCCACATGTAGCGGGGCACACCCAGGAACGTAAAGGGCCCCAGGTTCCAGACCGCTTCGGTGTTGGGCATGGCCTGTCGGATCATCCCGCCCAGCAGCCCGGCGAGCACGGCGATGGGCATGGAGAGCCATTCATGGTTGAAGAATGCGGGAAGACTGATGATGGCGCCACCCAGCAGGCCGGGCACGCGCCCGCCCAGAAGCCCCAGGAGAAACGCGCCTTCCAGAGTGAGGTCCGCAAAGGGATAACCGAGGAGGCGGAACATCACCCCGGTGGCCAGAGGAGGCGTAAAGAACAGCATCAGGCGGACTTTTTCGTCGGAGTCGCGTTGCTCGGTGTACAGCACCTTGCGGAATGTGGCCGAGCGAGCCAGCAGCGCCGCCAGCGAGGCCGCCAGGCCCATCTTGAGGCACAGGGTGAGCAGCAGCTCTTTGAAGGA
>DATIYQ010000074.1:0-5528 GCA_035517515.1 Binatia bacterium
GACCTGCGCCGCGCCGGCTGCTCCCGCCGCGACGTGGTGGCGGGACTTTCCGCCAGCGGCGGGACACCGTACGTGCTCGGCGCGCTGGAATACGCCCAGCGCTGCGGCGCCCGGACGGTGGGCGTCACCTGCAATATCCGCACGGAGCTTGCGCGCATAGCGCAGATCGACATTGTCGCGGAGACGGGACCCGAGGCCATTGCCGGCTCCACGCGGCTGAAGGCCGGCACGGCCCAGAAACTGATTCTGAACATGCTCAGCACAGGAGCGATGATTCGCCTGGGAAATGTATACGACAATTGGATGATTGGCGTCGCCCAGACCAACCGCAAACTGCAAGCGCGCGCGCTGGGGATTCTATGCCAGGCATCGGGAGCGCGCCAGGCGGCAGCCGGCCGGGCGCTCGCCGCGGCGCGAGGCGATTTGCGCTTGGCGCTGGTCATGTTGAAGCGCTGCCTCTCCCGCCGCGACGCGCAGTTTGCGCTCGCGGCGGCAGGCGGTGATTTGCGCACGGCGCTCGGAGAGCGGTAACCCGCCTGGCTAGAGGCGGGGCGCGTTGCGGGCAGCGAGGGGATAACAGGAGCTCCGGGCCGCGACGGAGGGGCGCCCCTCATCTCCGGGCCAAAAGACCCGGGCTACTTTCATGGACAAATTCGTCATCACGGGGGGGAGGCGCCTGGAAGGCACGGTCGCCGTGAGCGGCGCAAAAAATGCTGCGCTGCCGGCGATGGCCGCGGCCCTGCTCACCGATCAGCCGGTCTTACTCCACAACTTGCCGCGCGTGCGAGACATCGCCACCATGGGGCGGTTGCTGGCGCACATGCAGGCGCGGGTGGAATTTCCCTGGCACCAGTGGGAAAGCGCGGCGAAAAGCGGCTCGAGTCCCGGCGCCGCCCGGCTTCGTGCCGAACGGATTTCTCACGCCGAAGCGCCCTATGAGCTGGTCCGGACCATGCGCGCTTCCGTCCTGGTGCTGGGCCCGCTGCTGGGCCGCACGGGCTACGCGCGCGTTTCCCTGCCCGGCGGCTGCGCCATCGGCGCGCGGCCCGTGGACCTGCACATCAAAGCACTGGAACAGATGGGCGCGGAGATTTCCACGGAACACGGCTACATCGAAGCGCGCGCCCCGCTCGGGCTCTATGGGGCGCACGTGGTCTTCGAGAAGATCACGGTCACCGGCACGGAAAATATCCTGATGGCCGCGGCGCTCGCGCAGGGCGAGACGGTGCTGGAAAACTGCGCCCGTGAGCCGGAAGTGACGGACTTGGCCGCCCTGCTCCAGAAAATGGGGGCGCAAATCGAAGGCGCCGGGGAAGCCACCATCCGTGTCCGCGGGGTGGAGCAACTGCGCGGGGCCGAACATTCCGTCATTCCCGACCGCATCGAGGCCGGCACGCTGCTGGCTGCCGGGGCCATCACTGGCGGAGACGTTTCCCTGTTGCGCGCCGAGCCGCGGCACCTCACCGCCGTGCTCGCCAAATTGGAGGAAATTGGCGCGGTGATCGAACTCCCCGCGCCGAATTCCGATGCCGCGGGGCTGCGGATTCGAGGACCGGCGGTACCCGCGCCCGCGGATGTCTCCACGCAGGAATATCCGGGCTTTCCCACCGACATGCAGGCACAGTACATGGCCCTGGCCACCCAGGCGGATGGAACCTCCATCATCACCGAGACGATTTTTGAAAACCGCTTTTTGCACGCCAGCGAGATGGCGCGCATGGGCGCGGACATCGCCATCGACGGCCGCCGCGCCGTGGTGCGCGGTCCCTCGCGCCTCACCGGAACCTCGGTGATGGCCTCCGACCTGCGCGCCAGCGCCGGACTGGTTCTGGCCGCTCTGGTGGCGCAGGGCGAAACGACCATTGACCGCGTGTATCACATCGACCGCGGCTACGAGCGCATCGAGGAAAAACTCTGCTCTCTGGGCGCGCGCATCCGCCGCGTGCAGGAACCAACCCGGGGGTGATTCCGTCCGTCCGGACCACCGGCGCCCTTTGCCGCGTGGAAGTTCTTCCACTACCGGTGGAACGGGTTGACCCCCTCAGGCGACCTGCTATATCGTGTGTGGCTAGACCATTTCCAACATGCCTGCCTGCGCGCCCGCGGGCGGGATTCTGGGTCACGGAGGAAGGATGATTCCGGCGAGTTTATCGTGGTGGACGTGCGCAAGCCTGCTTCCCGGGCTGGCGGCAGCTGAATCAGGCGGCGAGGCCAATCTGCAACTGCCCGATCTCTCCCAGGTGAAATTCCTGGGCGTGGATGGCCACAGCCTGCTCCTGGCGGGAATCTTTTTCTGCGTGCTGGGATTGGCCTTTGGCATGGTCATCTACAACCGGCTGAAGAACATGCCCGTGCACCGGTCCATGCGGGAGATCTCCGAGCTGATCTACGAAACCTGCAAAACCTACCTGGTGACCCAGGGAAAATTTCTGCTGCTGCTGTGGAGCTTCATCGCCGTCGTCATCGTGCTGTATTTCGGCGTGCTCGAAAAATATGAAGCCACGCGCGTGGCGGTGATTCTGCTATTCAGCGTGGTGGGCATCGCCGGCAGCTACGGCGTAGCCTGGTTCGGCATCCGCGTGAACACGTTTGCCAACTCGCGCACCGCGTTTGCCGGCCTGCGCGGCAAGCCCTATCCCATCTATCACACTCCTCTCGAGTCGGGCATGAGCATCGGAATGATGCTGATCAGCGTCGAGCTGCTGATGATGCTGTTTATTCTGCTGTTCGTGCCAGGAGATTACGCCGGGCCGTGCTTTATCGGCTTTGCCATCGGAGAATCTCTGGGCGCGGCCGCGCTGCGCATCGCCGGAGGCATCTTCACGAAAATCGCGGATATCGGCTCGGACCTGATGAAAATCGTCTTCAAGATCAAGGAGGACGACGCGCGCAACCCCGGGGTGATCGCAGACTGCACCGGGGACAACGCGGGCGACTCCGTGGGCCCCAGCGCCGACGGCTTCGAGACGTATGGCGTCACCGGCGTGGCCCTGATTACCTTCATTCTATTGGGAGTCAAAGACCCTACCGTGAAGGTGCAACTGCTGGTGTGGATCTTCGTGATGCGCATTGTCATGCTGATCGCCAGCGCCGCCGCCTATTTCATCAACGGGGCCATTGCGGGAGCCCGCTACCGCGATGCCGACGAGATGAACTTCGAGGCCCCGCTCACCTCACTGGTGTGGATCACCTCCTTCGTTTCCATCGGCCTCACCTACTTCATTTCCTCGCTGATGATTCCCGTGCTGGGTGGCGACGCCTCGCAGTGGTGGAAGCTGGCCACCATCATCTCCTGCGGCACGCTGGCCGGGGCGCTGATCCCGGAGCTGGTGAAGGCCTTCACCTCCACCGAGTCCCGCCACGTGAAGGAGGTGGTCGCCTCGGCGCAGGAAGGCGGCGCCTCGCTGGGCATCCTTTCCGGCTTTGTCTGCGGAAATTTCTCCGCCTATTACATCGGCCTGGCCATGGTGCTGCTGATGTCGGTGAGCTACCTGATCAGCGGCCTCGGCCTGGGGCACCTGATGATTGCCGAGCCGGTCTTTGCGTTCGGCCTGGTGGCTTTCGGCTTCCTGGGCATGGGTCCGGTGACCATTGCGGTGGATTCCTACGGCCCGGTCACCGACAACGCGCAATCCGTTTACGAGCTGTCGTTGATTGAACAACTCCCCGGAATTCAGCAGGAATTGAAGAAGGATTATGGGATGGACGTGAACTTCAGTCGCGCCAAGGATCTGCTGGAAGCCAACGACGGCGCGGGGAACACGTTCAAGGCCACCGCCAAACCGGTGCTCATCGGCACCGCGGTGGTCGGCGCCACCACCATGATTTTCTCCATCATCATGGCGCTCACCAAGGGCCTCACCGAAAACGTGGACAAGCTCTCCATTCTGCACGCTCCCTTCGTGCTCGGGTCCATCACCGGCGGGGCCATGATCTATTGGTTTACCGGCGCGGCCACCCAGGCCGTCACCACCGGGGCGCACCGCGCGGTCGAGTTCATCAAGGCCAATATCAAGCTCGAAGGGGTGGAGAAAGCCTCTGTTTCCGACAGCAAAAAGGTCGTCGAAATCTGCACGCAGTATGCGCAGAAGGGCATGCTGAACATTTTCATCGCCGTGTTTTTCGCCACCCTGGCGTTTTCCTTCCTCGAGCCGTTCTTCTTCATCGGCTACCTGATTTCCATCGCCATTTTCGGGCTGTTCCAGGCCATCTTCATGGCCAATGCCGGAGGCGCCTGGGATAACGCCAAGAAAATCGTGGAAGTGGAACTGAAGCAGAAGGGCACGGAACTGCACGCGGCCACCGTGATCGGCGACACCGTGGGCGACCCTTTCAAGGACACCTCGTCGGTGGCGCTGAACCCGGTGATCAAATTCACCACCCTGTTTGGATTGCTGGCCGTCGAGCTCGCGGTGAAGCTCACCGTGGAGCAAGGCAGCGGGATCACCCACATCCTCTCCGCCGGCTTCTTCGTCGTTTCGGTGTTTTTTGTGTATCGTTCGTTCTATGGGATGCGCATCCGCTCCGGCCAGCCCGCCGCGGCTCACGCCAGCGCCCCCGCAGACTGACCGCTGTTTTGCAGAACAGGCTTCCGAGTCGGCGCTTTGTCTAAACGAAACCGGGGCTGGGAATTCTGATCCCGGGCTCGTCGCCCTCATTCTTTTCGCAGGACTTTCTCCCGAGCCTCGGAAATAATCCGGTAAACGCTTTCCGCATCCTCCACATCCACGAAAGTGGGGACCGGCGAGGTGAGGCCCCCGTCCCAGCTTGCCATCGTGCTGCCCCGTCCCGCCACCGGCGGAGCGATCCCAAAAGTCAATGTGCCAATTCCATCGCGCCGGACAGACTTTTCAATCGTGGGCAGCTGCGCCAGGAATGAACCGGTTACCTTGCGGCGGCGCCCAAGATTGACAACCAGAACCCGTTTGTCGGTTGCCGCATAGACGATGTTTTGTTTTTTCCAAGCCGCGTACAGGAACCGCCCCCAGATCAGGTACTGACCGATCAGAACAAAAGGCACGCCCCACAGGGCCATGAACAGGGAATCCGGCGTGGGCCCGTTGGTACTGCCAAAGCCGAAGAACCCCAGCACCCCTGCTTCCCAGAATATTGCGAATCCTCCCCACAAAAAGCTGAACGGAATCACGAACAGGTCCGGCGTATGGAAGATAACTTTGCGGCTCGGCTGTCCGCTCCAGAGGACACTTTCCCCGGCAGTGAGGTCCGGCTGAATTTCCTGGTAGAGCAATTGCGGTTCCATTTCCGCAAGTGTACAGAGAAGTGAAAAATCAACAAGTGAAATCGTGCGTGGCGGCACGAAACTCCACAGGGGTCGTTATTCTTGCGCGGTCCGGAGTCTCCGGAAGAGCGTGCTCAGATTACGCGCGGATCAGGCCGAGAGCCTGATTTGGATTGGAGGGGAAGCCGGGGAATACGTAACTCAGGTCGGCGGGGCCGAGGTGGTGCGTCACCACCTCGCCGAGCACAGCGCGAAAATCTGTGGTCACGGCGAGGTCGCGGCCCTCGTA
>DATIYQ010000075.1:0-5846 GCA_035517515.1 Binatia bacterium
GGCACGTTCATGCACGAGTTGGGCCACAACCTCGGCCTCGACCATGGCGGGCCCTACTCCAACAGCGACCATGCGCTGAATTACAAACCCAACTACCTCAGCGTGATGAACTACTCCTTCCAAAAGGTGGGCATCGGCACAGCGGCGGAACCCGGTTCGATTGTTCCTGTCACCACGCGCCTCGATTATTCCGATGCCGCTCTCGCACCTCTCGACGAGAACAATCTCAATGAAACCATCGGTATCAACAGCGGCACCAACGACATCACCACCTACTATTGCCCCGGCACCACCCATGCGCCCGGCACCGGACCCATTGATTGGGATTGCAACGGCGATGGCGGCACAGAGACGCGATCCGGCGACGCGCTCGGAGACCTCTACGTTGAAATCGACAATAACAGCTCAGATGACAGTTTTATGGGCGGGTACGCTGACTGGCCGAATCTGAACTTCAGCTTTCAATGCGACGCCAACGGCCATTACGGCGATGGCGAAGCGAAGGCGGGCATTACCTCTCAGGAACTGGACCCGGAGACAGCCGCTGCGAAGCACGTCTTGCTTCCGACCAAAGTGGCCGCGATCGGCCTCGGCGCGGCCTGCCCCGCAAACAGCAATGCCGCCGGGGCGCGGCCCGACGGAACGGTCACCGTGACACTCTTCGGCGACGGCGGCTTTGCCGTGTCGGAGGTGAATCTCGGTAGCCTGCATTTCCACCACGCCACGCCTGTGGCCAAATCATTTATCGACGTAAACGGCGACGGCATACCTGACCTGGTTCTGGAGTTCCGGCGGAGCGAGATGAGAGTACCCGCCGCGGCCACGCGCGTCCACCTGACCGGCTGGCTGCGCAACAACCAGGAATTTGTGGGCGAGGTGGACGCGAACGAGTTGCGCAACGCGAATTCGCAATCAGCACAGTGCCCTCTTGGAGGAAGACCATGAAGCGAGCTACTGCGATCCTGTCCCTGGCCATCCTGATTTTCTGCGCCGCGAGCTTCGCGCGCGCGCAGAACAAGCCGGGCGCTGCCGGCGGAGCGGCGAGGCCCGAGGAAGCTGCCACGGCCAAATCCGGCGAAGCCATCAGCCGCGACCAGGCCGACGCGATATTGGGCGAATTACGCGCCATTCACTTGCTGCTTGAACGGCAGGAATTGCGCGCCGCCGCGGCCCAGCAACCGCGCGCGCCCGCCCCGCCGGAAAGAGTGAGCCTGAGCCTCGCCGATGCCAAGCAGTGGTACTCACAGGGAAAAGAGGACGCGCCGGTCACCATCATCGAATTCACTGACTACCAGTGCCCGTACTGCCGGCGCTTCGACCAGAGCACCTTTGCCGACCTGAAAAAAAATTACATTGAGACCGGCAAGGTCCGCTTCCTGGCACGCGATCTGCCTCTGGACTTCCACACCAACGCGCAGCGCGCCGCAGAAGCCGCGCGGTGCGCCGGCGACCAGGGGAAGTTCTGGGAGATGCGCGGCGTGCTTTTCACGGCCGGCGGCGAACTGACCCGCGAGGCCATCCTCAAAGATGCCCAGTCGCTTGCGCTGAATGAAGAAACGTTTACGTCCTGTCTCGATTTGGAGAAACACAAAGCCGAGATTCAGGCGGACCTCGCCGATTCCGCGCGCTTGCGCATCACCGGCACCCCCACTTTTGTGATCGGCAGGAGCGGGAAAGACGTGTTGGAAGGCGTGAAAGTGAATGGCGCGTTGCCGCTCGCCGCCTTTGACGCCGCCATCCGCCAGGCGCTGCGCACGGAAGCGGCGGCACTTCCGGCCGGAACGCCTTGACCGCGCCCGGGTTTACGCGCAGACAGCCTTCCGGGCGCCGGCGTCCCGCGCCGGCTTGAAACTCAAAGCGTAACCGGCAAGTAAGCCGGTGCGCGGGCAGCCGCACTGGACCAGCCACAGCATGCAGCGATCGAATAGGCGGATGGACGGTGTGGTCAGGAATTCGCGTTAGCTGCGCGGATCCCTCGCGATTCCTGCGCGGCGGCCTTCCTGTTTCCACCGGGAGGCTTTTGCATCCTCCGGGCCATTCCCAGCGGGCGCGCCGCTACTCGCACCGTTCGAGGAGAGATGGAATAGGGCTGCGGCCAGCACCGCAGCCGTTTCCGCAGGTTCCGGCAGGGCGGGTGCGCCGGGCTTGGCGCCGGCCGCAGTGCCGCGCGCCAGCCATTCGTCCAGCCAGCGCGTGTAAATCTCGGCGCGCTGATATTCGGGGTCGGCCAGGAGGCGCCGGAACAGGCTCAGATTCGTCTGGATTCCGCCAATGGCGTACTCCTCCAGCGCGCGGCGCAGCCGGGCAATGGCCTCCGCGCGGTCGCTGCCCCAGGCGATTAGTTTTCCGAGCAGCGGATCGTAATCCGTGGGCACCACCCAACCGGGATACACGCCGTCATCCAAACGAATTCCCGGGCCCGCCGGAATGCGCCGCGAAAGAATTTTGCCCGGCGAGGGGAAAAAATTGTTGTCCGGATCCTCGGCGTAAATGCGGCATTCAATAGCATGGCCGTGCAGCTTCACGTCTTCCTGGCGGAAGGGCAGCGCTTCGCCGGCTGCCACCCGCAGTTGGAGTTTCACCAGGTCGAGGCCGGTCACCATTTCCGTCACCGGATGCTCCACCTGAAGCCGCGTGTTCATTTCCAGAAAATAGAAATTGCGCTGCGCGTCCACTAGGAATTCGAGCGTCCCGGCGTTGGTATATTGCCCGGCGCGCGCCAGGCGCACCGCCGCCTCGCCCATGGTGCGCCGCAGGGCCGCGTCCACCATGGGCGACGGCGCCTCTTCCACCACTTTCTGGTGGCGGCGCTGCACGGAACATTCGCGCTCGCCTAAATACACCACGTTTCCGTGCGTGTCCCCGAACACCTGGATCTCGATGTGCCGCGGATGCTCCAGGTATTTCTCGATGTACAGCCGGCCGTCGCCAAACGCATTGACGGCTTCCGAAGCCGCGTCGCGCCACGCGGAGGCCAGCTCCGCTTCGCTTTCCACGCGGCGCATGCCCTTTCCGCCGCCGCCGGCCACCGCCTTCAGCAGCACCGGAAATCCCGCCTGGCGCGCAAAGGCAGCCGCTTCCCCGGCGTCCGCCAGCGGTTCGAGCGTTCCGGGAACCATGGGCACGCCCGCGGTGCGCGCCACGTGCCGCCCGGCGGTCTTCGAGCCCAGCCGCTCCATGGCTTCGGGCGTGGGGCCGATAAAGGTAACGTGGTTTTCCGCGCAGGCCCGGGCCAGCGCCGCATTCTCCGCCAGAAAGCCGTAGCCGGGATGCAGCGCGTCGCAGCCGGCGCGGCGCGCCACGTCCATCAATTTGTCGATGCGCAGGTAGCTCTCCCGCGAGGGTGCCGGGCCGATGGCATAGGCTTCGTCCGCCAGGCGCACGTGCAGCGAAGCGCGGTCCGCCTCGCTGAACACGGCGGCGGCGGGAATGCCCATCTCGCGGCATGCGCGCTGGATGCGCAGCGCGATTTCCCCGCGATTGGCGATCAGCACTTTGCGGAACATGGCGGTCCCTGCGTAGAGGGGCGAAAATCGTATCACACGCCCGCCGCCAGCGTCGGTGATTGACAGGTTGGACTGCCCTCCTTAGACTCGTGCGGCGCTTGGAGGAGAAATCATGAAATCTCGCATCGCACTGATTGCTGCGTTGCTCTTTGCGCCGGCCCTCATTTCCCAGGAGCGCACGATTGCGCCAAACGAGAATCTGGTCGCTGAGGGCATCCCGAAAATCCCGGCGTCGCTGGCCGAGGCCGCGGGGCGGTATGGGGATTTCCGCACCGCGTCGCTCGTGGACTGGGATCCACTGCATCGCAAGATGCTGATCTCCACGCGCTTTGCAGATACGTCGCAACTCCACCTGGTGGATCGTCCCGGCGGGGCGCGCCGGCAGCTCACCTTCTTTGCGGACGCCGTGGCCGGTGGCCATTTTCAGCCCAGAGGAGGCGAGTACCTGGTATTCGCAAAGGACGTGGGCGGCGGCGAGTGGTACCAGCTCTATCGTTATGATCTGGCCTCCGGCGCGGTCACCCTGCTCACCGACGGCAAATCGCGCAACCTGTTCGGCTCGTGGTCTTCGGGCGGCAATCAGATCGCTTACGTTTCCACGCGGCGCACCGGCCAGGGCACCGATGTTTGGGTGATGAACCCAAAGGACCCAAAGTCCGACCACATGCTCGTCGAACTCCAGGGCGGCGGCTGGTCTCCGGAGGACTGGTCCCCCGACGACAAGTCCATCCTGCTGCTCGAAGAGCTGTCCATCAACGAGTCCTACATCTGGCTGGTGAACACCGCCACCGGCGAGAAGACTGCGTTTACTCCCCGCGACGCCGCGCAGAAAATCTCCTACGGCGAAGCGCGCTTCAGCAAAGACGGCAAGGGCATCTACACGGTCACGGATAAAGGCTCGGAATTCCACCGCCTGGCCTACTTGGATCTGGCCACCAAAAAGGAAAAGTACCTGACCACCGCGATTCCCTGGGACGTAACGTCCTTCGATCTCTCGCACGACGGCACGCGCATCGCCTTTGAGACCGATGAAGACGGCGTGAGCAAGCTGCACGTGCTCGATACCGCCACCGGCAAGGAACTGCCGGTGCCCAAACTGCCCCTGGGCGTAATCGGCGGACTGCGCTGGCGCCCCAACGCCCTCGAGCTGGGATTCACCCTGAACACCGCGCGGGCCCAGTCCGATTGCTACTCACTGGACATGGCCACTGGCAAGCTCACCCGCTGGACCTTCAGCGAATCCGCGGTGAAGACGGACGCGTTTCCCGAGGCGGAGCTGGTGCGCTGGAAGAGCTTCGACGGGAAAATGATTTCCGGGTTTCTCTATTCGCCGCCCAAGCGCTTTACCGGCAAACGCCCGGTGCTGGTGGTGATTCATGGCGGGCCGGAGGGCCAGTCCCAGCCCATCTTTCTGGGGCGCAACAACTATTTCTTGAACGAGCTGGGCATCGCGCTGATCTACCCGAATGTCCGCGGCTCGACCGGATACGGGAAAACGTTTTCGCTCCTGGACAACGGCTTCGGCCGCGAGGGCACCTACAAGGACATCAATGCGCTGTTCGATTGGATCGCCTTACGCCCGGACTTGGACGCGGAGCGCATCGGCGTCACCGGCGGCAGCTACGGCGGGCACATGACCCTGGCCATTTCCACCTTCTACAGCGATCGCATCCGCTGCTCCGTGGACGTGGTGGGCATGTCCAACCTGGTCACCTTTCTGGAGCACACCGAGGCCTACCGCCGCGACCTGCGCCGCGTCGAGTATGGGGACGAGCGCGACCCGAAAATGCGCGAGTATCTCGAGCACATCGCCCCCATGAACAACATCGAGAAAATCCGCAAGCCCATGCTGGTGGTCGCCGGGAAGAATGATCCGCGCGTGCCGGTCAGCGAATCGGACCAGATTGCGGCCGCGCTCAAACAGCAGGGCACGCCCGTGTGGTACCTGATGGCCAAAGATGAAGGCCACGGCTACCGCAAAAAGGCCAACGCCGACTTTCAGTTCTACGCCACCGTCGAATTCCTGAAAGACTTTCTGCTCAATTAGGAGCGCCCCATGCCGCCCACATTTGCCAACGGCAAGATTTGTTACATCGAAATGCCGGCGGCGGACATTGCGCGTTCTTCCGATTTCTATCAGAAGGTGTTCGGCTGGAACCTGCGAAAGCGCGGCGACGGCAGTGTGGCCTTTGACGATGCCGTGGGCGAAGTGAGCGGCACCTGGGTGCTGGGGCGCCCACCCAGCGCAAAGCCCGGCCTCTTGTTTTACATCATGGTGGACAGCGTGGCCGCCACGGTTGACGCCGTGCTCGCCCAAGGGGGCCAGATCGTCCAGCCCAT
>DATIYQ010000076.1:0-4359 GCA_035517515.1 Binatia bacterium
GGGCATGACCGGACCGCACGATTCGGTGATCGGCATGGAAAAGCAGGCCATGGTCAAACGCTTCCTGGACGGGCTGCCGGCGCGATTCGAGGTAGGCGAGGGCGACGTGCAACTCAACGCCGTTCTGCTGGACGCGGACGAAACTACCGGCCGGGCGCGCTCGATCTCCCGCTTGAGGCTGTGGCTCACCTGAGGGTTGCCGGCGCCGGGCAACCCGGCGCTGGTCGCGCGGTTCCTAGACTGCGGCTGGACATGTTCCCCCACTCCGCACGCACGATCGGCTGTTTCGTCGAGGCTCGCAAACCGACGATGCACTGGCTGAAAGCCGGTGCAACGGGGGCGGTGGTGCTGGCTGCGGCGCTCTCCGCCTCCGGCGGCGAGGATACGGATCTGGTGGCGAAGGCGCGCCTATTCCCTTCGATGGGCGCGGGAGTGACCGCGATTCGCAGCGACGGTGCGGGCCGGTATTACGTGCTCACCGAGCGCGGGGGCGTCGAAATTTTCACTGCCAAGGGCGAGCACGCCGGCCACGTGCCCGCGGATGCGGCTCCGGCAGGAGCCATTGTGTACGGGGACGACCTGGACGTGGGTCCGGACGGGCGCTGCTACGTGGCCGACCGGGCTGCGAACGCGGTGAAGGTCTTTTCTCCGGCGGGCAGGTTTGAACGCAAATTGGAGATCGCTGCGCCCACTTCTGTGGCGCTGCTGCCCGGTGGCGAGGTGGCCGTGGCCAGCCTGCGGGCGGCGAAACTGGTGAGCGTGTTCAACGCGGAGGGGCGAGTGGTGCGGCAGTTTGGCGAGCCGGAAGAACTGACCGGCCGGGAGGAGCTCAACCGCTATGCCAATGCCGGCCGGCTGACCCGTGACTCCTCCGGGCACCTGATCTACTCCTTCACCTATCTGCCCGAGCCCACCGTGCGGCGGTACGATCGCTTTGGCTACTCTGATTTTCAGTTGGTGCTTAGCACCGAGGAATTCCTGCCGGCGGCGCTGGCGGCGCGCCGGGTGCTGGCCGGAGACGATCCCAAGGCAAGGGTGGAACTGCACGTGATCCTGGGCGCGGTCGCGGTGGATCCGGCCAGCGGAGAATACTGGATCGGCGTGGGAGGGCGGCTGCTGCGGTATGGTGCAGACGGGGCGGACCGGGGCTCCTATCTGATCTTCACGCCGGAGGAGCAGCGGTTGGTGGCGCGTGCAGTGCTGGTGGAAGCAAAGCGCATCGTGGTGGCATCAAATGAACTGGGCGTTTTCGATTTGCCGCGGCCGGAGCCGGGGACCGCGCAATAGCGCGGAGCGCATCGCCCGGCGAGAATCCACAGGCGGCCGCACGCCTGTTTACCGCCGCGCCGCGCGCCAAGCGCGAAGTGTGCTGGAATGCTGATTTTAACTGCCGTTCTGTGATGCCCGGCCCTTGGGGCCCGGTGTGGAAAACCTGTGCATGCGTTGTGAGAATCGCGCTTCCCCCGGAATGATTTTTTGCTTGCCCGCGCCGGAGGAGTTGTGCAGAATTCCCCCCTCGCTTCGCCGCCCCAGCGGGCAGAAGCGGCTGGCTCCGGGCAGGAGGTTGCCCGCCGGGGCCGCAAGATGGGTGGAACAGGGGACGTTCCACGTAGCGCATTCATAGGAAATCCTGAAAGACAAGCCCCTGCGCGGAGGGGCGCCAATTTCCACACTATTTCCACACCTGTGGAAATTGAGAGGCCGGTCGCTTTCCGGACGGCCCCGCGAGACGGGAACGGCAACGGGGCGCCCATGGTTTCCTGGGAGAAAATCTTACAGCACGTGGAGAAGCGCGTGAATCCTCACGCGTTCAACTCCTGGTTCCGCCCCACGGAGCCGGAGGAGGGGGCGAATTCCGAGTCCCACATCCGGGTCCGCGTGCCCTCTTCGATTCACCGCAAGCGCCTGACGGAAACCTACAAGGGAGTGATCGAGGCGGCGCTGCACGAGCTGAACGCGGCCGACGCGCAGATCGAATTTGTGTGTCCGGAAGCGCCGCCGCGAGCCACCGCGGGAGTGCAGACGGCGCAGGCCAAGCTGGACTTCGATTCCACCGACCACCAGTTGAACGCGAAGTACACCTTCGACACCTTTGTGGTGGGGGCGTGCAACCAGTTTGCGCACGCGGCGTCGCTGGCCGTGGCCGAGCAGCCCTCCAAGGCCTATAACCCGCTGTTCCTTTACGGCGGGGTGGGCATGGGCAAGACCCACCTGATGCAGGCCATCGGCCACATGATGAAAAAGCGCGCTCCGGCCATGCGGCTGTGCTACAGCAGCGCGGAGAAATTCACCAACGACGTGATCAATTCCCTGCGTTTCGACCGCATGATCAGCTTCCGGGACCGCTTCCGCACGGTGGACACGCTGCTGGTGGACGACATCCAGTTCATCGCGGGGAAGGAACGCACCCAGGAGGAGTTCTTCCACACCTTCAACGCGCTCTACGACCAGGGCAAGCAGATCGTGATCTCCAGTGATTGCCCGCCGAAGGAGATCAACTCGATCGAAGAGCGGCTGCGCTCGCGCTTTGAGTGGGGGCTGATCGCGGACATCCAGTCGCCCGACCTGGAAACCAAGATGGCCATCCTGCACAAGAAGGCGGAGAGCGAGCGGGTGACGCTGCCGGATGAAGTGACCGAGTTCATGGCCCGGTCCATCAAGTCCAACATCCGCGAGCTGGAGGGCGCGCTCACCCGCCTGATCGCCTACACGCAACTCACCGGCGGGACCATCTCCCTGCCCACCGCGCAGCAGGTGCTGAAAAACCTGATCGACGCGGCGGAAAAGAAAGTGACCATCGAGCAGATCCAGCGCCGGGTGAGCGAGCATTTCGGCCTGCGCATCCAGGACCTGAAGATGCGCTCCAACGCCAAAGCCATCTCCTATCCGCGGCAGATTGCCATGTACGTGGTGAAGCAGCTGACCAGCGCCTCGCTGCCGGAAATCGGCCGGCAATTCGGCGGCAAGCATCACACCACGGTGTTGCACTCGATCAACAAGATCGAGGGGCTGCGCCGCCAGGATAAAGATCTGCACCGCATGCTCGCCAAGATGATTGATTCCTTCGGATGAGCAGGGGCACGGGCATCCCCAATGCCCGCGAGTGCCTGTGCGCCACGATCGAAGCTGCGGCAGGACTGGAAGCCTGTCTCCTACCAACTGCAACCACTGCTCGTTCGCCGCGCGTCGCGGAGCGAGCGTTCCGCGCCAAGAAGGATTGGGTACCGTTTGTAAGGCGCGCACGGGCAGGATTGCCTGTGCTACTCCTGTCGAAAAGCTGTGGGTGAAGTGTGGAGGCGCTGTGCGCACCGTGGAAGAAATCAGGCAGAGGGAGGCGGAGCGGAATGCATGCGCCACAGGCGCCGCACTTTTCCGCAGGATTCACACTCCACCGGCGCGGCGCACACAGGCCGATAGCCCCGGGAAACACACGCCGGCCTGCATCTTCTCAGCGTTCTCCACAGTTCCACAGGCCCTACTACTGCTGCGGTCTTTATCTGCCCTCTGAAACGCGCTACAGTAACGCCCGTTGCCAGCGCAGGCCTGCACGGAGGGGTGATCAGGGATGCCGGAAATGGAATTCAGCGTAAAGAAGGAAGATCTGCTGCGCGAGTTGAATCTGACGCAGGGGGTGGTGGAACGCAAGACGACGATTCCCATCCTGGCCAACCTGCTGTGCGAAGCCAAGGGCGGGCGGCTGGCCATCACCGCGACGGACCTGGAATTGACCATTTGCACTTCCTGCGAGGCCAAGACGAAAAAAGACGGCGCGGGCACCATTCCGGCGAAGAAGCTGCTGGAAATCGTGCGGCTGCTGCCCGAGGGCGAAATCCGCTTCAAGCTGCTGGAAAATCACTGGGTGCACCTGACCAGCGAGAAACGCAATTACAAGCTGGTGGGGATGGCCAAAGAAAATTTTCCGGCGCTGCCGCCGATGCCCCACGTGTTCGCGCGGCTGCCCGCTGCGCTGGTGGCGGACATGATCGAGAAGACCAACTTCGCCATCTCCACGGAAGAGTCGCGCTACACGCTGAACGGCGCGAAACTGATCCTCAAGCCGGACTCCATCAGCCTGGTGGCCACGGACGGCCACCGCCTGGCGCTGGTAGAAGCCACGCGCAAGATCGAGGGATTGAACGCCGAGGCCGGCGTGCTCATCCCCAAGAAGGCCATGAATGAATTGAAGACGCTGGCTGCGGAAGCCGCAGACGAGGCACAGATCGAATTCGCGCAGGACGAGAGCAATCTATTCTTCAGACTGGGCGAGCGCCAGCTCATTTCCCGCAAGCTGACCGGCCAGTTTCCCAATTACGAAGCGGTGCTCCCGCGGGAGAACTCCCGGACGGTCAGCCTGGACCG
>DATIYQ010000077.1:0-8464 GCA_035517515.1 Binatia bacterium
CACGTATTGGGCGGCGCAGTCCATCGCCATCGGCGGGGAGGCCATCGCGGTGGCCGTGTATTGCGGATGGTGGTGGCCGCAGGTGCCGCAGTGGATGTGGATCGTGGGATTTTCCGCCGCGCTGCTTTACGTGAACGCGCGCAGCGTGGGGGCTTTCGGCGAATTCGAGTACTGGTTCGCGCTGATCAAAGTAGCCGCGATCGTCCTGTTCATCGCCTTCGGGGCCTGGCTGCTGGCCGGGGCGGGCCGGCCCGGTGGAATCGCCGCTACGCATTTCACATCGGATGGCGGATTTCTTCCCATGGGATTTGCCGGGGTGTGGCGCGCGCTGGCCTTTGTGATTTTCGGGTTTCTCGGCTCGGAAGTGGTTGCGGTGACGGCGGGGGAAGCGCGGGACCCGGCCACCGCGGTGCCGCGGGCGATGCGCTCGATGCTTTCGCGCCTGACGCTATTCTACGTCGGGGCGATCGTGGTGCTGGTGGGCGTGCTCCCCTGGAACCAGATCCAGCCGGGGGCGGACATCACGGCGAGCCCGTTTGTGCGCGTGTTCCAACTGATCGGACTGCCCGCGGCGACACATGCCATGAATTTTGTGGTGATCACGGCCGCGCTCTCCAGCATGAACACGAATTTGTACCTGGCCACGCGCATGATCTTCTCGCTGGCGCGGAGCGGATACGCTCCGGCGGCGCTGGGACGGGTCACCGCGCGGGGCGCTCCGGTGCCCGCGCTGCTGGTGACGGCGGCGGGGCTTGGCATCGCCACGCTGGTGGACCTGTTCTCCCCGGGAAGGGCCTATGTGCTGTTACTGGGAGTTGCGCTGTTCGGGGGGCTGTTCGTGTGGCTGATGGTGTTTCTGACGCATTTGCGCTTCCGGGCCGCGTGGGAGCGGGCCGGAGGGGCGCGGTTGCCGGTGCGCCTGCCCGGTTATCCCTACACTTCGCTGGCGGGAGCAGCGGCGATCCTGGCCATTCTGGCGACCACGTGGCGGGTGGAGGGGATGCGGCCAACTCTGCTGGCCGGGATTCCCTGGCTGGGGGTGGTGTCGCTAGCGTACTGGCTGCGCGCGAAAAAATAACGGGCTGCCCGCGGCGCTCGCCGGCCGGCGGCGCGGCCGGCTACTTGAAGCGGACGGTGAGCATGGTGATGTCGTCGGTGGCGCATTCACCGATGGCGAGCTCCGACCAGCGCCACAGCGTTTCGAGAAGCTTATCCGCGAACTGCTCTCCGGTGGAACCGGCATTCGTTTTCAGGAACTGCTTCAAACGGTCGCTGCCAAATTGTTCCTGGGACGGATTGCGCGCCTCGATGATTCCGTCGGTATAGAGGAAGCAGCGATCTCCGGGACCTGCGGGCAGCTCGACCGACTCGTAGGTACCCTCCGGAAACTGGCCCAGCACCAGGCCGTTCTCGCAGACCTCCTGGACGCTTCCCGCGGCCTGCTGCCACAGAAGCATGGGGGGATGGCCGGCGCCTGCGTAGCGCATCACCTTGCGCTCGAGGTCCGCGAAAAGATATGCGGCGGTGACAAAATTGTGCTGAAACTTGCCGCAGAGCGCCTGATTCAGCCCGTTGAGCACCTCTCCCGGATGCGCGGCATGATCCCTCTGCGCGGTGAGGGCCACCTGGAGCATGGAAGCAATCAGAGCGGCGGGCAGCCCGTGGCCGGACACATCGGCAATGAGCAGGCCCACGTGTTTTTCGTCCACCTGGATGAAATCGTAGAAATCGCCGGCGACGGAACTCATGGGGACGTAGCGGGCGGTGATGTCCAAGCCGGGGAGTTGCGGCGCCTGCTGCGGCAGAATGGACAGCTGGATTTGCCGGGCCATTTCCAGCTCGTTGTTGATGGCCAAAAGCTGTTTGGATAATTGTTCCCGCGCGTCGCGCAGCATCAAGTGGGTGCGCACGCGGGCCTTGACCACGGAGGGGGAAAACGGCTTGTGGATGTAATCCACGGCGCCCACTTCGAAGCCGCGGGTTTCGTCGGCTTCTTCGGTCATGGCGGTGAGGAAAATCACCGGGATGTCGCGCGTTTCCGGATTGGATTTGAGCCGGGCGCACACTTCGTATCCGTCCATCTCCGGCATCATCACGTCCAGCAGGATCAAATCGGGGATTGGCCGGGCGCTGGTCAACTCCAGGGCCTTTTCGCCGCCGGTGGCGATGCGGACCTTGTAGTCGTCCTTGAGAATCGCATTGGCGGCGTGAAGATTGGCGGGCGCATCGTCCACCAGCAGCAGGGTTTTCTTTTCGGGGCTGTTCATCGTTTTGCCCATTCCTCTCTCAGCCCGCAGGCCGCGGCGAGCTCCGCCAGCCGCGCGAGGGCGCCGGCAAAGTCGAAGTCGCCGATGGCGGAACGCAAGCCGTCAGCTTGCGAGGAAGTGATGCGGTCTCCCAGCGCTTCTTCCAGGCCGGCGATGGCCTCTGACGCGCCGGCATCGCTGGCTTCGAGCAGCGCGCGCAGGCGCGCCAGGGCGGATTGTGCCGCCTCAGCATTAAACGAACCGGAAGGCTTGCGCTGCGGCGGCGGGGGAGCAACGGAATCCAGCGCCCGGCGGACGGCCTGCACCTGCTGGGCGAGTTGCGCCGCAAATTCGGCAATTTCCGCAGGGGCGGCATGGGCCGATTCGCGCAGGTGCTTTTCCAGTTCCCCGGCGAGGGGGACCAACCGATTGATTCCCAGGTTGGCCGCCACCCCTTTCACGGTGTGAGCGATGCGTTCGGCCAGTTTGCCGTCGCCCGATTTGAGCGCGGAGGAGATTTCTGCGGCGGCATCGGCGTGCTTGGCCGCGAACTTTCCAAGGAGGTCCAGGAACAGGCGCTTGTTGCCGCCCACGCGGCGGAGGGCGCCGGCCACGTCCACTCCGTCGATTTCCAGTAGCTGCGAGTCTCCGGAGGCGGCGGCCGCCACCGGGGGCGCGGGAGGGGCGGGGACCGCGCGCGGCTTGATCCAGCGCAGCAGCGCGCCGAACAGCACCTCTGGATCGATGGGCTTGGGCACGTGGTCGTTCATTCCCGCCTGCATGCACTTTTCGCGCTCGCCGGCCATAGCGTTGGCGGTCATGGCCACGATGGGCAATGCCTGGAAGCGGGAATCGGAGCGGATGGCGCGGGTGGCGGCCAGGCCGTCCAAGACAGGCATCTGCATGTCCATCAACACCAGGTCGTATTGATGTTCCCCAACCATGTCCACGGCGACCTGGCCGTTTTCCGCCACGTCAATGGACATTTGCGCGTCGCCGAGAAGGCCCAGGGCGACCTCGCGATTGAGATCGTTGTCTTCGACCAGCAGGATGCGGGCGCCGCGCAGGGGAGCCAGGTCCACACCCGTGGCGGGCTGAACGACGACCGCCTTCTCCTGGGTCACGCCGAGGGCATGCATGGCGGAGTCGAACAGCATGGAGGGAGTGATCGGCTTGATGAGCACGTTGTCAAATGCATTCGCTTCCGCCTGCTTGAGCACCTCCTCGCGCCCATACGCGGTGACCATCACCAGGTGGGGGGGATTGGACAGGCGGGGCAGCGCGCGGATGCCCTTGGCCGTCTGGATGCCGTCCATGCCAGGCATCTGCCAATCGAGGAAGACGATGTCGTAGGGTTTGCCGGCGGTGAGGGCGCGGCCGACCATCTCGATGGCCTCCGGGCCGGAAGCGGCCTCATCCACCACAAAGGTCATGCTGGAGAGCATGCTGGAGAGCACGGCGCGGGCCTCGCGATTGTCGTCCACCACCAGCACGTTCCGCCCGCGCAGGTCCGGCCGGGAGACCTGCCGGGCCACCGCCTCCCCTTTCCCCAACCGGGCGGTAAACCAGAAGGTGCTACCCTTTCCCGCCACGCTGTTGACGCCGATGTCGCCGCCCATCATGTGAGCGAGGCGCTTGGAGATGGCCAATCCCAGGCCGGTGCCGCCGTACTTGCGGGTGACGGAGCTATCCGCCTGCTCGAAGGCCTGGAAGAGGCGTCCCATCTGCTCCTCGGTCATGCCGATTCCGGTGTCTTTCACGGAAAAATGAATCAACTGGGTGCTTTCGTCTTCATCCTGGACGCGCACGCGGACAAGAATCTGGCCCTGCTCGGTGAACTTCAAAGCGTTATTGCAGAAGTTGATGAGGATCTGGCCCAGGCGCAGGGGATCGCCGCGCAGATGGGGGGAAACGGTGCTGGAAACGTCGAAAAGGAGCTCGAGACCCTTGGCGGAAGCCTTTTCGGAGATGAGGTTGCCCACGTTTTCCAGGACCTTCTCCAGATCGAAATCAATGTTCTCAATGGAGAGTTTTCCGGCTTCGACTTTGGAGAAGTCCAGGATGTCATTGAGAATGCCGAGCAGGTGCTGGCCGGATTGCTGAATTTTTTTGACGTAATCGCGCTGGCGGGGGTCGAGGCTGGTCTTGAGCGCGAGGTGGGACATGCCGATGATGGCATTCATGGGCGTGCGGATTTCGTGGCTCATGTTGGCCAGGAATTCGGACTTCATCTGGGTGGCTTCCTCGGCCACCTCCTTGGCGCGCCGCAACTCCTCCTGATTCGCGGCCATGGCCGCGTTGATGGCCTCGAGCTCCTCCTTGCGAGAGGCGAGCTGGCGTTCCGAGGCGGCCAGCGTTTCCGCCTGGGCCCGGGTCTGCTTGAGCAGATCCCGGGTCTTGAGATTGCCGCACAGGATCTGAATGTTGGCGGCCAGCAGGGGCATCAGGGCATCCAGCAGGGTGCTCTGGCGGTCGGAGAGCGCGGAGGCGGGAGCCAGCTCGATGACCGCGGAGACCTGGCCCTGGTCCACCACGGGAACCATCACCAGGCGCTCCGGCTGGATGGTCCCAACCCCCGCAAAAATCCGGAAGTGCGCATTTTCTCCGCGCGCCGGGATCTCCAGCAGGCGCCGCTCGATCACCGCCTGTCCCACCAGCCCTTCGCCGGGAGCGAATTCCCGCCTTTGCTTTTCCGGGTCAACGGCGAAACCGCCCTGCAACTGGTACCTGGAGCGCTCCTCATTGGCCAGATAGAAGGCGCCATAGAGCAGGGGGATGGATTCCGCCATGCGCGAAAAGAGGGTGGCGGAGAAGGCGGAGAAATCTTCGGCGGCCTTGATTTTCTCCATGATGCCGGCAACTTCAGCCTTGACCCAGGACTGCATCTCCCGGTCGCGCGCGGCACCCTGGAGCGTCTTCAAGGCGCGGCCCATCTCTCCGATCTCGCTCTTGTAGGTGATAAACGGTATGGGCCGGTCGAGCAGGCCGTGGGAGAGGTCCTGAATGCTGTCGTTCAGGCTCTCCAGCTCTTCGACCACTTCTTTCTGCACGATCGAGAGGGTAAAGAAGATGGACAGGATGATCCCGGAGCCGATAACGAACCAGGCGACCAGATTCGCGCGGTGATTATCGGCGGAGAGCTCATCGGATTTCTGATCCACGACGGCGCGCATGTGGTCCACCAGCGGGACCAGGGCTTGACGGGCCTGCTGCAACTGCTGATCTACGCCGGAGCGCATCAGACTCATGGCATGGTCGTTCTCGCCGGCCAGGGTTGCGGCGCGGACCGAATTGGCCTGGGCCACAGCGCGGTCAAACAGGACTCCCGCCGCGCGGAGATCCTCGACGCCGGACGGGCTGCGGCGCTCCGCCTCCGCCAGTTTGGCCTTGGCCTCCGCGTAGATCTTTTCCAGATCGGAATCGATCGCGCGCATTTTCACCGGGTCCAGTTCGGCAATCTCCTGGTAGAGAAGCTGGCCAAACAGGATTTCCCTGGCGCGCGCGTCGCCCATGCGGCGCAGGGTGTATTCGTAAGTGTTGACGAGTTCGCCGTACTGGGTGTCGATGCTATGGCTTTGATAGGAGGCGTAGAGGCGTCCAATCACCGCCATAAACAGCAACGGCGCAATGGCCACCAGCAGCTTGGGCCGCAGCTTCAGATTTGCCAGGAAACGCCGCAAAACTCCCCCTTCCCAGACCGGGATGGCGGTGAACTCCGGGTGGCCAAATAGGTTACTCCCAAACCCGCGCGATTGCGCCCGACGTGTGCAGACGGACGGGCATCTGCCGCGGCGGAGAACTTCCGCGTGCAACTCCAGCCTAGGAGGAGAGCCGAGAGGGTGCCACTGTAAGTAATGACAGGGACCGCGGCGCGGTGGCCGTGGCCGGGCCCGCGCTGCTGGGGGGGCTCACCGGGATCCGGGTGGCCGGTACTCCGCCAGATACCGCGGGGCATGCGCGGAGATGGCGGCGGGCAGTTCGCTATCGGGCTCCGGCGCGCCCGCCACGATGCGGAGCGGGACCACGCCGGCCCAGATGGGCAGCGCGTAGTCCTCCGCCTCGTCGTGTGCGCCACCGGTGCGGACTTTTGCCGAACACTCCTCAATGGCCAGGGACAGCACGCTGGTGGCCTTCAGCTCCTGCTCATTTGGTTGGCGGGCATCCTGCCAGCGGCCGGGAAAGATTTGCTCGGAGACGGCGCGAAGCCCCTGGAGCTTTTCCTCCTGGCCGGTGACCAGGTGCGCCGTGCCCAAAATGACCACGGAGCGGTAATTCATCGAGGAATGGAAGAGCGAACGGGCCACCACCAGGCCATCGAGCAGGGTCACGGTGACGCACACGGGAATGCCTCCGGCCAAATCGCGAAGCATGCGGCTGGCCGCGGAGCCGTGGATATAGAGCGTGTCGCCGACGCGGCCATAGCCGGTGGGAATCACGTACGGCTGGCCATCGGCGACAAAGCCGATGTGACAGAGAAAGGCCTGGTCCAGGATGGCGTGAATCGTTTCGCGGTCATAGTGACCGCGCTCGGGAAGGCGCTGGACGCGGACTCTTGAAGGAGGAACGGTTGCTTGGCTCATGGAGGAAGGATAGCGGGGCACGCGTGCGATTTGCAGTACCAAATTGTGCGGTGTTCCGATTCCCGTGGAGCGCGCGGCCGCGCCCGCAAGGGCGGGGGGGCTACTCCTCGCCCGCGGCCAATCGCCGGTACTTGCCGGCGTAGAAGACCAATGGACGCCCCTCGCGCGCCGAGAGATGCCCGGCCTGACCGACATAGATGGTGTGGTCGCCGGCGCGGTGAGCCGCGACGCGCCGGCAAATGAGGTGCGCCAGGCAGCCTTCCAGGTAGGGCGTGCCATTGGCCGCGCGGCGAAAACGGATGCCCAAGCGGGCCAGGCGCTCGGGCGGGTTGTTGGGCGAGGCGAAGAATTCCGCCACGCCCTGCTGGGTGTCATCCAGGACGCTGACGCCGAAATGCTCCGCGTCGCGCATGCGATCGTGGGTGTGGGCGCGCAAATCCACACACACCAGGACCAGCGGGGGATCGAGCGAGACCGAAGCGAACGCGTTGGCCGTCATTCCCCTGGGCTCACCATCTTCCTGGGCCACGGTCACAATGGTGACACCGGTGGCGAACCGGGACATGGCGCGGCGGAATTCGGCGCTGGTGGGTGTGCGCATTCGCGGGGGCATGATAGCGCCGAAGGCGGCGCCTCCGATAGATTGGTCGGGCCTCCGGTCAAATTTCCGGGCGGGGCCACACCGCTGTTCCCTGTAGAGGCGATTCCGATTAGAATGGGCGGGTTGCGCCGGGCTGCTCCTGGAGCCGCGCACCAGGGGATCGCTTCATATTGATGAACCGTCCACCCACAAAAGCTGTGCAAACCAGTCTCGGCCCTCTCGAGCACCGACTTATGGGAATTCTGTGGAGCCGCGGTGAGAGCTGCGTACGTGACGTGGTGGTTTGCCTGGAGGGGACGCTGGCGTACACCACGGTGATGACCACGCTCGACCGGCTGTTCAAGAAGGGACTGCTGGATCGCCGCAAGTCCGGCAGGGCCTTCTTGTATGCTCCGCGGTTGTCCTCCGGAGAATGGGAACGGAAGCGCGCGGAGACACTGGTGGCCGGGTTTCTGGCCGGCGCGCAACCCGGACGAGAGTTGCTGGTGTCCTGCCTGCTGGACGCCGTGGGCGACGACGATGGCGTCCTGTTGGATGAACTGGAGCGCACCATCCGCCGCAAGCGTCGCGAACTCCGCGGGGGCCAGCCATGATTCTTCCCTACGGCCTGCGGCTGGCGCTGCTTTCTGCAGCTTCCTTTTTTGTGGTCTATGCGGCCGCGAGCCTGCTGGTTTGCGCTTTGGTTCCGGCGCTGGCGCGGCGCACGGGAGGCAGGCCCGCGGGCCGCGGGGCTGATTCGCTTGCCCGGTGGCGGCTGATGCCCCTGACGCTGGCGGGGTTTGCGGTCATCGCCCTGTGCGTTCCGGGATATCTGCGGTTCGAGCCGGACGCGGATGCGGAACGCGCCGGGGTACTCTGTACGGTGGCGGCACTGCTGGGCGCAGGCATCATTCTTACCGGGCTGGCGCGGGCCGGCCATGCCTGGTGGCTGTCTCTGCGCAGCGCGCGTGAATTCCGCCGCGGGGGCCGTCAGATTCAATTGCCTGGGGAGGCGATGCCGGTGACGGCGCTGGAATCCGACGCACCGCTGGTGGCCC
>DATIYQ010000078.1:0-3314 GCA_035517515.1 Binatia bacterium
CGTGGACGTGCCCGGCGACCAGCTCTCCTGCGTGATCATTGACCGCCTGCCGTTTGCCGTGCCCTCCGATCCGGTAGTCAGCGCGCGCGTCCGCGCGCTCAACGAAGACGGCCGCAATGCCTTCCTCGAATACCAGGTGCCCGAAGCCGTCCTCGCGCTCAAGCAGGGCTTCGGCCGCCTGATCCGCTCGCGCAAGGACCGCGGTGTCCTGGCCTTGCTCGATGACCGCATCACCCGCATGCGCTACGGCAGCGTCTTCTTCGAGTCGCTGCCCTCCTATACCCGCACGCGCTCGCTCGCCGACGTCGAGCGTTTTATGTCCAATTCGTAACGCCGGCCCGTCCTGCGAGAACTCAACGGGCATTTTCCGCGGTAGGGGCGGACCCGCGCCCGCCACTCTCTTCTTCCGATTTTCAGTCTTCGAACTTCGGTTTTCTCTCTCCTTGAAACCGCTTGCGTCCATCTTGCGTACTTCTACGTGTGGTTCTCTGACCTCCTCCAGGACCTGCGCATCGGCGCGAGGATGCTCCTACGCAATCCCGGCTTCTCCCTTCTGGCCGTGCTCTGCCTCACCCTGGGCATCGGCGCCAATGCCGCCGTGTTCAGTTGGATTGAGGGCGTCCTGCTCCGCCCCTATCCGCTCGTCGCCCACCAGGACCGCATGTCCGCCCTCGTCGGCACTCTCCGCGGCGGAGACCGCGATGACATGTCCTGGCTCGATTTCCAGGACCTCCAGAGGCGTTCCAACCTGGCTGATGCCGTGATCGCGGAAAAAATCGCCGGCGCCACCCTCTCCATCGGCGACCGCGCCGAAAAGGCCATGGGCAGCGTGGTCTCCGCGAACTATTTCAGCGCCCTTGGGCTGCACATGGCGCTTGGCCGCGGCTTCGAGCCCGAGGAGAACACCGGCCGCAACGCGCATCCCGTGGTGGTCATCAGCTACCAGCTCTGGCAGGAGCGCTATCACGGCGATCCCGCGATCATCGGCAAGACCCAGCGCCTGAACAACGTGCCCCACACCATCATCGGCGTCGCTCCGCAGGGCTTCTACGGCACCTTTGTCGGTTACGCCTGGCAATTCTGGGTTCCCATTTCCATGCAACAGACCTTCGATTACAGCGGCGGCTACAAACTCGAAGACCGCGGCGCGCGCTGGATCGAAGGGTTTGTCGTGGCCAGGCCCGGCATCAGCCGCCAGCAGTTGCAGCAGGAGCTTTCCGCCATCGCCGCGCGGCTCGAAGCGGAATATCCTGAGACCAACCGCGGCCGCGGCGTCCAGCTCTATCCCCTGTGGGAGACGCCGTTCAACAACGCCGGAGCGCTCGGCCCCACGCTCGTCATCGCCCTTTCCATCGTGATGTTCGTGCTGCTCATCGCCTGCGCCAACGTTGGCAACCTTCTTCTCGTCCGCGCGTCGAGTCGCCGCCACGAGATGACCCTGCGCCTCGCCCTCGGCGCCGGGCGCGCGCGCCTGCTCAAGCAGGTAATCACCGAAGGCCTCATCCTGTCGGGCCTCGCCGCCGCCGCCGGACTCGTTCTCGCCTGGTGGTGCCGCAATCTGCTGGTGCACCTGCTTCCCCCGCGCGGCACTCCGTTCCGGCTTGCCGGCCAGCTCGATTGGCGCGTCTTTGCCCTCACCGCCGGCGTCTGCATCTTCGCCACCGTGCTCTTCGCCCTCGTTCCCGCCCTGCAAAGCTCCCGCGCGCAAATCACAGACGCGCTTCGCTCCGAATCTTCCGGCGTGGTGGGCGGCCGCGGCAAAACCTGGTTCCGCTCCACCCTCGTGGTCGTGCAGGTTTCACTCAGCTTTCTACTGCTGGTCGGCGCAGGTCTGGTGTTGCGGAGCCTGAACCGCCTGCGCACCGCCAGCCCCGGATTCTCCACCGCCCAGGTGGTCACCACCTCCTTCACCTTCGCCCCGTTCGGTTACGATGCCGCGCGCGCAAGAAATTTTGAGGACGAGCTGCTGGCCCACGTCCAGGCCCTGCCCGGCGTCGAGTCCGCCTCCTGGTCGCGCAGCGTTCCCTTTACCTTTCTCAGCTACTCTTCCGCGCCCATTGCCGTGGACGGCTACCAGCCTCCCCGCGACCAGCAGCCCACCGCCAACTTCAGCGAGGTCAGCCCCGGCTATTTCACCACCATGGGGATTCCGCTCCTCTCCGGCCGCGACTTCACCCGCTCCGACGACGAGAATGCCCAGCCCGTGGCCATCGTCAACGAACTCATGGTGCAGAAGTACTGGCGCGGCGCCGATCCCATCGGCCAGCGCCTTCAGTCGAATGGCAAATGGCTTCAGGTGATCGGCGTGGCCCGGCTCTCCAAGTACTTCAACTTCATGGAAGCTCCGCAGGCGTTCTTCTACGTTCCGCTGCGCCAGAATTTCGGCATGCTGGCGTCCCTCGAAGTCCGCACGGCCACGCCGCCCCAGGCCATGACCACGCTGCTCGCCCGCGAAATCCGCGCGCTCGACCAGAGCCTGCCCGTGTACGAAGCCATTCCCATACGCGAGGTGGTGAACCGCTCCATGGCCGCGCCGCAAGTCGCCGTCACCCTGCTCACCGTGTTTGGCTCCCTGGCGCTCGCGCTCTCCGCCATCGGTCTCTACGCCGTGATGTCCTATGCCGTCTCCCAGGGCACGCGCGAGCTCGGACTGCGCATGGCGCTCGGCGCCCGCGCGCCGGATTTGCTGCGCATGGTCGTGGGCAGGGGATTGGCGCTCACCGGCGGAGGCGTGGTGCTGGGCGCCGCAGCCGCGTTCGGCTCGACCCGCCTGCTTGGCTACCTGCTCTATCAGGTGAGCCCGCGCGATCCGTTCGTCTTCGGCGCGGCATTCGCCGTGATGACCATCGTCGCACTCGTCTCCACGATTCTTCCCGCCTGGCGTGCCACGCGCATTGACCCCGTCCGCGCCTTGCAGTCGTAGGGGCGCTGCTCGCCTGTCCTGAGCGCCGTGGCGAAGGGCTGCGCCCTCTTTCTTCGCATTTCAGGTCGTAGGGGCGCTGCTTGCTGCGCCCTCTTTCTTCGTATTTCGGGTTGTAGGGGCGCAGCTTGGTGTGCGCTCTTTGGAGTGCGGCGGCTCGGCGCCGCTTTTCTTCGCCCTGGCTCACTTCTCCTCGAACATCTTCCTCGCCATCTCCTCCGCCGAGGCCGTCTGCGGATGCTCGGCCTTCCAGCGCATCGCCGCGGTGATGCGCGTCCGTCCGCTGGGATGATCGTAAAATATGAACTCCTCCACCGGGCCCGGATCCATCTTCCGGTATTCTCCCAGCAACAGATCCACGTTCGCCTCGCCGTCAGGCTGCTGCGCCGCGTTC
>DATIYQ010000079.1:0-4179 GCA_035517515.1 Binatia bacterium
ACGTTTATCGGAAAGGAGGCGTAGGCAACCAATCCCGCGGCGGCCCGCAGGAGCCGGCAGTTCGCTCCCCGCCGGACGCTGCACCGATTCACCCGCCAGCTCTTTGCACGGGAAGACGGTGAAAAGCCGTCGCCGCCGCGCGACTGTAAGGCGGATCACCCGGAGTTCTCGCAGGCGCTGTCACGCTTCATGACCCTGAGCCCGCCACGGCGGGCGAGAGGGCCGCGCCCGGCGCAGTGCGAGGCCTCGGGGGCCAGTGCGGGCCACTCCCTGTTGAAGGGGGGAAGGCCCGCCGATTGTGGCCGCCGCCAAGCCAGGAGACCGGAAGAGCCGGCCGTCCCAATCCCGTCCCGAGGTATCGGGACCGGGACGGGGCGCACCTTTTTTCTCCCGCGCGAGAGGGAGAGGAGGATTTATGAAGCGCCTGCTGGCTGTTGTCTCTGTATCGCTGCTGCTGTCCGCACACCTGGCCGCACAATCATCTGCAACGCTGACTGGTGTAATTCTCGATCCCCGCGGGGCTGCCATTCGCGGCGCGCACATCTCGGCGCGTGCCGCAGGAGCGCGGGTGGCCGTCGAAGCCACTTCCGGAGACGACGGCAGGTTCCAGATGTCGCTCGCGCCGGGGCACTACACCGTTTCCGTGGCTCAGGATCCCTTCGCGCGTGCCGAGCGAGAGGTTGATCTCGCCGCGGGCGCCAGCAGAGACCTGCGCATCCAGTTGACGCTGGCGCCGCTGGCGGCAAGCGTTCAAGTGACCGCGCAGACCACGCCCGCGGAGGTGGTCAGCACGCCGGCGCCTGTGGACGTGCTCACGCGCGAAGAAATCGAGCATCGGGCGGCGACCTCGCTTCCCGACCTGCTGGAGACCCAGCCGGGCTTCAGCCTGGCGCAGACCGGGGCAGAGGGCGGACTGACCACTTTGTTTCTGGATGGAGGCAATTCCAATCACGCCAAGGTGCTGATCGACGGGACCACCGCGAACGATTCCGGCGGCGAAATGGACTTCTCGAACATGACGCTCGACAACGTGGCCAAGGTGGAGATCGTGCACGGGGCGGAAAGCGCGCTCTACGGCTCCGATGCCCTGGACGGCGTGGTGCAGGTGTTTACGCGGCGGGGCGAGACGCACCAGCCGGAGCTGGATTTGACCGGCGAGGGAGGATCTTTCTCCACCGGGCGCGGCGAGGCAGACCTGAGCGGCCTGCTGGGCAGGTTTGATTACTCCGCCTCATTCGGCTACTTCAGCACCGAGGGCCAGGGGCCGAATGATTCCTTCCTGAACCGGACCTACTCCGGCAATTTCGGCTGGGCGATCAACGACGACAATTCACTGCGGCTCACGCTGCGCGCCAACACGAGCGACGCCGGCCTGCCCGGCCCCACGCTGTTTCTTCCGCCCAACCTGACGGAATTCTATTCGCGCCACGATTTCATCTCCAATCTCGCCTGGAACGGCCAAAGCGGGCGGCACTGGAGCTGGCGCCTGGCCGGCACCGAAGCCACTCCGCGCTGGGTGGACAACGACGCGCCCGTGTATGTTTCCACGAGCCAGTTCAATCGCGCCGGCTTCAATGCGCAAGGGACGTATCAAAGCGCGGTGGTGACCGCGACCGCCGGGTACGCCTACGAAGTGGAAAACGGCTTCCCCAGCGGGCTTTCGGGCGAGCACGCGCGGCGCAACAACCAAGCCGGCTACATGGAGGCCCGCTGGACGCCCACGGCGCGCCTGATTTTCGAGGCCGGGGTGCGTGCCGAAGACAATTCGAGCTTCGGCACGCGCGTGGTTCCGCGCGTGGGCGCGTCCTACCTGGCGCGCAAAGGCGCCGGGACCTGGGGGGACACGCGCGTGCGCGGATTCTACGGCCAGGGGATTGTGGCTCCGCGGCTCGATCAGTCGTTCGGAAACGATCCCTGCTTTCCCGGCAATCCCGATCTGCTGCCGGAGCGCAGCCGCACGGTGAACGCCGGCGTCGAGCAGTTTCTGGTCTCTGGCCGGCTGCGTGTCTCCGCCGATTATTTCTACACCGAGTTGTACGATGTGATCAGCTTCGCGTTCCTGGCGCCCACGGCCATGTGCACCTTCGGCACCGGAACCTATTTCAATACCGACCGGGCCATCGCCCGGGGTACCCATGCGGTGGCCGAGTACCGCATCAACCGGCGGTTCACCGTAACCGGCAACTACACCTACGACAATTCGCGGGTCCTGCAGGCGCCCAATGCTTTCGATCCCACCGAGCAGCCGGGGAATCACCTGTTCCACCGCCCGGTGAATTCCGGGAATATCGCCATGAACCTGGCGGTGTGGCGGTTCAACGGAAATCTGGTGGGCTACTTCACGGGGATTCGCACCGACTCGGACTTCATGGGCCTGGGATTGACCCACGCGCCGGGCTACGCGTGGTTCAACCTGGCCACTTCGTACCGCCTGGATGCGCGCGCTTCACTCTTCGTCCGCGTGTCGAATCTCTTCGACAAGCAATACCAGACGGTGCTGGGATATCCCGCCCTGGGCCGCGAAATCCTGGGCGGGGTCCGCTTGCGCCTGGGCGGAGCGCAGTAGCAGAGGCTTTCGCGTGCAGAAGCTCCGGGACGGGAGCAGACTCGCGCCGGCCGCGAGGGCGCGGGCTGCCGCTGGTTCCGGGAAAAGCTGCGGCGGCACGGGCGGGCGGGGGCCGAATGCTATAATCGTTGCCCTCCATGAGCCGAACGTATGCAACCATGACCGGCGTCGCGCCGGAAACTCTCGAACGCTACGAGCCGGTCATCGGGATCGAGACGCACGTTCAGCTCAAGACGGCGTCGAAGATTTTCTGCGCCTGCTCGACGCGGTTTGGCGACGCACCAAACCACAATACCTGTCCGGTGTGCCTGGGCCTGCCGGGAGCGCTGCCGGTGCTGAACCTGCGCGCGCTGGAACTGGCGGTGAAGGCGGCGCTGGCGCTGAACTGCACGGTGCACGAGGGATCGCGGTTTGCGCGGAAGAATTATTTCTATCCGGACCTGCCCAAGGGCTACCAGATCTCGATGTACGAGCTGCCGCTGGCCACCGGCGGGCACCTGGAAATCGAACACGAGGGCCACAGCAAGCGCATCGGCATCACCCGATTGCACCTGGAAGACGACGCGGCCAAGGGCATGCACGAGGGGTTCCCGGACTCCGCTCAAAATACCTACATCGACTTCAACCGCGGCGGAGTGCCGCTGGCGGAAATCGTCTCCGAGCCGGACCTGCGCTGGCCGGCGGAGGCGCGGGCCTATCTGGACGCGCTCAAGCAGGTGCTGCTCTATACCGAAGTGAGCGACTGCAACATGGAGGAGGGCTCGCTGCGCTGCGACGCCAATGTAAGCGTCCGCCGGCGCGGGGAGCAGCGCTTCGGGGTGAAAACAGAAGTGAAGAATTTGAACTCTTTCCGCTACCTGGAACGCGCGCTGGAGCACGAAATCGAGCGCCAGGTGCAGGTGCTGGAATCCGGCGGGCGCGTGGAACAGGAAACGCGGCTGTGGAACGTAGCCGCGGGGCGGACGGAGCCGATGCGCTCGAAGGAATACGCCCACGACTACCGCTATTTCCCGGAGCCGGACCTGCTGCCCGTGCGGGTGACCGAAGAACTGATCGCGCGCGTCCGCGCGGAGATGCCGGAACTGCCCGCGGCACGGCGGGCGCGGCTGGTGAAGGATTCTGGAATCACGCCGTACGACGCCGGGGTGCTCACGGCCACGCGCGAGCTGGCGGACTATTTCGAGGCGGTGGTGCGCGCCGGGGCTGCAGGCAAATCGGCCGCCAACTGGATCCAGGTGGAGTTGCTGCGCCGGCTGAATGCCGCCGGCCAGGAAATCGGCCAGAGCCGCATTCCCCCCGCCGCGCTCGCGGAACTGATTGCGCTGGTGGAGAGCGGCGAGGTGACCGCAGCCAGCGGCAAGGCGATTTTCGCGGCCATGTTTGAAAGCGGGCGTGGCGCACGGGAAATTGCCGCCGCCGATGGACACCGGCAGATTCAGGATTCCGGCGAGATCGAGCGCGCCTGCCGCGAGGCCATCGAGAACCATCCCGACCAAGTGGCCAAATTCCGGGCGGGCAATGAAGGCGTGTTCAAATTTCTGGTCGGACAGGTGATGCGCGCCACGCGCGGCCAGGCCAATCCGCAGGCGGTGAACGAAACGCTGCGGCGCCTG
>DATIYQ010000080.1:0-25991 GCA_035517515.1 Binatia bacterium
GCGGGAGGCTGCCGTAGGAGATGAGCTGGTCGTGGAATTCGCCAAGGCGAAAGTCCTTTCCGCGGCGGTCGCGATATTGGCCCAGGAGATTCATGATCTGCCATTTCCCGACCATGTAGGTGATCTTCTGCGTGGGAGAGGAGGCGGCGCCGGCGGCCTCGCCCTCCGCGGCTTCGCGATCCAGGCCGCCGGCTTCCATGAAGTATTGCACCGCTTGCTCGAAGCTCCATTTGCCGGTATGCAGGTTCACGTCCACCCCGATGCGCGCGGCGCGATAGCGCGAAAGCCGCAGGATTTGTCCCTGCGCCGGAGAATTCTCCGCGTATAGCCCGGTGCGCATAAGCATTTCTTCGCCGTAGAGCGCCCAGCCTTCGACGAATACGCCGTCGTCGTGGTGGCTGCGAATCTCATCGGGCACGTGATTGGCGATGGAGATCTGGAGGAAATGGCCGGGAATGCCTTCGTGGCCCAGGATGGGACGCGGATCCTCGATGGCCGCGCGGATATAGAAGTTGTTGCTTTTTGGGTTATAGGTAGGGATGAAGTAAAACCCGCTGGGATCCCGGTCATAGATGCCCGGGGGATTCATGAAGCCTCCGGGGCTGGTGGGTTTGAAGGCTTCGGGAAGCTGGCGGATGAGGAAGGGTCCAAGATACGGCGGCAGGGTGACGAGCTGGCGCTCCTTCAGGAAGCGGATCATCTCCTCTTCGCGGCCCTGATAGGCGGCGAGAAAGGCCTGCTGGTCCGGCGGGATGGATTTGGCGCGCGCGGGATTGGGATCGGCAAGGGAGGGGTCCGGAAGAAGCGATTCAAGCGCGCGGTAGCGGGCCAACTCGGCGCGGCCGAGCATGGCCACCTGTTCGGCATCCAGAGGCAGCAGGTAGCCGTGCTTCAGCAGGTAGTTGTAATTGGCTTCGCCCATGGGGCGGAAATCCACCATGGAAGGCGCGCGCTGGTCGAGCCAATCGGCAAAGCCGTGAATCGCGGCGAGCGCAGTGTCGCGCGCCTGAATGAGCGCGTCCCGCTCCCCGGCCGGCATGTCTTTCGCCAGGGTCATCAGGCTGTCTTGATAGAGCGGGTCGATGGATCGCGCAGACTCAGCGGCCAGCCGGGCGTAAAGCCGCACCGGATGAGTCAGGTTGCGTTTGCCATCTTCAAGCATGGCGGGCACCGCGCGGAGGCGCGCGGTCGCGGAGAGTGCCCGGTTTCGCGGCGTGTCGTAGTCCTTCTTCAGCAGCGAAAAGACGGCGTTGGAGCACTCGCCGACGTAGGTGTCCGGATTGGTGTGCTCGAAATCCAGCACGCGGTCGAAGAATTCGGTCCCTTCCAGTTGCGCTCGGAACAGGATCCAGTCCACGCGGTCGTCTTTCGGCCAGCCGCTGGTGGGCACGGCGCGCACCTGGGCCAGAAGGTCACGCACATGCTGCCGGCGCGCGGCGATGGCGGCTTCGGAGTAATCGGTCAGTTGCGCATCGCGGGTGTGCAGGCCCTGGTCGCTGGCGTTCACGGGGTACACCTCGGTTTGCCAGCGGTAATAGCCGGAGGCGAGGTCCCGCAGGGCTTTGGGGGAACTCTGCTGCGGTGAGGCTGCGGAGGGCAGGTCAGATGCGGTCACGGCAGACCTTCCTCTCACCCGTGCGGCTGCGGAGTTCGGCAGCGCTGCCGGAGAGCTGAGAACCAGAGAAGCAGCAGCCAGCAGCGAAAAATGCGTCTTCACCATGAATCCCCTTTGCGCGGCGGGAGCGGAACAGGCAGGATCCCGCTCCGCCCGGAGTGACGCGCCTCACCCCCGCCGCCGGCGTGCAACCCCTGCGCGGCCGAGGGCAGTTGCAGGCATTACTGGCTGCCGGAGGCTTGCTCGATGCGCAAGGCCAGGGCGTCAATGTATCCGGCCTCGCCGCCCAGCACGCGGCTGACGCGGGCAATCTCCGCGTCCGCCTCGTCCCATTTCTTCTGTTCGATGGCCTCGCGCACGCCGGGAAGGGTCTTCACGCCGTAGCCGGTGTACAGGCCGGGAGCGTACAGCATGTGGCGATACCAGGGACGGTGCGGCAAGCCCGCGGAATCGAGCAGGCGCTGTTCATTTCCGATGAGCAAACCATTGATGGGACGCAGCGCTTCTTCGGACGTGAACAGGCTGCCGTGCTCGCGGGCGCGGGCCACGGCGCGGCGGTAGTGATCCGCGGCGCGGGAGAGTGACTCGACCGCATTTTCGAGCGGCGCGAAATTCAGGAACGGAGGGATGACGGCCTCCTTGGGAGGATCGAGGGGATGCTGGGGATCGTTGGTGGCCTTGAAGACGCCTTCGCGCAACTGCTGATTGCGGTCGCGGGCCTCGTCCTGTTCTTTCTTCAGCAGGTCCTGGCACTCGCGGGCATAACCGCGCACGGTATCGGCCAGGGCGGTGAAGTCAAAGGGAAGCAGGTCCGCCCCGGACATGCGCAGGACGGCGGTGCCCACGGTCTGGGCCAGCGCACGGCCATAGACAAAATCCGTGTCGCCGAAGTGCGTGTACCAGTAAAAGTCGTCATAGATGGAGTGATAGATGCCGCTGCGGGTTTCGCCGCCGAATCCCAGGTTGAGTGAGGCCACGCCGAGACGGTCGATGAAGACGGTGTAGTCCGAACCGGAGCCGAGCGCCTGAAGGCGCACATCCGGGTGGGCGCGCAACTCGGCCCGCTCCGCGGGAGAATGCGCGTTGCCGATGGCGGCGAGGCGGCGGCGCTCCTGGACGGAGAGTTTGGTCTCCGGGTCAGTGACGTCGCGGGCCACGCCATTCAGGAAATGCTCGAGAGCGTGAGAGCCGGAGAAGAAGAGGAAGCCGCGGCTGTTGCTGTCGGAATTGATATACAGCACGGCGTGTTGCTGGAGCTCCTTGCCGTGAACTTCCGCCCAGGCGGTGGAACCGAGCAGGCCGGGCTCTTCGCCGTCCCAGGCGCAGTAGATGAGGGTGCGCTTCGGCCGCCATCCTTGGCGGGCCAACTCACCGATGGAGCGGGCTTCTTCGAGCAGCGCGGCCTGCCCGGAGATGGGGTCATCCGCGCCGTTGACCCAGGCGTCGTGATGGTTGCCGCGCACGATCCATTCGTCCGGCTCCGCGGCGCCGGGCATGCGCGCGATCACGTCGTAGAGCGTCTTCATGTCCCAATTGGACTGCAGCACAAAGTGGACCTGGGTGGGGCCAGGGCCGGTGCGATAGGTGATGGGCAGCGCACCGCGCCAACCCTCAGGAACCACCTGGCCGCCCAGGGCGGCGAGCAGAGGCTGGGCATCGCCATAGGAGATGGGCATCACCGGAATCTTGGTGATGCCGGGCGCGTTGGCCGCGGTGTAGTGAGGCGCCGAGGGATCGCCGCGGTCAAACCACAGCGGGTCGCCGGGGAAGGACCAGGGAAAGTCCTCGACGCTGCCGCGCTGCACGCCGTCCGCAGGACGCATGGGCCCGTTGGGAAATACGGCGTCGTCAAAGTAGCCATCGTCGCGCGGGTCGGAGTAAATCAGGCAGGCCACGGCGCCGTGTTCCCCAGCGATTTTCGGCTTGATCCCGCGCCAGGAGCGGCCATAGCGCACCAGGGCGATGGCGCCCTTCACGTTGACGCCCATGCGTTCGAGCTGCTCGTAATCCTCCGGGAGGCCGTAGTTGGCGTAGACCACGGGAGCGGTCACGTCTCCGTCAATCGAATAGACGTGGTAGGTGGGCAGCTGCTCGCTTTTCTGCTGCGAGGTAGGGTCCACGCTGAGCGATGGTTCTTCGAGTTTGGCGGTGAACCGGGCGGGCGCGGTCATTTCCACCAGCCGGCGCTTCGGGGTGGGGTAGAGCACTTCAAACGTTTCGATCCTGGCGTCCCAGCCCCATTCCTTGAATTTCCCGAGCATCCACTCCGCGTTCTGCTTGTCGTAGGGCGAGCCCACGTGGTGCGGGCGGGCGGAGAGGTGCTCCATGTTGTCGCGGATGATTTTGGGATCGGGCAGCGCGCGGTATTTGGCTTCCCAATCGCGCTCGGTTTTCGAGCCGGCGGCGGAGTAGCCGTCGAGCACGGGTTCCTGTCCGGCGCCGGCGGGAGCCAGCCCGCAGGCCAGCAGCAAGGCGAAACCAAGAGAGTAGAGACGACGGGATGATGGACGCATAATTTCCCCCTGTAAGAAAGCGAACAGACGTTTTACCCGTTGCGGGGCGCGCGCGCAAGCGAGGAATGGTGGAAAAAAAGGCCGGGCGGTTCTTCTTGTCTCGGTGTGTCCGGTGCCCTATAGTGAGGCGGGAGGCGTTCATGGCCGCGGAAGTGGCGTGCTCGCAGTGTGACCTGCCCGAATCGCGGTGCCAGTGCGAGAAGTACTGCTCCCTGTGCAAGTCCTGGGACAACGTGGCCCTGTGCGCCGACGGCCTGTATTATTGTTCGGCTTGCCGCGAGGCCTGCGATGTGGCCCCGGCGAATCCGGAGAGATCGTGAGCAACGAGCTCAAGAGCGCGCAGCTGAAGATTTCCGGGGGTCCGGAGCTGATCACCGCGGCATGCGCTGCAGTAGAGCATTTCGCGGAAGAGGCCGGACTGGACGATGCCGCGCAGGAAAACCTGATGGCAGCCTGCGAACAGGTGTGCGGCGAAGCGCTGCGCAACGCGGAAGGGGAAAGCGGGGCGCTGGAAGTGATCGTGGAGCAGCACGCGGACCGCATTGAGATCGCCGTGGCCCATCCCAGCCTGACCGGCCCGGCCGTAGGTCTGGACACCTTTCTGGGCTCGGCCGGCGGCGGCGAGGCTTCCGGCATCAGCCTGATGGGGCGCGTGGACCGCGTGCGCTACGACACGGCGGGAACGGGTTCACGGATGGTCCTGGTGAAATATCTTCCCGGCGCCAAGAAGCAGGCGAATTAGCGGCCCGCGGCCGCAGAGCACCGGTACGGAAGCAGCCTGGAACGAACCCCTCCCTTGAAATTCCGGGCTACCCCTTTCCGCCCCACCCCCAAGCAGCGAGCAGGCTACATGCGCAGGTTGAACGTGCCTTTTTCCAGCAGGGCATGGAGCAGGTCGTCGGAGAGCTGCGTGTGGATTTTCAGGTGGTCCCCATCGGCGGAAACGGTGGTGGCGTCAATCACCCGGGCCATATCCGGATTGGATTGAGCGATCTGGACACGCTTGAAGAGCAGGCCGGCCTGGAGGAGTTGCGCCAGCGTCAGCGCGTCGCTGGCGGAGCCGCACACCGGAATGACCACCGCGTCCAGGCCGTTGTCCGCGTCCACTTTCACGGTCATGGATTGCACGCGCGCAAACAGAGCGTCGGCGCCGGGAAAGAGCGAGGCTTCCGGCAGCAACTGGCTGATGCCCAGGTGGGTGTAACTCTGGTCCATCACCGCCCAAATGGTGGCGTCCCCATTCACCTCATTGATCATGGGAAAGAGCTTGGAGTTGGAGAGAATACTATCTTCATCGCCGGAGCGAACGGCGATCATCCGTTCCAAAAGGGCGCGATGACCGAAGGCGACGGTCGTGGGGTCAAAGTAGAAGAAGCAGAGGTCCGTGGGCGAGACGCCGGCCCCAAAGGCGTAAACGGTGTAACCGTGGATGTCGATCCGGGGCATCTGCTGTTTCGCGTAGTACTGGTCGGTCACATCAGGGGTGAAGTTGCCCACGGCGACGCCCACGATCTGCTCCCCAACAATTTGCGGCTTCTGAGGCGCATCCGGCCCGGGCGGTGGAGCGTCGGCGGAATTCGGCGCGGGCGGAGGCGTATTCACCGCGCCCCAGGCGATTTCGTTCACCTGGGTGTTGGGGTCGATTCCCGCGCCGGCCAGGAACTGGGTGAATTGCCGGAACTGTCCGGGGAGAATCTGTGATTGGAACTGGGCAAACCAGGGAGCCGAGCGCGCCGTTTTCAGGTCTGCATAGCCGAGTTCGCCAACGTCTTTGGGGAAGTATCCGAGCAGGCTGGAAGAAAGCGAACCGGCGCGAGCGGCGGGGGCATGGCCGGCCAGGGCCAGGGCGAGGCAGGTCAGGGCCACGACAGCCCCCCAGAACGGTTTGTGCCGTACGTTCACTTTGTGTCCGGGCCGGGCGGTTTCCCGCGGCGTCGGGCCCCTCAACCGGCCACGCTCTGGGCCGCGGAAAAGCGCAACTCCAATTCCGCGGCGCGCCCGCGCATGGCCTTCACATAGCTGGCGTCGGTAATGGATTCAAGATTGATGGCCACATTCTCCAAAGCGCCGCGCACGGCCGCGGCCGCCATCAGCCGTGCCACGCGCAGGTCTGAAATCATAGACGGGCTGATGAGCGGTTCGAGTTGCCCCAGCCGCGCGTCGAGCGCCGCGGCGGATTCCGCCACACGCAGGGGAACTTCCGCGGCGCCGCGGGTGGCCTGCTGGATGGCCTCCGCGCGTTTCTGCTGTTCTTCCGGCGATGCCTTGGGCAGGCGGAAGGCGGTCATCACCGCTTCGTAGGATTGTGCGTCTTCATCCATGGCCTGCGCCAGGGCATCTCCGGCGCGGCGCAATTCGGCCAGGGCACTGGAGAGCTGATCGGCAAACTGCGCCTGGGATTTTTTCTGCCGCGAAAGCTGCGCCACCATCTGTCCCAGGCCGGAAGCCAGCGCTCCGGCGAGCGCGGCCACCGAACCGCCGCCGGGCGTGGGCGCGGGGGAAGCCACGGCATCGAGCAGCGGGCGAGCCAGCGCGGCCAGCGCGCCCCTGCTCTCCAGCGGCCGGCCCTCGCGCGCCGCGGCCAGTCGGTTCTCCAACACCTGGGCGGGCGAAAAGTTTTCCAGCTGGAGATAGAAGTCCGCGGACATGTCCAGGGCCCTCTGGGGGACCAGACCCACGATTTCGCTGCCCACGATGAGCGCGCCGTATCGCCTGGCTTCGCGCTCCACCATCTCGAAGACCCGGTGGAGCGGAGTCTGCTCGAAATCGGTCATGTTGATGGAGACCTGCGCCAGGTTGCGGGCGCGCAGGTCCACGCCCATGGCTTTGGCGTAACGCAAGCCGCCGGAAGAGAAGCGGATGGCCTTGGCAATCTTTTTGGCGATTTCCAAGTCCGGGGTATTCAGATTGATGTTGTAGGCGATGAGGAATTTGCGCGCGCCGACCACGGTGGCGCCGGCGGTGGGATGCAGCGCGGGGCCACCCACGTCCGCGGCGCGGTCTGGATTGCGCAGGGCCTCTTCGCGCACGGCTTCGAACTGGCCCTTGCGAATATTCTCCAGGTTGGTGCAGTGGGGACGCAGGGCGGCCGCTTCGTAGAAGTAGACGGGAATCTTGAAGCGATCCCAGATCTCGCGGCCCACGCGGCGCGCCAGGGCTACGCAGTCTTCAATGGTCACGCCGTCCACGGGGACAAACGGGACCACGTCTGTGGCCCCGAGCCGGGGATGGGCGCCGGAGTGGCGCGTCAGGTCAATTAATTCGAGGGCGCGGCCTACGCCGCGCAGGGCGCCTTCGGCCACCGCGTCCGGCTCGCCGGCCAGGGTGATGACGCAGCGGTTATGGTCCGCGTCCATTTCGCGGTCCAGCACGGCCACGCCGGGAACGGCAGCCATGGCTGCAACCAGCGCGTCCACTTTGGCCGCATCGCGCCCCTCAGAGAAATTCGGCACGCATTCGATCAGTTGTTTCATTGGGCCTCGCCCGAAGAAAAATCATACGGCAATTGGGCGGCGGTCGCACAGACAATCGTGGCGGCGGGTGCCGGCCGGGCGGAGAGGCAGGAATGCCGGTGTCGCCCCGGAGCCACGCGGACGAAACGGTGGGGCGGACGAACGTGTCCGCCGATTGGCTCTCCGCCGCGGCCACCCTCTCGGGCGGACACGTCGGTCCTCCCCTACGACTGATCGTGGATTGCGCGGCCGCGCTTGAAGGTCATCGCGCAGTGATTCACGCCGAAATAGTAGGGAATCTCGCGGAACTCGGAAACGTCGAAGACGGCGAGGTCGGCGTCTTTGCCGGGCTCGAGGGAGCCGATGCGATGGTGGCGGCGCAGCGAGTACGCCGCGTTGATCGTGCAGGCAGCGAGCGCCTCCGCCGGCGTCATGCGCATTTGGGTGCACGCGATGGACATGGCCATGGGCAGGCTGAGCGTGGGACTGGAGCCGGGATTGAAATCGGTGGCCAGGGCGACGATGGCGCCGGAGTCCACCAGTTTGCGCGCGGGGGCATAGCGGGCCAGGCCCAGATGAAAGCTACAGCCGGGCAGAAGGATGCAGGCGACCTCGGAGCGCGCGAGGGCGCGGATATCTGCTGCGTTCACGAAATCGAGATGATCCACGCTGGCGGCTTCCACCTCTACGGCCAGGCGAGCGCCGCCGGTACGCCGGAGTTGCTCCGCATGCAGGCGTGGCGCCAGGCCCAGGGCGCGGGCGGCGGCGAAGATGCGCCGCGCCTGGGCCACGGAAAAAGCGCCGCGCTCCACGAAGACATCGCAGAATTCCGCCAGGCGCTCCAGAGCCGCGGCGGGCAGCAACAGGCGCACGATCAGGTCCACGAATTCATCGGCGCCGTCGGGGCGGCCGCGGTATTCGGGCGGGACAACGTGCGCGGCCAGCAGCGTGGGAACGATTTCCACCGGCTGCGCGCCCGCCAGCATTTTCAGCAGGCGCAACGTGCGCAACTCGTGGTCGAACTCCAGGCCGTAACCCGTTTTGGCTTCCACGGTGGTGGTGCCATGCGCGGCCATGCGGGAGAGATTGGCGCGGGCGGCGGCCAGCAACTGTCCCTCGGAAGCGGCGCGCAGCGCGCGCACGCTGGACAGGATGCCGCCGCCGGCTTTGGCGATCTGCTCGTAGCCGGCTCCGGCGATGCGCTGCTCGTATTCCGCGGCGCGGCTGGCGGCGAAGACCAGGTGGGTGTGGGCATCCACCAGGCCGGGGGTGACCACGCGTCCGCCGAGGTCCATTTTTCGCGCGCGGCGAGCTGCGGCGAGTTTTTCCACCCTGGCGCGAGGCCCGGCGGCGTGAATGCGGCCCTCCTGGACGAGCACCGCTCCGTCGTTTACGGCGCCGATTTCGGATAGGTTGCGGCCGCGGCGGGGCGCGAACCCGGCCATGGTGACCAGTTGTTTGCAGCCGGTGAGCAGAAGTGCATCGGGCATGCTGGCGGAAGATTGTACGTCAATTGGCGCGAGCGTATCATTCGTCGCGCGGTGCGGCAGGGACGCGATTTGGATTGGGAGGACAGGGGATGAAAACACTTCGTGTGGCTTTCTGGATGACCCTGGCTGTGTTGGTTGCGGCGTCAGCGCGCGGCCATGCCCAGACGTCTTCGCCAGCGGGACGGCCGCTGCCCCCGGCACGCCATGGTCCTGCGATTCGCCCGCTGCCGGGAATGTACGACCTGATCATCCGCAACGGCCACGTGGTGGATGGCACCGGGAATCCCTGGTATTCCGGGGACGTAGGGGTGCGCGATGGGCATGTCACCGCCATCGGCGTGCTGTGTCCGCTGGGCGCGCCGGACACCTCCTGCCCCGCGCGCCAGACGATTGATGCCGCGGGCCGCGTGGTGGCGCCGGGATTTATCGACATGCTGGGGCAGTCTGAACTGACCATTCTGGTGAACCCGCACCTGCCGTCGAAAATCTATCAGGGCATCACCACGGAGATCACCGGGGAGGGCGGGAGCATTGCGCCGCTCAGTGACGCGATGGCCGCGGCGGATCGTTCTGACTACGAGCAGTATCACATCACTGCGGACTGGCGCACGTTCGCGCAATACTTCGCGCGGCTGGAGAAGCAGGGAATGGGCATCAATCTGGCCAGCTATGTGGGGGCCACGCAGGTGCGGCGGGTGGTGTTGGGAGATGCGGACGTGCAACCCACTCCCCAGCAACTGGCGGAGATGCGCTCGCTGGTGCGGAAGGCCATGCGCGAGGGGGCCGTGGGCCTCTCCACGGCGCTGCAATATCCGCCCGCGCCCTACGCAAAAACCGAAGAACTGATCGCGCTGGCCTCGGAAGCCGCGCCCTTCGGCGGGATCTATGCTTCGCACATCCGCAACGAGGGAGACAGCGTGCTGGAGGCCATTGACGAAGCCGTGCGCATCGGGCGCGAGGCGCACCTGCCGGTGGAAATCTGGCACCTGAAGGCCGCGGGAAAGAACAACTGGGGGCGGATGCCAGAGATCGTGAAGCGCATCGACCAGGCACGGGCCGAGGGCGTGGACATCGGCGCGGACACCTATGCCTACACCGCATGGTTCAACTCGTTTTCCGCGTTTATTCCGCCATGGGCGCACGACGGCGGAAGCGCCCGGCTGGTGGAGCGGCTGAAAGACCCGGCCATGCGCGCGCGCATCCGCAAAGACATGGAAACGCCATCGAAGGACTGGGACAACGAATGGCAGGAAATCACCGGGCCGGACAAGATTCTGGTTTGCGTGGTGCACAACCCGAAGCTGTTGCCGCTCCAGGGGAAGACCGTGGCGGAGATCGCCGCGGAGTGGAAAGAGGATCCAATCGACACAATTTTCGACATCCTGATTCAAGACGATGCCGGGACCTATGTGGCGGTGCAGGGGATGGACGAGCGGGACGTGCGGCTGGCCGTGGAGCAGCCCTGGGTGTCGTTTGACAACGACTCTTCGGGGACGGCGCCGGACGGGCTGCTCGGAAGGGAGCATCCCCACCCGCGCGCATATGGAACGTTTCCGCGCATCCTGCACAAGTACGTGCGCGACGAAAAGAGGCTGTGGCTGGAAGAAGCGGTGGGGAAAATGACCGCGCTGCCCGCGCAGCGCATGCGGCTGACGGACCGCGGCGTGCTGAAAACGGGCATGTGGGCGGACATCGTGGTCTTCGATCCCGAGAAAATCACCGACAAAGCGACGTACGAGAAGCCGAACCAGCTTTCCGAGGGCATGGATTATGTGCTGGTGAACGGAGTGCCAGTAATCTTCGACGGGAAAATGACCAATGCGCTTCCGGGGAAGGTGCTGAGGGGGCCGGGGTACCAGCCGGGAAATTAGAGCGCGAGGACGACCGGGAGGCGCGGTTCCGTGGGCAGGCGGAGGCGAGAGGCGCAGGAAGACCAGCGCCGCTCGCACTCGAAGGCCTTCGGGCCGCTCGTGGAGCGAGCGGAGTGGGGGCATCCGCTGAAGGTCTGTGCCAGGCGAGGCGCGGTTGTCCCAGGGAGCACAGGCTGAAAGCCTGTGCTACTCGCGGCTACTCTTCGCGCAACGCGTCAGTCGGGTCGAGCGCGGCGGCGCGCAGGGCCGGGAGCCAGGAGGAGAGCGCGGCAATCAGCAGGAACAGGGCGATCATCGCCGCGTAGGTGATGGGATCCGCGGGCTTGACCTCCACCAGCATGCTGACCATGGCGCGCGTCAGGAAGAGCGCGGCAATCAGCCCGGCCACAATTCCTGCCGAGGTCAGCCGCACCACGTAGCCCACCATGAGCCGGAAGATGTCATTGGGGAGAGCGCCGATGGCCATGCGCACGCCGATTTCCGCGGTGCGTTCGCGGACCACGGTGGAGAGCACGCCGTAAAGCCCCACGCCGGCCAGCAGCGCCGCAATCACCGCGAAGACTCCAATGAGCAGCAGGGAGAAGCGCGTGCCGGCCTGGGACTTCTCGACCAGCGCGCTCATGGGTTGCATATCGGTGATGAGCAGATTCGGGTTGATTTTCTTGATTTCCTCGCGGACCGGGCCGGCGAGGCCGGCAGGATCGGCGGACGTGCGCAACGCCCAGACTCCCGCCGCGCCGTAGCCGACGAAGCCGTCGGTGAAGTAGATCTGCTCGCGGCCAGGCTCGGCCAGGGATACGTCGCGCTGGTGGGCCACCACGCCGATAATCTCCACCCACTCCGCCTCCGGCGTGATCACGCGCGTGAGTATGCGTTTTCCGACCGCGGATTCATTCGGGAAGGCCTTTTTGGCCAGCACCTCGTCCACGATCACCAGCTTCCGGTCTGGAGCGTTGTCCGCCTCCGTGAACGTGCGGCCGGCCAGCAGGCGCGTGTGCATGGTTTCGAAATAGCCGGGCAGAACGAATTGGAAATCCGTCGCCTGGTATTTACTTGGATCCGCAAGCGCCGGTTCCAGGCCCCAGCGGATGGGTGAAAAGCCTCCGGCCAGCGGGAACGGGCCGGAAGCAGTCACGCTCTCCACCCCCGGCAGCGCGCGCAGGTGCTCGAGAATATTGCGCTGGATGGCGGCACGCTCTTCCGGCTTCTGTTGCGGCCCGGCGAAGATACCCTGGAGATCGAAAGTGAGCAGGCCGCCGGTGACATAGCCGGGGTCAATGCGCTGGAGCGCGAGGAAGCTGCGGAACATCAGCCCCGAGCCGATGAGCAGGACGAAGGACAGCGCCACTTCCGCCACCACCACGCCGCCGCGGAGAAACCGTCCCGCACCGAGCCCGGAAGTGCGGCCGCTGGAGCGCAGCACCTGCATCACATCCGGCCGCGAGGCGCGCAGCGCGGGGATCAGGCCAAAGAGCGCGGCGGCCGCGAACGCGGCGAGCGTGGTGAAAGCCACCACCTCCGGGTCTATGTGGATGGAATCGAGGCGGGGGAGATTGGCCGGGGCAATCACCAGCAGTTCATGAATTCCCAGCCAGGCCAATCCCAGGCCGATGAGCGCGCCCGCGCCGGAGAGCAGCAGCGCTTCCGCCAGCATCTGGCGCATCAGGCGCCAGCGCGTGCCGCCGAGAGCGGTGCGCACGGCCAGTTCGCGCTCGCGCAGCGAGCTGCGCACCAGGATGAGATTGGCCACGTTGGCGCAGGCGATCAGCAGCAGGAAAATCACCGCGCCCATCAGCGCCAGGATGGCCGGACGCACCTCCTCGACCATGTAGCGGTGCATGGGCTCGATGCGGATGGCGTAGCCGGCGGTCTCCTCGATGGGGTCAATCTTGCGGTCCTGGGCGGCCACGGCATCCGCGACGGCCTGGGCCTGGACGATTCCCGCAGCCGGCTTCAGCCGTCCGATGACCTGCCATTGCACGTTTTTGCGATTCGCCTCGTCGTAGGCGATGCGCGCGGCAATCCACACGTCGGGAGCGAGTTCAAACTCCATGCTCGGCGGAGTCAGCAGCATGAAACCGGGCGCGAGCACGCCGACAATGATGGGTCCATTGCCGCGGAGGGTTTTCATCTCCTGTCCCAGGATGGAGGTGCTGCCGCCATATCTGCGCTGCCAATACTGGTAGCTGAGGATGGCGAAGCGCGGAAGCGGCGGCGGGGGCGGACCGGCCTGGGCCGTTCCTGGGGGCGGAGGCGGCGCCTGGGGAATGCCGTCCGCGTCCTGGAAATCGCGGCCCCAGGTCACCTTTGCGCCGAGCAGCCGGAAAAAGTTTGTCGAGACCACGCCCATGCGGATGAGTTCGGGCGTTCCGTCTTCCCGGGGCGCCGGCTGCTGGAAGGTGGTTACGGCGCCCAGGTCCTCGAACGTGTCTTTGCCGCCGTTGCGCAGGTCAATGAAATTGGCGTTGGAAAACGGGAAATCGCGCACGTGGCGCTTGGTCATGTCCGAGCAAGCAAAGACCAGGCGCTGCGGGTCCTTGTAGGGGAGGGGCCGCAGGAGCACCGCATTGGTGACGCTGAAAATGGCGGCGCTGGCGCCAATGCCCAGGGCGATGGTGATGATCGCGGTCAGCGTGAAAACCGGGCTGTTGCGCAGCGCGCGCGCCGCGTAGGCAAAATCCTTCATGGCCGCCTCCCCCGCTGCCGCCGCCGGCAGTGCCGCCAGGAAATGGTACACCCCGTCACCCTTATAGACGACGCGCGCGCCTGTTTGGCTTCAGGATTCAGCAGGCGGAGGCGCATCGGCAGAGGTGCGAAGACCGAAGTGGGCGGCTGAAGCGCGCACGGGGGTAGGCTGCCGCGCGCCGGCTAGGCGCTGGCCGCCTTGTGCTGGAAGGCGGGAGCGAAGACATTGGCGGCGAACCAGTCAATGGTGGTGGGTGTGCTGTTTTCCGGGGTGCGCGGCTCGAGCGCGACCATGTAACCGGAATTCAAGGCGTCGGACATCTCGAGTAGCAGGTCCACCACGTTTGAGGACATGCCCATGGCCACCATGGCGGGCTTCAACATTATGGCCGGCGCGTGGGTGTAAGAAAGGCCGGGCTTGCCGATGGCTTGGCCCAGGGCGGCCGCCGCCTGCTTCATGGTGACGTCGGCCGGGCCCAGCAGTTCGCGGGACTGCTGACCGGAAAAATCCAGCCGGGCCAGCCGCTCCGCCGCGTACTCTCCGATGTCCCGCGTGGCAATCATGGGCACCGGCAGATCATTTTTCAGCGGTCCCGCTGCCATGCCCATGGAGCGAATCACCCCAATCTGCGGCAGAAGATTCTCCATAAAATAACCGGGCCGCAAGTGGAGGACATTCAGACCGGAAATTGCGTTCAGCTTCTGCTCGAGCAGGCGCACACCCACCACCGGACCAGTCTTGGACGGTTTGTCGGCGCCGACGCTGGAAAGCGCCACGGCATATTTCACCCCGGCCTGGGCGATGGCAGCGGCCAGGGCGTCGGAGATGCGGTCCTGATCGGCGCGATAGTCCTTGGAGGTCATGCTGGGCGGGAGCATGGCATAAACGGCGCTGGCGCCGGTGAAGGCGCGGGTCATGGCCGCGGCGTCGTCCACAGAGCCGGTGAACACTTCCGCGCCCTGGGCCGCAAACGGCTGCAGCTTTTCCGCGCTGCGGCCGATTACACGCACCTTCTGGCCCGCGGCCAGCAGTTTCTGGGCTATCACTTTGCCGGTGTTCCCGGTGGCGCCAGTGATGGCGTACATGATTTCCCCCTGTAGTCAGATGCCGGCGCGGAAACGACCCACGGTCAGAACATCACTGACCGTGGCTACCCCCCGCGACCAGGACTAATCATCATCGCGCGACCGTCGGGAAGAACGCAAACCACAGCGTGTTGACGCCGGCGTGGACCAGCGCGGAGGCGAAGATGGAGCGCGTTTTTCGCCAGGCGGAACCGTAGGCGAGGCCGGCGAAGCCGGCCAGCAGGGCGTAGCGCCAGTTGGGAAAGCCGCCGTTGTTGAGGTGCGCCAGGCCGAAGATTACGGAGGCGGCCATGAGTCCGGCGCGCTCGCCGCCCAGCGTTTCGCCGAGCAGGTTCTGGAGCAGACCGCGGAACAGGAACTCCTCCGGCCAGGCATTGAACAGGAGAATTCCCAGTGCCACCAGCGGGAGCGCGCGGGCACGTTCGAGCGAGGGCGCGAAGCGAATAAATCCGATGGCCTGGCCAAGCAGAATCGCCAGTACCGCAAACCATCCGAGGTTGACGAGCACGGCGGTGGCCCAACCCCGTCCCCAGGCGATGCGGTAGCCCATGCCGTCGAGCCGGCGGACCAGCAGGAAGGCGATCAGTCCGGCGCTCATGGCGTACGCGCCCCACAGCGGGTGCGAAAGCCCGCGCGCAGGGTAGGGAAACGCCTGCGGCAAGAGGTGGAATTCGATGGGCAGCCAGATGCACAGTGCCGCGAGGTAGTCCTGCCAGCAGCCTTTGGCGCGGCCTTTCGCGGCGAGTAGCAGAACGGCTGGGGCCACAGCGTAGATCAGCGCGAGGCCCGCCAGCTTCCATTCGAAAATCCCAGCGCCCAGCGAATAGGCCAGGTAAACCAGAAACGGCAGAAGTGGGAGAAGTGCGCGAAGCGAATGGAGGGAAGTGGCCAGGAGGTCCGGCACGTCCTGCGCCGCGAATCCTACCTGCGCGGCGAAGAGCGCGGCGAATGCGGCCAGCGCCACGGCAAAGGCCGGGCCGCCGTATCCCCGCGAGAGGCCGGCGAATGCTCCGAGGAGACACACCAGCGCCCAGATGGCGCATGCAAGCGGCAGCTTCATCTGGCGCGTTTCCGGCATCCCGCGATAGTCTAACGCGGCGCCGCTACCGAAAGAGTTCTAAACGGAAGGGTAGCCACGGTCAGACAAGCACTGGCCGTGACGAGCGATGCATTCTGCGGCGGGGGTGCCGGTCGGTACCCACGGTCAGGAAAGCGCTGACCGTGGCTACCCGTGCAGCGTGGACATGACGACCACTACGACCCAGCGGCTGGCCTACATTGACTGGATGCGCGGGCTGGCCTGCGTGCTGATGTTCCAGTGGCATTCGTATGAATCGTGGCTGGGCGGAACAGCGCGCGAGGGCAGATTTTTCCAATGCGCGGCGCTGGGGGGAACGTTTCCCGCGCCGCTGTTCCTGTTTCTCGCCGGGATTTCGTTTGGACTGATCACCGAGCGGCAGCGCTCCAAGGGACTTGCGCCGGGCGCTATCGCCCGTCAAACCATCGCGCGCGGCGCGGAAATCTTTGCGCTGGCGCTGGCCTTTCGCGCCCAGGAATTCGCGCTGGGGTGGCACTGGGTGCCGTGGACCGACCTGCTGCGCGTGGATGTGCTGAATGTGATCGGCATCTCCATCATGCTGATGGGGGTGATGTGTTACGCGGTGCGCGGCCGCGCGGCCGCGATTGCGGCTTCGCTGGGCACGGCATTGGCGATTGCCCTGCTCACGCCGCCGTTGTGGAGCACGTGGCGGCCGCGGTTCCTGCCGTGGTGGCTGGAGTCCTATATCAACGGCGTGCACACGCAGGGCACTCCGCAGTTCTATCTGTTTCCCATTTTTCCGTGGACTGGATTTGCCTTTGCCGGGCTGGCCGTGGGACTGGTGCTGACCGGCAACGCGGCGCGCCAGCGGCCGGCGGGCGTGGTGGCCGGGCTGGGCGGTGCCGGGGCGCTGCTGGTGGCCGCGGGGCTGGCGCTGGATGCCGCGCCGTGGCGCATCTATGCGTTGTACGACTTCTGGCATTCGAGTCCGGAGTTCTTTTTGATCCGCTGCGGGCTGGTGCTGCTGTTGATGCTGGCGGCGTATGCGTGGTGCCGGTGGGGATTCGGGTTGGTGAGTTTCAGTCCCCTGGTGCAGCTCGGATACACCTCGCTGCTGGTGTACTGGGTGCATATCGAATTTGTGTATGGGCGGTTTTCGCTGCTGCCCAAGAAGGCGAGCGGAATCGCGCAGGCGTCTGCGGGGCTGGCGGCGGTGTTCTTGGGGATGCTGCTGCTCTCCGTGGTGCGGACGCACATGAAGAAAACTTAAGAGCGCGAAGACCGAAACAGAGACAAAAGCAGGGACAAAGGCAAGGACAAAGGCCGGAACGAGCTACCACGGAGGCGCAGAGGGCACGGAGGAGCACAGAGGAAGACGGAGGAAGACGGAGAAAGACGGAGAGACGGAGAACAGCCAAGAAAACGATACTTCCGGTGGCGACCTAGCGGGGCGGCTGGTTCGAAGCCGGGGAGGGCGCGGCCGGGGGATTTGCGGGAGGCGGAGTGGCCGGCAGGGGATCATCCGGCAGGCGGAAAATCAGTTCGCCGGGACGGGCCAGGCCCATGTCTTCGCGAGCCACCTTCTCGATGGCCGAAGGGTCGGACTGCAGCGCGCGGATTTCTCCGGTGAGCTGGGAGTTTTCGTGGTCCAGGCGGTCAATCTCCAGGCGCAGGCGCTCGATTTGCTGCTCGCTGCGGCGCATGGAGAAATAGCCGTAGGGTCCGAACAGTGTGTGCATCAACACCAGCACGATCAGCGTCCCGCCGGCATAGGGCGCGGCGCGGCGCAGGCGGGCACGCCAGGGTGATTCGCGGTGTCGCAGGCGGCGGCTCATGATTCGATCCACGGCTCGGCGGCCGCGGCCAGACGCAGAGGGAGAAGGGTGAACCGGCCGGCAAGCATCGCGCGCCGGCCAGACCTGCCGAATTGGATGGCAGCCCCCTCCACCGGCTCGTATTCTATGACCGCGGCGCGCTTCCGGAATGTGCCGATGGCAGCCGGCGCGGGGAATCAGTAAACGACGCAGGAGACCGAGGGGAGCGGAAGGACCGGCTATGACCGACAAACGCGTGGTGCTGCTGACCTGCGGGAGCGAGGAGGAAGCCTCGCGCATCGCCCGGGCGCTGGTGGAAGAGCGCCTGGCCGCCTGCGTGAACATCGTGGACACTCCGGTGCGGTCCGTGTATCGCTGGAAGGGCCGGGTGGAACGCGCGGTGGAGCATCTGCTGCTGGTGAAAACGCGGCGCGGGCGGCTGAAGGCTCTGGAGGCGGCGGTGAAGCGGCTGCACAGCTACGAGACGCCGGAGATCATCGCGCTGCCGGTTGCGGAGGGTTCGGGGCAATATCTGGCGTGGGTGGAGGAGTGTGTGCGGCCGCCCGGGGCGCGCCGGCCACCGCGCGCCCAACGGGGCTTGTCATCCCGCACCGACCGCACTCCGTCATCCCGAACGAAGTGAGGGCTCTACTTGTCGCGGGGGTAAGCTGCGGACAGGAGCCTGACCCCTCCACCAGCTTAGAAATAAGCAGATCCCTCACCGCGACGAACATCGCCGGGCTTCGGGATGACGGACTTGGGCCAGGGTCGTCTCCAGCATACGGTTCCAAAAACATTCAGGGAGCAAAGAGCACAGGCAAGGATGCCTGTGCTACTGCTGCTGGCCGGAATGGAACGTGGTCCAGGGGCCGGCTTTCATGTCTCCCAGGATGGGCGCCTGCCACGCATATTGTTTCTGCCGTTCCAGGAACGGCTTGCTCAGGAAATTCTGGCCGCAAGGATGTCCGATGCGCGCGCGGAAGCTCATGGCCGCGGCCATGGTGGCGTCCATGGCTTTTCCCTGCACGGCGCCGCCCGGGTAGTGCGCGGTCCAACCCCACTGCGGAATTCCTTTGGGAGCGATGTCCACGTGGCCGCAGAGAGTGCGCTCGGTGGGCGCGTCGCGCTTGAGGGTGGTGTCGTAGTGGTCGCCGAGGAACTGCGCGGCTTCGTCCACGCCAATGCGCCCTTTGTACTGGGCCATGAGCTGAAGCCAGCGCGCGTGGCGGGCATTCGGTGAACTGCCCGCGTCTTTGGGGTCAAACGAGGTTTCCTCGCGCATCACCTGATGATCGCTGGGAAAGTTCGCGCCCACGTAGAAGCCGTCTTTGGTGCGCCACAGGGCATGGTGCTTCAGGCCCAATTCGAGCTGGGCGATTTCGCCGGTCTTGTTGTCGCCCACCAGCCAGTCGTTGGCATACCCGCCGTTGTTGCCTTCCAGCATGATGCGCACATAGTCGTCAATGGAAGCGGCGTACTGCATGGCCCGGCGCGAGCGGACGAATTCCGGCGTGCCCGCGGGATCGAAGCCGTGGAACTCGGTGATGGTGGTCTCCGTCACCACGATGCCGGCGCCGTTCACCCCGAAATCGTCGTCGCTGGTGATCACTCCGGGGAAGCCATCCATGAGCATGCGCTGGCCCGCGGCCGGCGCGAGATCGAAAATGATCCGCCAGCGCTGTCCGGCCCAATAGCTGGTCCAGTTGTTGTGGGCGACGACGATGCGGTGGTCCTTGGTGTAGCTGCCGGTGGCGATGAACGCGCTGCAATTTCCCGGCGCGGTGGCCATCGGCGGATTCGGGCGATGTTCCCGGGCGTTGAGCTCCGGTACGTAATAGTCGGGCACTTCTTCAAACGCGTTGAGCGCCACGATGTCCCACACGTCCACCGGCCCTTTTTGCGGGGCGTGCGCCATGACTCCCGCGGCGATGGCGGAAAGCTCCTGGCGATACTCCTGGTCAATATGCGGCCAGAGGATGTTCTCGGCGGTCTCGCGGAAGAAATTCCAGTCGCGCCTGGTGCGGTAGGTGCTGTCCAGGCGCACGGCAGCCAGGGCATCGGCAATCTCGCCGGCCAGCAGGTAGCCGTGCTGAAAGCCGATGCTCTCCGGCGCTCCCTGGAGATGCAGGTAAATCCAGCCGCCGGCTTCGAAACGGTAAGCACCCAGCAGGCGAGGGTCGGCCGGGGCGGCCTGGGAGGGCCGGAGCCGGGCGGCCGAGGCGCCCGCGAAGAGCAGGCCGGACGCGATGAGCAGCAGCACACAGGCCGCAGCCGGAGCTTTCAACATGCGATTCACCTTCACCTCCATAACGGGCGAAACGCTGGTGCCTCGCCCGTATCCGCGCGCTCGGGATGACCTCGCCTCGCTCCGGGCGATTTCCTCAGGGCTTGCGGATTTCGACCACAGAATCGCCCTTGCCCATCAGCACCACGCCAGCCAGATTGATAAACAGTCCATGCTCGACCACGCCGGGGGTGTCGCTTAGCGCGCGGGCCAGTGCCGGCGGGTCGTCGATCCTGCCGAAGTGGCAATCCAAGATGTGATTTCCCTCATCGGTGACGAACGGCTCGCCGCCGGCGGTGCGCCGCAATTCCGCCTTCGCCCCCATCGCCGAGATTTTCTTTTGCACCAGGGGCCGGGCGAACTTGATCACTTCGACCGGCAGCGGAAATTTGCCCAGCACCGCCACCTGTTTGCCGGAGTCCGCGATAATCACCACCAGCTTGCTGGCGGAGGCCACGATTTTTTCTCGCAGCAGCGCCCCGCCGCCGCCCTTGGTGAGCCGCAGGCCGGGATCGAACTCGTCCGCGCCGTCGATGGTGACGTCAATTTCCGGGACTTCTTCGAGCGTGGTCATGGTGATGCCCAGGCTGGTGGCCAACTTCTCCGTTTGCACGGAAGTGGGGATGCCGCGAATTTTCCATCCGGCGCGCACTTTTTCCGCGAGCAGGCGCACCATCGGCGCGGCCGTGGAACCGGTGCCCAGTCCCACCACAAAGCCGTCCCGCAAAAATGCCAGGCTGGCGCGAGCGGCTAATTCCTTTTCCTGTTCATTGGCCACGGGATTCGCTCCGGACTGCGCCGAAACTATACCAGAAGCCCCGGTCCAAAATGGCTTAGGCATTGCTGCGCGCGTCCTTGATTTTGCGTATCCTGCTCCCGGCCGCTCTTATCGAAAAAAGTGATTCCGCAATCCGGGAATCGCGGGAGGAAGGGATGACAGACCGGACGGAAGCCAAACGGCATACTCCCAAAGCGCGCGCCCTGGAATTCTGCCGGCGATTCGGCATGCGGCTCCCGGTGTTCGAGGCACCGATGGCCGGCGCCTGTCCGGCCGGCCTGGCCGTGGCCGCGGCCAACGCCGGGAGCATGGGGGCCATGGGCGCGCTGCTCACCCCGCCGGAGGGCATCGCGCAATGGGCCACCGAATTTCGCGCGGAGAGCAGCGGTCCGTTTCAGATCAATCTGTGGATTCCAGAGGCTTCGCCCTCGCGCGACCCCGCGGCGGAAGCGCAGGTAAGGAATTTCCTGGCGAGCTGGGGACCGGCCGTGGCGCCCGAAGCCGGGGATGCGCCCCTGCAGGACTTCGAGCAGCAGTGCGAAGCCGTGCTGGCAGCGCGGCCGGCCGCCATTTCTTCAATCATGGGCGTGTATTCCCAGAGCTTTGTGCGGCGGATGAAGGAGCGCGGCATCGCCTGGTTCGCCACGGCCACCACGCTCTCTGAAGCGCTGGCCGCTGAGCAGGCTGGCGCCGATGCCATCATTGCCCAGGGAGCAGAAGCCGGAGGGCACCGTGGATCCTTTGATCCCGCCGCTGCGCCGCGGCATTGCGTGGGCCTGGTTGCGTTGGTCCCACGGCTCGCGGACCGCTTATCCATTCCGGTCATCGCCGCCGGGGGCATCGGGGACGGCCGCGGAGTGGCCGCGGCGCTCACGCTGGGCGCGAGCGGCGCGGCGATTGGCAGCGCGCTCCTTCAGTGCCCGGAAGCGAAGACCCATCCCGCCTGGGCGCGCGCGCTGGCAAAGGCGGAGCCGGAAGACACGGTGCTGACCCGCGCCTTCAGCGGGCGATGGGGCCGCGCCATTGCCACCGATTACGTGAAAGCAGCCCAGGCGCCGGGCGCGCCTCCGCCGGCGCCCTATCCCGTGCAGCGCGGACTGACCTCCGTCATGCGCCAGGCGGGCCAGATCCAGGGCGACGTCCACCGCATGCAGGCGTGGTCCGGGCAATCTGCGGCAATGGGCCGGGCCGAGCCGGCGGGGGAATTCATCCGGCGCGTGTGGAGCGAGGCAGAGGCACTACTCGTGTGATGGCTTCCGCAGGCGCACGCGCAGGTCCGCGAATTACAGCTTCGCCAGCGCCTGGTCCAGATCGGCGATCAGGTCTTCGGCGTCTTCGATGCCCACGGAGATGCGCACCAGTCCGTCGGCGATGCCCACGGCGCGGCGCACGTCCGGCGGGATGGAGGCGTGGGTCATCAGCGCGGGATGGGAGATGAGCGTCTCCACGCCGCCCAGGCTTTCGGCCAGGGAACAGAGCTTCACGTTTTCGAGCAGACGGCGCGCGGCTTCCAGCGAGCCGAGATCGAAGCTGATCATGGCGCCGGAGCCATACTGCTGGCGGCGGGCCACTTCGTGCTGCGGGTGCGAAGGCAATCCGGGATAAAGCACGCGCTGGACTTTGGGATGCCCGGCCAGAAAATTCGCCAGGGCGATGCCGTTCTGGTTGTGGCGTTCCATGCGCACGGCCAGAGTTTTGATTCCCCGTGCGGTGAGGAAGCAATCCATGGGCGCCAGGCCGGCGCCCGCGGAGCGCTGGACAAAGTAGATGCGCTCGGCATCCTCCGGGCGGGTCAGGATGACCGCTCCGGCGGTGAGATCGCTGTGCCCTCCCAGATACTTGGTCATGGAATGGACCACGATGTGCGCTCCGTGCTCGATGGGCCGCTGCAGATACGGGCTGAGAAACGTGTTATCCACCACCAGGGTGAGCGCACTTTCGCGGGCGATGGCGGACATGGCCGCCAGATCGGAGACGATCATGGTGGGATTGGTGGGGGTCTCCACGTAGAGCAACTTTGTGGAAGGGCGCAGCGCCGCTCGGACCTTTTCCGCGCTGGAGGTGTCCACAAAAGTGAACTCCAGGCCGAACTGCACCAGCAACTGGGTGGTCAGCCGGTACACGCCCCCGTAGACGGCTTCGGAGAGAATGGCATGGTCCCCGGGGCGCAACAGCCGGAAGACTGCGTCAATGGCCGCCATGCCGCTGGAAAAAACATAGGCCGCGCTTCCCCCTTCCAGTTTGGCCACGCAGCGCTCCAGGGCCTTACGGTTGGGATGATTGGTGCGCGCGTAGTCGTAGCCCTTGTTCTGATTGATGCTGGTCTGCACGTAGGTGGACGTCTGGTAGATGGGGGGAACGATGGCGCCGGTGGAGGGATCAGGCTCCTGGCCGGTGTGAATCGCGTCGGTGGAAAATCCCATGGTTCGGCTCCTTCGAAGCCAATTGATCGCCGCTGCCGCAGTGCGCGGGCGGCTCGGTCGTGTTCGATACAGCAGACAAGCGTTTACAAACTCCCGGCGTCCGCAGCCGGGTACCGCACCAGCAAAGCGGGTTGCAGAAATGCGGCTGCGGGTATAAAAGTACGGAGGCAGAAGTTCCGTAGTGGGCGCGCAAGCGAGGTAAGGTAGCGCACGCGCCGCGGCGGCGTCAATTCCACGGGGCGCCGCGGGTGCGCGGATGGGTCGGGGAGATGAGTGCCTACGGTTGCGGAATCGCGCTAGCCGCGGTGTGGGTGTGCGGCGCAGCCTTGCCCGCACACGCGCAGAACCTGCCGCCGGCGGCTCCGGCCCCGCAGTATGCGGCCGGCAGCATCCCCGTGATGGTCCCGGAGAATGCGCCAAACGCCGCGCGGGGAGACCGGAACCCCGCGGAAGCTCCGGCAGAACTCGCCATGCCTACCCTGGCCGAAGTTGCCACGCGGGACAAGCCTTCCGGACTGAACCTTTGGTCGCCGGAACGCGAGTTCGCGCTGGGGCAGCAACTAGACCGTCAACTGCTGGCCAGCACGCAACTGGTGGACGACCCGGCAGTATCCGCTTACGTTTCGCAAGTGGCACGGCGCGTGGCGGGGACCTCCAGCGCGCGCGTGCCCGTTCAAGTGCGGGTGATCGCCAGCAACGAACCCAATTCCTTCTCGCTGCCGGGCGGCTTTGTGTACATCTCCGCCGGGATGGTGCAGGAAACGGAGTCTGAGGCGGAACTGGCGGCGGTGCTGGCCCACGAAGTGGCCCACGTTTCCTGCCGTCACGCCACGCGGGAGATGACCGAGCGCCAGATCCTGACCTGGTTTTCCATGGTGCTGATGTTTGTGGGCGGGCCGGCAGGGCTGGCGTTGAACGAGGCGGCATTCTTCGGCGTCCCGCTTGCCGAGCAGAAAATCAGCCGCAAGGATGAAGTGGAGGCGGATGCCGTGGGGCTGCGCTACCTGCTGGCGGGAGGGTATGATCCCACTGCCGCGGTATCGCTCTTCGAGAGGATGGCCAGCCACGAGCGGCTGCGCGGGCCGCGGATCCAGCGAATCTTTCTGAGCCATCCGTTGACCCGGGACCGGCTGGCCGCCATCAACCGGGAGATGAACAAGCTGCCGGAGCGGGAGGACTACGTGGTCAGCACCTCGCAGTATGAGGGAATCATGGCGCGGCTCAAGCGTCTCGGATTCGTTCCGGATTCGAAAGGGCCGACGCTGCTTCGACGAACGAGGGAAGCCGATGTCGAACCCTGACCGGAAGGCAGGAGGGGCGCGCTGGCTGAAGCGGCTCGGGAGGATCGTGCTGATGGCCGCCACGTGGGCGGGCTCGGCGGCTGTAGTCTCCCGCGCCGCGCCGCCCCAGCAGCAAAACCCGCCGCCGGAGAATGCGCCAGCCCAGAAGCCGAACACGGCCGCGCCGCAATCCGACACCGTGACCATCCACATCGAAGTGACCGCGGGCGAAAAGGAAAAGCCGGTGGAGGGCGCCAGCATTTACGTGCGTTTCACGGAGCCGCGCAAGCTGCGGCACGACCACAAGGTGGAGATGAACGTCAAGACCACGCCGCAGGGCAAGGCCCGCGTTCCTTTCGTCCCGAAGGGAAGCGTGTTGATTCAGGTGATTGCCGAGGGATGGAAGACGTTTGGAAAGAGTTTCGAGATTACCAGCGACGAGCAAGTCATCAAGATTCATCTGGATAAGCCGCACCAGTGGTACTGAAAAAAACGCTGGCGCAGGAAAGTGCTGCCGGTAGATTGCTGCATTCGAGTGCAAACTGGAAAACATTGAGGGCCGAGCGGGCTTTGCGGGGCGAACGCCGGAGTTTTCCACAAGCTTTTCAACACAATTGTTGAAATCTCGTGAGCATTCAGCGTCCCAGCGCGTCCTCCAGCGCCGCGGGCGTGGTGAAGCGCACAATTTTTTCAAAATCTTCTGCCAACCTGGCGCGCAACCGGCTGGTGTCCATGATCGGAGGAGCGAGGTAATACGGCAAGGCGTCCGCGGGCACGGCGGAAAGTCCGAACGCGTAGCAAATCCTGAGCAGAAGCCGGACGCTGCTTTCGCTTCCGATGCGGATGACCGGAGTGCCGGCCCGGCGCGCGCACTCCGCCAGCGGCAGCGGCCCATCCCCGGCGAGGTTGAAGATTTCCAGCGCGCCTGGGCGAAAGTGGGACAGCGTCCAGGCCAGGACGCGGGCTACGTCGTCCGTGTGGACCAGCTGGAGCGGCCGGCTGGTGTCCGCGCCGGCCGGAAGCAGCACGGGCACGTGCCAGCCGGCGCGGCGCGCGAGCCGGGCGAGCCAGCCACGGCCGCTGGCCCTGCCGCGTACTCCGTCAATCAGCCAGTTCTGCGTGGCGGCCGCGGCATAGATGTGCGGGCGAAAAATGCAGAGGGCCGCGCCGCCCAGCCGCGGGTACATCTGCTGGCACAGGAGATCGGTCTCGCGTTTATCGATCGCGTAGGGGAGGGAATGGGCGGCCAGCGGAGCATCCTCCCGGAGCGGCGCGGAGTGACCGGTGCCATAGGCCGAGACGCTGGAGAGGTACACCACCAGCCGCACGCGCGGCGCTTTGTGCGTCCCCCCTCGGGAAGTGCCACCTGCGGGGGCATTAGCTTCGGCCACGGCCTCCAAGAGCCGCCGCGTGCCCTCGACGTTGGTCAGGCGCATGCGCTCGCGGTCCAGGATGCCGCTGCGCTGTTGATCCACGACGAAGGCCAGATGTAAAACCGCCTCCGCGCCGGAATCGAGCACCAGGCGTGCCAGTGCCTCGCGGCCTTCGGGGGTGGAGAGGTCCAGGCGATGGAATTCTCCGGCGCGCACCCCCGGCGGAGGCGGATGGAGGTCCGCCGAGATCAGTTCGTAGTCTTCGAGCAGCGGCGCCAGCCGGCAGCC
>DATIYQ010000081.1:0-5443 GCA_035517515.1 Binatia bacterium
GCACCGCGAAATCTGCGGGGATGCCGCGGAATATTTCCCGGTGGGAAATGCAGATGTGCTCGCGCAACACCTGAGCGCCCTCGCGGCAAGCCCCGCCCTGCGCGCGGAGCTGGCCCGCCGCGGCGCGCAAAGGGTGCGCGAGTTTCTTTGGGAAACTCACGTGGCGGGGTTACTCGCGCTCCTCCGGGAGTTCGCCCCCGCGCGCCCGGATCGCCTGACTATGGCTGCCGGGGCGGCCTGAGAGCGCCCTGAGAGCACCCTGAAAGCAATTGACTCGTCCCCCAGTCTCCACCGAATCCCAACAAAATCATGTGCGGAATTACAGGCGCGGTTCCCGGCGTTGATCGCTCCGTGCTGCAACGGATGACCGCGGCGCTGGCGCATCGCGGCCCCGACGGCACCGGAATTTTTGACGATCCCCTGCGCGGCGCAGTCAGCCTGGGACATTGCCGCCTCGCCGTGATCGACCTGCCCGGCGGGCGCCAGCCCATGACCAGCGCCGACGGCCGCTGGACCCTCGTCTTCAACGGCGAAATCTACAATTTCCGCGATTTGCGCCGGGAGCTGGAATCCTCCGGCGTCGCTTTCCGCACGGCTTCAGACACCGAGGTGCTGCTCGAAGCCTGGGCTCGCTGGGAAGCCGGTGCCCTGGAAAAATTGCGCGGCATGTTCGCTCTCGCGCTTTGGGATGGCCGCGAGAAAGCTCTCTGGCTGGTGCGCGACCGCTTGGGCCTCAAACCTCTCTATTACACCCAGGCCGCCGGTTCCCTGCTCTTCGGCTCGGAAATCAAAGCGCTTCTGGCCCACCCGGCCGTCGCTCCGGAGTTGCGCCCGTCGGCGCTCGACGATTACCTGACCTTTCTCTACGTCCCGGCGCCTCAAACCATATTTGAGGGCGTCCACGAGCTGCCGCCGGCCCACTGGCTGCGCGCGCAGAACGGCAGACTGGAGACGCGCTGCTACTGGCGGGCGCGCCCGCTCCCCTCGGGGGAATCTTCCCCGGCATCGGCGGAGGAATTGTGCGCGCTGCTGGACGAGGCCGTGCGCATGCGCCTGGTGAGCGATGTCCCCCTGGGGGCGTTTCTGAGCGGCGGGCTCGATTCCAGCAGCATCGTGGCGCTCGCTGCGCGGGATCAGGCGCCCCAGATGGGAGGCTCCTCCACCGCCCCGCTGCGCACGTTCAGCCTCGGATTCCGCGCCGGAGAGGAACCCTACACGGAGCTGGAATACGCCCGCCTGGTTTCCGCGCACTGCGGCACCGAGCACCGCGAGCTGACCATCCGGCCCGATTGCGCCGCTCTGCTGCCTCGTATGGTGCAGCTCTTTGACGAACCATTTGGCAATCCCACCGCCCTCTTGCTTCACGCGCTCTCGGAAGCCGCCCGGCAGCACGTGACCGTGGCGCTGGCCGGAGACGCCGGTGACGAATTATTTCTGGGTTATCCGCGGTATTTGGGCGCGCAGTTGCGCCGCCTGTGGGGTCACGTGCCTTCGCCCCTCCGCGGCGCCGCGGCCGCACTTGCCGGCCTGCTCCCGGAGAGCACCAATGGCCGCCACGCCGCGCGGCGCACCCGCGAATTTCTCTCCGCGTCCGGAGGCTCCTGGCAGCAGGCGTACATCGGGTGGGTGTCTTATTTCAGTCCCGACCTGCGTTCCGAGCTGTATTCGCCGGAATTCCACTCAGCCCTCGGTGGGCACTCCGCGGAATCCTTTTTGGAGCGGCGTTTCTCGGAGGTTGCCGATTGCCATCCCCTGGCCCAGGTCTCTTACGTGGACCTGCACTCCTTCCTGCCGCACAACCTGCTGCAGTATGGCGACCGCATGAGCATGGCGCACGCGCTCGAACTCCGCCTGCCCTTTACCGACCACCGCCTGGTGGAATTTGCCCTGCGCATTCCGCCCGCGCAGAAGCTCCGGGGACGCCAAACGAAGTACCTGTTGCGCCGGGCCATGCGCCCCCTGCTGCCCAAACAAACTCTGGTGCGCTCGAAGCTGGGGCTCAATCCGCCACTGGGCCGCTGGCTTCGCCGGGAACTCGCGCCTCTGGTGGAGAGCTATCTTTCGCCCGCTGCGGTGCGCCGGCGCGGGTGGTTCCGGCCGGAAGCGGTCGCCAGGCTGCGCCGCGATTTTGACGCCGGCGGCCGGGATTTTTCCCTGCACCTGTGGGGCCTGCTGGTCCTGGAAGAGTGGGCACGCCAATACCTGGACGGCGCTCGCGTCGCCACCGTCCGGCACCAGCCTGTGGAGGCCGTGGCGTGAGAATTCTCTACGTCTCGCACTATTTCCCGCCGGAGATGGGCGCGCCCGCCGGACGTGTGGCCGGACTGGGGCGTGCCTGGGCCGCCGCCGGGCATGAAGTTCACGTGCTCACCGGATTTCCTCATCATCCCACCGGCCGCATCCACCCGGAATATCGCCGGGCTTTTCGCCGCGGCTTCTTCCGCGAAGAGGATTGCGGCGTTCACGTGCATCGCACCTGGATTTTCCCAGCGGCGAACCGTGGAAAGCTGCGCCGCTCGCTCAACTACGGTTCCTTCATGCTCTCGGCGGCCATCGCTGGCTCGCTGCGCTTGCCGCGGCCGGATGTGATTGTGGCCACCTCCCCGCAACTGTTGTGCGCCGCGGCCGGTTCTCTGCTGGCCCGGCGATTCCGCGTCCCGCTGGTGATGGAGGTGCGCGACCTGTGGCCCGAATCGCTGGTTGCCGTGGGCGCTTCGCGCAGCCGCTCACCGCTGGTGGCCATGCTCGAACGCCTGGCCGCCGCGCTCTATCGCAGCGCCGCGCACATCGTTACCGTCACCGAGGCGCAGCGCGCCGCCATCGTCTCCGGCGGCGTCCCCGCAGATCGCGTGAGCGTGGTGCCCAACGGAGTGGACCGCGCATTCGCGGATGCCGGCGCCGCCGCGCGCAGCGTCCTGGCCGCGGCCGGCACTGCACAGCCCGACGGGCGCTTCATCATCACCTACATTGGCACCATCGGCATGGCCCATCATCTGGAAACCTTGCTGGAGGCCGCCGCCCTCCTCCGCGAGGATTCGCGGTTTTTCTTTCGCCTGGTCGGAGAGGGCGCCCGCCGGCCCGAACTGGAGGCTCAGGCCCGCGCCGCGGGCCTTTCCAATGTGGAGTTCTGCGGAGAACAGCCGCGCGGGGACGTGCCACGATGGATCGCGGAGTCCTCCGCCTGTGCCGTGCTCCTCCGCCATAGCGAGGTGTTCCAGACCGTTGTGCCTTCGAAGATGCTGGAAATCATGGCCGTCGGCCGCCCCATCCTCCTCGGCGTTGAAGGAGAGGCGAGCGCGCTGCTCGCACGCGCCGGCGCTGGCATGCTTCTCGAACCGGAAAACCCCGCGCAGCTCGCCGCGGCCATCCGTTCCCTCGCCGCCAACCCGGCCCAGTGCCAAACGCTCGGCGAAAACGGCCGGAAATTCGCAGCGCGCGAGTTCGCCCGCGATGCATTGGCCGGGCGCTACGCTGCGCTCCTTTCCGCGCTTGTGGCCAGGCCGCGCGGAGCCGCCGTCTCTCTTGCCCCAGCCCAAAAGTCCCGCACCGCATTGCCGTCCGTGGAGGAGCCGGGATGAGAACTTACATTCTGATTCTTTTCACTTCGAGCGCGCTTTCCTACATCGCCACCCTCTGGGTCGAGTTGCTCGCAGAGGAGCGCGGTTGGGCCCGGCGCGAGGGCGACGGCAAGACCGGACGCGGCGCGCCCCGCCTGGGCGGTCTGGCCGTGCTCACGGCCATTCTGCTCACCCTGGGCATCGTCCTGCTGCGCCAGAACATGGTTTCCGAGCGCATCGTGCACGCCGGCACTCGCGGCCTGGCCCTCCTCGCCGCGTGCCTGGCGGTCTTCACCGTGGGCGTCTACGACGATGTGCGCGGCGCCCGGCCCTGGCAGAAACTTGCAGTTCAGTTCGTCGCTGCCGGCATTCTCTTTATGGGCGGCTTTCGTGTGGAGTTGCTTTCCAACCCGTTCACTCACGAATCGTTTTCGCTCGGATGGCTTGGCCTACCGCTCACCGTGCTCTGGCTGGTGGCCATGTCCAATGCCTTCAACTTGATTGACGGATTGGACGGGCTGGCCGCCGGAACCGGGCTGTTTGCCAGCATTGCGCTGTTTCTGCTGGCAGCCATGGGCACCAGTGTCTTCGTGGCCGCTGTGTCTGCGGCCATCGCCGGGGCCATGCTCGGCTTCCTGCCGCACAACTTCCACCCCGCGCGCATCTACCTGGGAGATTCCGGAAGCCTCACTGCCGGGCTGGCCCTGGCCGCCCTCTCCATCGTCAGCGCGCAAAAAGGGCCGGTGATGGTCACCCTGGCCATCCCGCTTTTGATCTTCGGTCTCCCGTTGCTGGAGGTGACCGTCACCACGTTGCGCCGCCTGCTCAGCGGCCATCCGCTCTTCCGGCGCGACGAAGAGCACCTGCATCACCGCCTCATCAAGATCGGCCTGGCGAAACGTCTGGCGGTGTTTGTTCTCTACGGGCTCGCCGGGCTCTTCGCCCTCAGTTCCATTTTGCTGGTCAATTACTCCGGCTCGGTCGCTCCGCTGATCGCCCTGATCTGCGGGGTCCTGGCTTGGATTGTGGTCGCCCAGATGCGCTACCCGGAATTCACGGAATTGGACGCGCACATCCGGCGGGCATTGCGCACGCAGCCCGCCGTCCTGCGCAATCAGATCGCCATCCGCAAGACCGCGGCGGAGTTTGAACAGGCCGCCTCTCCGGACCAGGCCTGGGCCTGTCTTTCCAGGCTTCTGGATCAACTCGGCTTCACAGAAGCCAGTTGCGAATTGCACGCCGCGGACACTGCCATCGTCAGCCGCTTTGATTGGTGCCGGTCGGCACTCTCCGAGAGTGGGTCGAAAGGCGCCAGTGTCCCGGGACGTCCCTGGCTCGCGGGACTCTGGACCGTGGAGATTCCCATCGAGGTGCCCGGCGGCGACAGGGGTCTGGTGCGTTTGGGACGCGCTTTCGACCGCCGTGCCCCGCTCTTTCGTATGGAATCCCTGGTGGAGCTGATTGCGAAGAAACTGGCGCCGGCGCTTTGCCTCGAACCCAGCCGTCGAACGCAGCCGGCGCCACAGCCTGCTCCTCCTCCGCTCGCTGCCGCGTGGAAGGCCGCGGCCGGAGCCCGCCGTTGATGCCCCAGGGGCAATGCAGGGGCGGCGGGGCATCTTGAATCTCTCTCACCTCTCGTTGCGTTTTAAGCCATGAACGATTTGCTCTCCTATCTCTCCGCGCAGGCGCGCACCCGCCCGGCTAGCACGGCGCGCTTCGTTGCCGGAGAGCTTTGGCGCCGCGGTCGCGCCCGTCTTCGGCAGGAATTGGATCGTGACCTCCCGGAGCTATCCCCGGAAGAGTTTGCGGCCGCCGCCCCGCTCTTTCTTCCTGCCGTTCTCCCCGCGCTCCGCCCTGGCGTTTCGGTCCCGTGGATGGAACAAACG
>DATIYQ010000082.1:0-4670 GCA_035517515.1 Binatia bacterium
CCCCACGCAGCCTTCCAGCCCCAAAAAGAAGAAGAAAACTGCTGCCGCGCGCCGTCCGGCGGCGCCCGAACCGCAGCGCATCCGGGAGATTCAGGGGGCACTGGCAAAAGAGGGCTACTACCACGGCGAGCCCACGGGAAAGTGGGATGACGCCAGCGTCGAGGCCATGAAGGAATTTCAGTCCGCCCAGGGCCTGCCCGCGACGGGAAAACTGGAGGCCCTCTCCCTGCAAAGGCTGGGATTGGGGTCTCCCGTGGCGGGAGTGGCCGCGCCCGACCCCCGGCCCCCGGCCGGGTCCACCGCGGCGGCACCGGAGAAACCTCCCCGGTAATCCCCGCAGTTCCGCACGGGGCCGCCAGCGTGCGCTCCCGCGCAAAACTTTCTGGGGCTGTGTATTGCGGGCGGGGGGAGGCTGTGGTAGCGTCCGTGGACTATACAGACGGGCCGCCGGGGCGCTGTGCAGCTTCGGCCGAGAGTTTTACGGTTGACCGCAGAGATCGTACGCGTTTCGCCACAGAATCCTGAGCCGGAGGCCATCGCTTACGCGGCGGGGTTTATCCGCAGAGGCATGGTTGTGGGCGTGCCCACGGACACCTTCTACGGCCTGGCCGCGGACCCCTTCAACCTCGCCGCCGTCGAGCAAATCTACCGCATCAAGGGGCGGCCGGAATCGCGCGCGCTGCCCATTCTGGTCCGCTCCATTGATCATGCGGTGGAATTGGTCCGCAATATTCCCGACGGCTTCGTCCGTCTGGCCGAAAAATACTGGCCCGGAGCGCTCACCATCGTGATGGAGGCGTCCCACCGCCTGCCGCTGAAGGTCACCGGGGGCACCGGGCGTGTGGCCCTGCGCATGCCGAATTCACAGGTGGTTTGGGAATTGATCCAGGCCTTCGGCGGGCCCATCACCGGAACCAGCGCGAATCTTTCCGGGCATCCCTCCAGCACCAATGCGGATTTGCTGGCCGCGCAATTGGGCGACCGCCTGCCGTTGATTCTGGACGGGGGAGAAACCGGAGCGGTCCTCGCTTCCACCATCGTCGACCTGCGGGATCACGCCTGGCGCATCGTGCGCGAAGGGCGCATCCCCGAGCAGGAAATTCGCGCGGTGATGGAAAGCGGCGCCGGATCCTCCGGCCAGCGCACCGCCGCAAACTAGGTTTTCCCCGCCGAGGTTCCACCCAGGCAACCCAAACGGATTGACTTCACTCTCCGCACGCTGCCGGCTCGATTCCATGCCGGCGCTACCATCCCCGCTCATCCCAAAAGTCGCGCGCCGGGTCTCAGGGCCAGCAGAGTTTCCCCAGCACCGCGTGCCGCGTGGCCCCAGTGGCGCTGGGAAGATTTGCCGGGCGGCGGTGGAAGGATTCATAGGCCAGCACGGCAAACGCGTAGGCCTCTTTCGCGTCTTCCGGCACGCCCCATTCACCGGAAGAAATGAACTTCGCGCCGGGCAGGCCGGCGCGCAGTTGGGAAAGAATCAGCGGATTGTGGACGCCCCCGCCGGAAACGATCAGGTCGTCCACCGCCATGCGTGGCAGGACCCACCGGCGGACCGCATCGAGGATGGTGACCGGCGTGAGCAGCGTAAGCGTGTGCATCACATCTTCTGGCCGCAGCGCGGCGCCCTGGGCTACGGCCAGGGCGCGCTCCAGAAATTCCCCGCCGAATTGTTCGCGCCCCGCGGATTTTGGCGGCCGCCGGCGGAAGTAGGGATCGGCCAGCATCGCGGCCAGCAGCGCCGGTTCCAGGCGCCCGCGGCCGGCGATGCGCGCGTCCCGGTCGCACCGCAAACGGCCGGCGGAAAGGCGCGCGGCAAATGCATCGGCCAGCATATTCCCCGGTCCGGTGTCGAACGCCAGCACGCGTCGCGGAGCCGCGCCGGGCGGGATGGCGGTGAGATTGGCGATGCCCCCGATGTTCAGCGCCACGCGCCCGCGGCGCGGATGGCGATACAGCAGATAATCCACAAAAGGAACCAGCGGGGCCCCGTGGCCTCCCGCCGCCAGGTCCGCGGGGCGAAAATCCCCGATGGTGGGAATTCCCGTGCGAGCGGCGATCACCGCAGGATCCGCGATTTGCAGGGTGGCCCGGATTCCGCGGAGGCCCAGATGACGGGCGGGCGCACCCTGGTGATGGATGGTCTGGCCGTGCGAGCCGACGAGCGCCACCCGGCGCGGCGATATGCGCCACCGGCGGCATGCGGCCAACGCGGCTCTGGAAAACAGTTGGCCCAGTAGAAAGTTGAGGCGGGAAATATCCGCGACAGGCGCGGCTTCTCCCGAGGCGATGCGCAGCACCTCGCGGCGGACCGGCGCCGGGTAAGGGAAACAGGCGAAACCGCGGAGATGGATGCGCAGCCGCGGGGGACGCCCTGAAATCTCCACCAGCGCGGCGTCAATGCCGTCGGCGGAGGTGCCGGAGATGAGCCCCAGGACCAGCATGTTTGAAAAGATCGGACGAGAGTTTCTCGCAAAGGCGCCAAGAAGCAAAGGCCGCAAAGCAAATCGCATCGCAAACCGCAGGGCAGACAGGAGACGAGCGGCTACTCAGAGACCTGGTCTTTGAGGCGGGCCAGAAGGCTCAGTGCATCCACCGGACGCATGTGGTCCAGGTCGGCGCGGCGCAGGGCCTCCAGCACTTCGCGGTCGATGGCCGCGAACATGGCGGGTTGCGCCGGGAGGCTCCCCGAGCCGGCCGCTCCGTTGCCGCCCCCGGCGCCGGGAGAAAGCTCCGCGGTGAGTTTGTGCTCCTTTTGCTCGTGTTTGGAGAGCACCTGGCGCGCGCGGTCAATCACCTCCGGAGGCAAGCCGGCCAGGCGCGCCACTTCGATGCCGTAGCTTTTGTCGGCGCTGCCGGGTTCCACGCGCCGCAGAAAAATAATTTCGTGGCCCGATTCGCGCACGGAGACGTGCAGGTTTTTGACCCCGGGCAGAAGGCCGCCCAGTTCCGTGAGTTCGTGGTAGTGAGTGGCAAAGAGCGTCTTCGCTCGGGTGTGCGCGTGCAGATGCTCCACCACCGCCCAGGCCAGCGACAGGCCGTCAAACGTCGCCGTTCCGCGGCCCACTTCATCCAGCAGCACCAGGCTGCGTTCCGTGGCCAGGTTCAGGATGGCCGCCACTTCGCTCATTTCCACCAGAAACGTGGAGCGGCCGCGGGCCAGATTGTCCGAGGCGCCGATGCGCGTGAAGATGCGGTCCACGATGGGCAGTTGCGCTTTTTGCGCCGGGACGAACGATCCCATCTGCGCCATCACCACCAGCAGCGCGGCCTGGCGCAGGTACGTGGATTTCCCCCCCATGTTGGGTCCGGTAATGATCAGGATGAGGTGCGCTGAAGAGTCCAGGTAGAGATCGTTGGGGATAAACCGCTCCCCACGCTCCTCCAGCAGCCGTTCAATCACCGGATGCCGCGCCCCCGCCAGCAGCAGTTGCCCCTCCTGCGCTCCATCTTCTTCCCCCGCAAAGTGCGGGCGGACGTAGCTGCGCGCCGCCGCGGTATGCGCGAACGCGCCCAGCACGTCCAGTTGCGCCAGCGCCGCTGCCGTCTGCCGCAGCCGCTGCGCCTGCGCCCCGATCTTCGAGCGCACCTCCTGAAACAGCCGTTGCTCGATTTCCAGGATGCGTTCGTCCGCTTCCAGCACCTTCTGCTCGTAGTCCTTCAGCTCCGGCGTGGTGAAGCGCTCCGCTCCCACCAGGGTTTGCTTGCGCTCGAAATCCGCCGGCACCAGGTGCAGGTTGGGTTTGGAAATCTCGATGTAGAAGCCGAACACCTGGTTGTAGCGCACTTTCAGCGAGCCGATGCCCGTGCGCCGGCGTTCGCGCTCTTCCATGGCCGCGATGGTTTGGCGTCCGCGGGAGGTCAGCCCGCGGAATTCATCCAGCTCCGCGTTGTATCCCGCGCGGATCACGCCCGGTGCGGCCGGGGCATAACTCTTCACCGCCGGAGGATCCTCCGCGATGGCCCGCGCCACCAGTTCCCGTACGTCGGCCAGCTCGTCCAGTTGGGCGTGCAGCTCCCGCAGTCGCGGCGTGGCGCAGCCGGAAAGGAACCCACGGAGCAGTGGGATTTGTTCCAGGGAATTTCGCAGCGCCAGCAGGTCGCGCGGCGTGGCCGTGCCCAGCGCCACCCGGCTGGCCAGCCGCTCCAGATCCTGCACCGCCGCCAGGTCTTTGCGGATTTCCTCGCGGATTACGGTTTTCGACAGCAGCTCGGCCACCGCATCGTGCCGCGCGGTGATTTCTTCCCGGTTGACAGAAGGCCGCAGCAGCCAGCTCCGCAGCAGGCGCGCGCCCAGCGGCGTCGCGGTTTCGTCCAGCGTGGAGAGCAGCGTGGGCCCCGCGTCGCGCGGCCCCGCGCCTTCCCCCGCGGCCGCGGAGACCAGTTCCAGATTGCGCGTGGTCACGCTGTCCAGCACCAGCGCTTCCGGCTCTTCGTAGAACCCCACCCGGGACAGATGCGCCAGCCTGCTGCCGCCCTTTCCCGAAGTTTCTCCCAGGTAATGCAGCACCGCTCCGGCGGCAATGGTTGCCCAGGGATGTTCCGTCAGGCCGAACCCCTCGAGATTGGCCACGCGGAAATGCTCCTGCAGCTTGCGCTCCGCGTAGTCCTGGCGGAAGACCCAGGGGTCCAGGCGGCTTTCCACCGCCCCGGATTCCCGCGCGGCGGAA